>NZ_JBQNBU010000019.1:0-35570 GCF_052169795.1 Catonella sp.
CTGATATCAAATTTGGCTATTGCACTGAATTTATAATAATGTCTGAAAAAGAATTTACCGAGAAAGATGAAGCCGACTTTAAGCATTATCTTGAAGGACTGGGTGACTGTATAGTAGTGGTGGCTGATGATGAAGTGGTAAAAGTTCATGTCCATACTAATGATCCGGGACTCGCCATACAAAAAGCCCTTACTTACGGTCAGCTTACAAGTATGAAGATAGATAATATGCGTGAAGAACATCACGAAAGAGTGATTGAAAATGCAACTCAAAAAGCCAAAGAGCAAAAAACCGCAGAAGAAAATGCCTCTAAGCTTTCTAATGAACCAAGAAAAACAGACGGCTTCATAGCAGTATCAGCGGGAGAAGGACTTAGTGAAATCTTTAAGGGACTGGGAGTTGACTATGTTATCGAAGGCGGACAGACCATGAATCCAAGTACCGATGACATCCTAAATGCCATAGATAAGGTAAATGCCGATAATGTGTTCATCCTGCCTAATAACAAGAATATTATTCTTGCTGCGAATCAGGCGAAAGAGCTTACAGAAGACAAAAATATAATTGTTATTCCAAGCAAGACAGTGCCACAGGGCATTTCAGCCATTATCAACTACATCCATGACGGTGATACAGAAAGCAATATCACAAAAATGACCGAAGGAATGGAGTGTACCAAATCAGGCGAAGTAACTTATGCCGTACGAGATACGGTAATTGATGGAAAGACCATCAGCCAGGGCAATATAATGGGTATAGGAGATGAAGGTATAATCTCTGTTTGTGATTCAGTTGACAGAGCAGTTCTTGAAATGCTTGAGTCCCTCGTAGATGATGATGCGGGCATTATAAGTCTTTACTACGGTGCTGATGTTGGAGAAGCTGATGCTGATGCTCTTGCCAAAAAGATTTCTGAAGCTTATTCAGATTTAGATGTAGAATTACAATTCGGTGGTCAGCCTGTATATTATTATTTGCTTTCTGTTGAATAATTGTGAGTTTTATTTAATAGGAAATTTGGAAAAAATTTCCTATTAAATATATAAAAAATCCCCTGCAAGGTAAATCTTTGTAGGGGATTTTTCAATTCTTTTATTTTAAGCTTCCTTAAGATGCTTCTTAAGTATTACATAGCCTAAGTAAACTCCCACGAAAGCTAGAACAAAGGTTATAGCGGTAGACAATACTCCCATAAGCCCCTGAGTATACTGTATCTGTGCGTTCATACTCTCTTCTGTCATTCCTGCCCTTCCTACCCAGGCTGCCTTATACTGCTCTAAGAAAAACCAGGATGGAATAATAGCACCCCAAGCCTGACCTACATGCATAATACCTGAAGCCACAGCCAGTTTCCATATTTTAACTGTCTTGCCGTCTCTTGAAGCTATAAAGTCTGCAATTACAGCCATTACCATAGAACTTGCTACCCAAGGGATATAACCTCCTCCCATAATCCAGAATAACGCCATAAGAATAGCTGTCATAAATGTGAACTGCCACATCTTCCCTACTTTTCTTGACATAAATATCAGTACAGAACCTGTAATTACAGCACATAATCCCGGGCTTATAGCATGACCGAAAGGTCCGAGCGGAGTAATTACTACCATTACTATCATATAAAACACCATATAAAGTGCTGTCAGCAAGGCAATCGTCACCACATCTTTCATTTTAAAACTGTTCTTCATCTTTTTCTACCTCCATATTGTTAAAAATATTATTTAATTTACATAAGGTATTGTCCGTAAGTTCAAAATCCTCATGTACATTACCACTTTTAAGATAAACTATTCTATTTGCCACATTTCTGATAAATTCATAGTCATGGGAAATAACCAGCACTGCCGCATCTTTCTTAAGTCTTACTATCTCCTTTGCCACCTTCTTCATAGAAACTATATCCAGTCCGCTGGTAGGCTCATCAAAGATTATCAGCGGCTTATTACAGAGCATAGCCATTCCTATCTGAAGCCTTTGTTTTTGACCTCCACTTAAATCAAATGGATGCTTATCTTTGTAAGAATACAAGCCTAAATAACTGAGTGTTTCTTCTATCTTTTCTTTACTGTTATTTACAAGGGCAAGCTCGTTGTATACAGATGTTCCAAAAAGCTGAAAATCAGGATCCTGCATTATATAAAACGGAAGTTCCTTACAGTTTATCTCTCCATTATCAGGCTTTAATGTCCTGCACAAGAGTTTAGCCAAAGTAGTCTTTCCTACACCGTTATTGCCTACTAACACAGTTACTTCACCCTTGTTTAGTTCAAGACTTACACCTGTCAAAATATCTTTATAGACTACATTTTTTAGACTTGCAATCTTTTCTACATTTGTTTTTTTGTAAGGTAAAGGTAATTCTAAATCAAAAAGGGCAAAACTTCTGGTATCGTATGGACTTTCCTTAAACTCTTCCTCACTGTCAAACTGTTTTATTCTTCCGTCTTCAATAAGAAATACCCTGTCTATGAGCCCACTCAGATAATAAAACCTGTGGTCTGCAACTATTACCGTAATGCCTGACTTTTTCATCTCTGCTATAATTTTACCAAGCCTCATAGCATTGCCATAATCAAGATTGGCAGACGGCTCATCAAAAATTACTGCCTTTTGATTCAGTGCCATAGCAGAGGCAAGTGCAAGGAGCTGTCTTTCTCCGCTTGAAATTTCAAAAATATTTCTGTTAAGAAGAGGATGTAGGCTAAATTTTTCAGTCAAAGCCGTCAATCTTTCATCCATCTCTTTTTTTGAATATCCGTAGTTTTCCATAGGAAACACCAGTTCTGCAGTAGAATTTGTGGTAAAAAACTGACTTCTCGGATTTTGAAACACTGAACCAATATGCTTATTCAGCTCAAACATTTTAAGTTCAGCATATTTTTTATCTTCAAAATAAAGACTGCCCTCAAGACTCCCCTCTACGGTTTCAGGTATAAGTCCATTAAGGCATTTTAGCAGTGTGGACTTACCGCTTCCGCTATCGCCTGCAAGTAAAATAACCTCTCCTGCTCTAATATTAAAATTTATATCCTCTATTCCATCTTTTGACTGCTCATAGTAAAATTTCAGCTTATCCGCTTTTATCATATCTTCCATAACCCTGCCCATACAATTCCAATTATGAGTAACAATGCTAAACATCCATCACTCTTATTAAACCTCTGCTCATAATAAGAAGTTCTTTTTATATTCGCATCTATTCCCTTTACAAGTCCTGCTGAAGTTACCTCTTCTGCCAGAGCTGTACATCTAAATAACTGCGGTACTATAAAATACCTAAAACTTTCTATTGGCTTTTTCCAAGTAAATGCTATCCCTCTAAGTCTCATAGACTCCTTTATATAGCCAAATTCTCTCTTAAAAGTTGGTACATAGCGCAGGGTTATTATAACTGCAACCACAAGATTTCTGGGGAGTGGAAGCCTTTCAAGTGCGGATAGAAGTTCAGCAGTGGTATAGTCTCTAAAAAGGATTGTTGCCATCATAAAACAGGGCATAAATTGCATCATTAATACACAAAATATAGCAAGACTACCTACACTCAGTACAGTTGAAAAAAATATGTTCCCTCCCCACAATAATCCATATATAGAAATTAAAATCAAGGTTCTTTTTAACTTTCCGCTGATGACAAGCACTAGGGAGGCAAATGCCATAAGTATATAATTAAGTGGATATGCCGCCATAAACATAAACAGTGTAGGTATCAATAGATTGAAAAATAAAACCAAGGTCGGATTTATTTTTATAGCTTTTATTCTCATAATTTCCTCTAACGATTTATCTTTTAAATTAGTTTCGACTAACTCGCTTAGTCTACTCCTATATCTGCATTTAGTCAAGCAAAAAACGAGGGAATTTTCTGAATTTCCCTCGTTTTTTATCACATAACCGAAATTATTCATAAAATATCAGCTAATATACAGTATCACAAACCTACTTTCTAATGTACTCCCACAAATGAAATAGCAGGTGCTACTCTCGCATCTGTTATCTCTATTTTTAAGCCTGTTATTTCCTTACCGCTTAGTTTTACAATTCTCTTATAGCCTATTACAGTTCCGTCATAGACCTCGACCATCCCTTCTCCCTTCACATCCTCATAAACCTTGAACTTTTCTACTCTTTGGCTTAATAAAATATTCTCTTTTAATACAAGGTAAGATGCCTTTACTCCTTCTTTCCATGTAAGATTTATACTTAGCTCCCTATGTCCGTCCTCTGGCTTAAAGTAAGTTTCATAGCTGTCAGTTCGTATGCCGGTTATATCCTCTCCTCTGTCTCCTTTTTCAGGCAAAGAGATAATTTCCGCCTTATCAGCCAAATTCTCCTTAAAACTTTCTCTGATAAAGTCACCTAATTCTGCAAGCCTTTTAACATCATTTTCATGAAGGCATCCATCCTTCATTGGACATATATTAAGAAGTAATGCTGTATTGCCGCCTACGGATTTTAAATAAATATCCTTTAGGTTTTCAAGACTTCTTACCTTATCATCTTCTTCAGTATGATAGAACCAGCCCGGACGTATGGAAAGGTCTGTTTCCGCAGGGAACCAGGCAAGTTCAGGCTCATTTTTTAAGACTTCTCTGCTTCCAAGTTCTTCCTTGGTCGGATCTATGGCTCTTTTTCTAAACTCTTCACTGTCTTCCTGCTGGCTTAGTTCAGCCGTTAATGCAGGCGAAGTCATAGCCTTTGAGACTACACTCCATTCACTTTTTCTGACTATTCCTGCTTCATTGCCGCACCAGCGTACATCCGGTCCGCTTATTGAAAGCACTGCTTCAGGCTGTAATTCCCTTACTTTGGCATAATACCTCTCCCAGTCATACACCTGTTTCTTGCCATTAGGACCTTCGCCACAGGCTCCATCCATCCAAAATGTATAAATGTCTCCATAATTTGTCAGAAGTTCTGTCATCTGATTGATATAATAATCATCGTATTCCTTACCCATACCGTAGACGGCACTGTTCATATCCCAAGGTGAAAGATAGACCCCAAATTTAAGTCCATACTTTTTACAAGTTTCCGACAATTCTTTTACTATATCTCCTTTACCGTCTTTATAAGGAGAATTTTTGACACTATGCTCTGTATATTTAGAAGGCCAAAGACAGAAACCATCATGGTGCTTACATGTGAGAATTAGCCCTTTCATTCCTGCACTTACCACTGCCTTCGCCCAGCTTTCCACATCTAAATTATATGGATTAAAGATTTCAGGTGGCTCATCACCAAGCCCCCACTCACGATTTGTATAGGTATTGACAGTAAAATGAATAAATCCGTAGAATTCTCCTTCCTGGTATTCTACCTGCCTCTTAGAAGGCACTATGCTTACAAGTCTTTTATCAAGTTCTTCATATGCGTAACTCATTCTTTTCTCCATTCTAATCTATCAGCCTTTAACCGCACCAACCATTATTCCTTTTACAAAATATTTCTGCATAAAAGGATAAAATAAAAATATAGGCAGGGCTGCAAGTACTGTAATTGACATTCTTATTCCTTTTGAGGATATTTGCTGTATCATCGCTCCCGCATCAATACTTGACGTAGCATTTCTAAGCTGTTCCGCTATTCTCTGTGCCTCGTTTAAGTAATTATAAAGAAGATATTGCAGAGTTTTAAGTTCATCTACCCCACGGGTATAAATATGGTTATCAAACCATGAATTCCACTGTCCAACAGCCACAAAGACTGCAACTGTTGCAATTATAGGCTTTGAGAGCGGAAAGATTATCTTTGTGAAAATAGTAACAACTCCCGCACCATCAAGCTTTGCTGATTCCTCAAGAGAGGCTGGCAGTGACTCAACATAGGTCTTTATAAGAACTACATTATAGGCCGATACCATACCGGGTATAATATATACCCAGAAGGTATTTAGTAATCCATAGCTTTTAATAACAATATAGGTTGCTATCATGCCGCCGCTTATATACATGGTAAGTATAAGGAAACGGTAAAGAAATTTTCTATACGGCATATTTTCTTTTGAGAAAAGATAGCCTAAGAATGAGCAGCTTCCCACACTGAGAATAGTTCCGGCTACGGTTCTTGCAAATGAAATACCTATAGAAGGCAAAAATCCGTCCAGAGTAAGTATCTGCTTATAATTTTCCAAAGAAAATCCCGATGGTATAAGCACAGGAGGAATCTCACCTACCTTTGAAGGATCTGAAAGTGTGTAAATTATAACATACCAAAACGGATAGATACAAATAAATGTAATAAAAAGCAGAAATATATAATTAAATACTTGAAATACACGTCTTGAAGCAGAACTTTTAATATGATTATTCATACATATCTCCTCTCTATACTACCGCACTGCCACGTGCTTTTTTAGCCACAAGATTAGCAAAGGTCACTAAAATCACACTAACTACGGATTTGATAATACTTATAGCCACACCATAGGAATAATCCATATTTTCAAGCCCTATTCTATAGGCATAAAGGTCAAGAACCTCTATATTATCGGCTGTCATTGAGTTCTTAAAAAGCAAATACTGTTCATATCCTGTATTTAAGAAATTACCGATATTTAAGATGAAGAGAACAACAAAGGTTCCTATCATAGCAGGCATGGTAATATGGATTGCACATCTGAAATACCCTGCTCCGTCAACTCTTGCAGCCTCATACTGCTCCTGGTCTATTCCTGCAATGGCAGCAAGATATATAATTGAACTCCAGCCCAAGCCCTTCCAAAGTCCTAAGAGCGACTGGAAAATATATACCGCATTTCCATCTCCCAAAAGATTTTGTCCTTCTGTTCCTATTCCAATCTTTAAGAGCATTGTGGTAATAAGTCCATCTGAAGAAAATAGAGTAAATGCCAAAGAGAAAATAATTACCCAGCTTATAAAGTTCGGAAGAGTAGTAAAAGTCTGTACAATCTTTCTTACAGGACCGTTTTTAACTTCATTTAAGAGTATCGCAAAAAGCATAGGCAGTGGAGAAAATAATATACCAAGCATAGCGAATACGAATGTATTTGTTAATGCCCTCCACACATTTGCATCTGTAAATATCAACTTAAAATACTCAAGTCCTACGAACTCGCTGTCTTTTAATTTAACCCCCGGTATATAGTCAAAGAAGGCATATATCCAGCCAAATATAGGTACATAGTTAAATAACAATACTATTATCATAAATGGAAGGGCATAATATAAAAGTTTATAATCTTTTCTTGGTTTTGTCATAGTTAAAGCTTTAGTTTTTGACATTCAAACCCTCCGTTTCATATGCAAACGGCACGTGTTTTAAGACGTGCCGTAATATTTTTATTTCATGCTGTCAAGGTTAGAAACTGCTGTATTCCAATTTTCTTTCCACCAATTTACTGACTTTTCAACATTGGCTGCCTTTAAGTCTTCCATAAGTTTTGCCTTAGCTGCATCAAATTCAGCATCAGTCTTCGCCATTACAAGACTTGGAAGTGCTTTAACAGTGATTTCTTCAACATTTCCATCTATACGGTTAATATCTTTAGGAGCTGCCTGAAGTACCATTCTTATAGCAGACTTTGTATCTCTCATATCAATGTTCTTTCCTGCAGCAATTCCATTCTTAAGAAGGTCTGACGGAAGTGTAACATTAAGAGTTTCACACATATCCTTTTCAGCTGCTGTGAGTGTATCTACAAGGATATCATCTGCTAAAAAGAGGTTAACCATTCCACCATCTGCTAACACAGCATTATCTTCATATCCGATACTGTTGTACATATTCTTCTCACCGATACCTGACTTCTTAAGCTCGTCAGTTCTTGCACCATCTGTCTTAATTGTCTTAGTATCATCTTTAAGTACAGCCTTACCATCCTTAACTTCCCATCTCTCTCCAGTACCTGAACAGGTCTCTCTGGAAACTTCAGCACTCTGTAAATAATCAAGTACCATAACAGCTCTCTCTACATTAGGTGAATGTGAAGAAACAAAATAGTACTTTCCACTCCATCCTGCATTATTAGGCTCATTCGCCCAACCCATATACGAAGGAAGTAAAACGAACTCTTTTAATGTATTAGCATCCTTCTTTCTCTCATTGCTGTTGTATTCACCAAAATGCCAGTTATTCTGTCCTCCAAGATACTGTCCCTTGCTATATTTCTCCTGAATATCCTCACCCTTTGTTATAAATGCATCAGGATCAAGGAGTCCTTCTCTGTAAAGCTTGTTATAGAATTTGACACCTGCCCAGAAAGGAGTAACCTTACCACCTTCATCTACATCATAAATATCTGAAACAAGTTCGTTTGTCTTTACATTCTGTACATAAAGTCCTCCCTCAAGGTTAACATATCCCTCTGAAAGGCAACCCTTGTGGAAGTAAGCGTGTAACTTAGCATCATTATAGATTGAGTATGCATAAGTCTCATCACCTGACTCTGTCTTAGGATATTTTTCCTTCATTTTCTTTAATGCTGCTATGTACTCATCATCATTTGTAATTGCCGGAGTCCCTATTTCCTTATATAAATCCCATCTCACAGCATAACCAAAAGGAAGGATAGCTCCAAAGGTCTCTTTAACATTATCTGTTGTGACATGAGGTGTTACAAAATACTGCCCCTTTGCATCATCACTCTTGAAGTTCTTCATTACATTGTTTCTAAAGCTGAGTACATCTGTGAAGATATTAGGAGCAATAGCCTTGTAATCTTCAAGATTTACGGCGTGCTTTCCTCTTAATACACCGTCAATATTATCTTCGTTAATCTGAACAATATCTGTAGTATTTTCACCTGATAAGTCAAGGTTTAAGCTGTCTTTCTGATATCCCTTGAACTTAATGGAGCAGTTAAACTTTTTCTCAATTAAAGCAACAGTATCAGTAGGCCAATTTGTCTCCTCAGAATCCTTAAGGTTAAGTCCTCCAATAGTTATGTCAATATGTTGTGAAGTATCCGGCACTCCTGTATTAGAATCCGTACTTGATGTTTTTGCTGCAGATGTACTTGTCTTAGATGCTGTATTTGCAGCAGAACCTGATTTCTTTGAATCTGTCTTTGTGCCGCCACAGCCGGAAAACAGTGTTGCTGCCATAGTTACTGCACATAATAATGATAAAACCTTTTTACCTTTCATAAGTTCTCCTCACTTTCACTATTTTATTTATAGCTTATGGTTTTATTATAAGCATTTTTTACAAGGATATGTTGTTTTATTTTTATAAATCATTGTATTTTCTTACATTTTATTATTCTATACCATGATTTTTTTGTCTTTTTTTACTGTGATTTGACTTATTTTCAGAATCTTATTTGTACTGTCAAAGTACCTTCACTGTCTTGTTCAAGCCAGATATCTCCGGTATCTTTGTATAAAATATTAAGTCTCTTTTTTGCATTAGAAAGTCCTATATGTTCAGAGTTACCACTATTGTTTTTCAACATCTCGTTCAGAGCGGCAAGTTTTGCTTTATCCATGTTTACTCCGCTGTTACTTATAGATACCTTCATTACATCTTCTTTTCTAATATTTACTGTTATTACTCTTTTTTCAAGAGGATCACTCCCATATATGAAACAGTTCTCTATCATTGGCTGTAATATCATTCTTGGAAAATCTTCTGCCAGCAATGCATTATCACAGAAGACTTTATATTCCATTGTATTGCCATAACGTATATTCATCATAGAAACATAGTTCTCGCAGAAAATAAGTTCATCTTCCAATTTCCATAAAAAATCCGGATTTCTAAGAATTGGTGTTAAAATCTTGGCAAGGATTTCAAGTGCATTGGCAGTTACCTTGTTATTGGTCATAGCGGCCATCCACCTTATAGAATTTATAGAACCAAGCAAAAAATGAGGATTCATCTGATATTGCAGAGCTAAAAGTTCTTTCTTAGTTTTTTCCCTTTCAACTATCTTTATTTCTGATATGTATTGCTTTAATTTCCTAGCCATCAGATAAAATTCTGTATTTAACTCATCAAGCTCTTCCCAACCCTGGGGCTCAGGTTTTTTAATATCAAAGTTTTCTCCTTGCACAAGCTTCATCTGATCCATATGATACTGAATAGGTCGAGTATATCTCCTGCTCCAGATTATCCCCGCTATAAGTATTAAAATACAGCTTACCGCTCCTACAACTAAGCCAAATTCTTTTATATCATTCGTCTCTTTTAAATATGCTTCTTTTGGAATCAGATTGTATAATTTCCAGTTGAAATTTTTAAGTTCATGTTTTATGGTCTGAAAATTATCTTTAATTTCAAACTGTTTTCCGAGCCTGTCCTTTCCTGTTTCTGATATAACTATTCCGTCATTATTTACAAGGAGAGCGACACTTCCATTATAAACTACAGACTCATAGGTTTTTCTTATAGATTTTTCATCTACACTTGCTATAAGATAAGTATCCTGTTCTTTGTTATAACCATTATTTAAAAACTTAACTTCTAAAAAAGAAGGCCTGTCTGTTACCGGACTGAAATCCTTACCTTCATAGCCTTCCAGTTCAAAATTTGATACCCATATAGTATACGGATAACTTTCTGCAGCCTTTTTAAAAACCTCACTAAGTCTGCCATTAATATCAATTTCTCCACTTCTACTTCTTTTGTCTGTGGTAGACAGAAGAAATCTACCATCCCCTTTTACTAAAGAAACTGCGTATATATTTGAATTTAAGGACATCATCTCATCGAAATCCTTAATTATCTGTACAGATACTATTTTTTTGCTTATCTCATTTTTATATTCATCTTTTAAGTATTCAAAAGGCAGCCTTAGACTCCCATATCTATTTACTTCACCCTCTACTATACTTAACATTTTTTTAAGTTCTTTATCTGCCTGCTTGAATGTAGACTCCGCAATCTTTTTAGTATTATTTTCAAATTTATTTTCAAAATAGAGATATGTTATACTAAAAAGCAGAATAACTATAACTATAATAGATATAAGTATGGATAGCAGAGCCTTTATTCTCCAATTTACCTTTTTCTGTGGATTTTTGCCATTCAACTGTTTTTCCTCCTCCACTTTGCAGGAGAAACTCCCATTACCTTTTTAAAATATCGTGAAAAATATTCCTGATTTGGGAATCCATGCTTTTCGGCAATGAATGAAATCTTTGCATCACTTACATTAAATTCTTTTAATACTGCCTTCAACCTTACTTCATTTAAATATTCTACATAATTTTTTCCTATCTCTTTTTTAAATAATGCTGAAAAATATGCCGGTGATATACCCGCTACATTTGCCACCCTTGACAGACTGAGCTGCTCACCATGATTTTCATTAATATATGCTATAGCTGTTTTAATCGAATTATCCCAATTTGATGAGTTATTCACATCTTCCCCGGCTCTTTCATGCCGTATAAACCAATCTGCAAGCTTTTCCTTATTTTGTCTTACACTATGAGTATAGCCAAGCTTTATACCGAGAAAACTTTCCACCAGTTCATTTACCCTTCCTGTTCTCTTTTCAAGATTTTCATTATCATTGGGAAGAAATGTATAAAAGTTAACAAATTTCTCAAACAGTATGGTAACGCCTTCTTTAAACTGGTGAGTAATAAGCTCATATATAAATTTTACTGCCTCATTATTAATCTTTTCCCTATCTTCTTCTTTTAATGAAAATTTACAAAGAAATTTCATTTTTTCATTCTCATTCCAGATAGGCTCACTTCCCTCTCCCATCAAATATTTTTTCAGACCTTTTTCTAAAAATTTCCCCTTTTCAGGCTTGTCATCACCGCTTCTTCCTATCCCTATGAGGTATTCTTTTGTTTCTCTAAGCAGTTTATCTATCTCTTCCATGTTTATAGTTGCTTTTAATACATAACCATTTATCTTTAAAGGCACAAGCTTTCTTATAAGCTCAAAATCATCTATGCAGGAAATCACAATAATTGCACATTCTTTATCTATTTCCCTTATATTCCTGATAAGAGTATAACCATCCATAACATCCATTCTAATATCTGTGATAACCACATCAGGTTTTATCTTTTTAAAAAGTTCAAATGCCTCTCCTCCATCATCTGCCTGTCCTGCAAGTTCCATCGAATAATCACTCCAAGAGATAGCATTTTGAAGTCCTATGCGTACTAAAAGTTCATCTTCTGCAAACAAAACTTTATACATACCCTTCTCCCCCATCAAACCAATTTTGTCTCACTTCATCTTAATAAATTATACTATAATCTAAACATTTTGCAAAGAATAAAGAAACGGTACATCCTCATTAGACATACCGTTTTCTTTGATTTGATATTTAATTGTGTATATTAAGCTAATATAAACCTTATTATTTAGTCCTATAAATATATATTTCTTTCTCCGCCTTAAAGTTCGTCAAATCTACAGCCCTTATATTTATCTTATTCTGCCCCAAGTTAAGAGGAATTTTTATTTCTTTATCTAGTACAACTCCCCCCTCTGCCATGGTCTTATGCGTCTTATCAGCTATATCAATAAGAGAATCTCCATTATACAGTTTTAACCTTAGTGAATCATCCTCAGAATGTACCTTTATTGTCACGCTGTCTGAGTCAAGTTCTCTTTTCATCACTTCATAAGTTAGCACAGGGTCTTTAAGGTCGTAGAAGGCTCTTCTTACTATACTTGCCTTCTCTCCCTTCTCTGTAACTGCCTCAACCCTTATGTTCACACAGAACTCAGATACAGGAAGAGCAGCTGAAAATGTATAGCCTATGCCTCTATAAGGCGAAGCACCGCCATAAGCATACTTCTTTTCCATAGCAGTTATGTCTTTTCCGCTTAAAGTTATTGTATCGCTTATAGCTTTTCCTTTTTCATCTACCAGCTTTACCTCAATAGTCTTAACCTTATCATCCTTCTTCACATTGCCTATGAAGCCCTCAATATTTACCGTCCTATCATTATTTGAAGGAATTACCGCCAAGAGTGCAGGACTTTCTAAAAATACTACAGGATATTTGGTTTTAGTATTATTTGTTCCATTATATCCGTCATCAACAAGATCATTTCCATAAGGTCTGCTCAACCTGTCTGTTGTGCTTCCTTCATAGATAACTTCAAGTTCCGTATCATCATCCAGCGTAGCATATATATTTAAGGCATAACGGTTATTAGGATAATCATACCCCTCTGCCCCACCTAAAAGGTCGAAATATGCTTTTTTCTCAAGTATAATTTTTTCACCATTCTTTTTATGAAGAATAACTCCGGTCACAGCTGCCTTCTTACCTTCATCAGTAAAAATCATATTTAATTTTAATTTACCGCTTTTTATATATACAGTTTTATCTTCCCCAAGAGCTACATCTTTTCCATCTAACTGCATTTTACTAAACTTTTCTAATCCGACCTTATCAAAGCTCACCTTTATATTTTTACTCTCAACTTCTTCAGGCATAGCCCCTTCCTTAAAACCTGTAACAATCTCTCTACCGGTTTTCAAGTTGTTAATTGTAAAATTAAGACTTCTATTAGGTCTGTCATAAGAATAATTAAACTCTTCCCTCATCTCAGGCTGTACTACATCATCTCTAATAAGATATTTTATAGAACTTCCTTCTCTTATATAAAGCATACTTATATGATAACTATCATCAGGCATAACAAGTTTGAAATCAACTTTATCATTTAAGGTATTATAAGCAGGCTCTGTCATCAGTTTTCCGTCAGCATAAGTTGCCACCTTTTTATCCTTCATCGAATTATCAAAGTTTAAGAATCCTACCGACACATAGCTCTTATCTTCTCCGGTTCTCACACTTGTACTGTTCTGATTACTGAGATAATCCTTAACTGTAATATAAATATGTGAGGCATCCGCAAGATAATAGGTATTTACTTCTATTTCCCCTTCTCTGTATCCATTCCTGTTTACATATATTCTGGCACTGTCTGTAGGATTGCCGGGAATCATGTCCTCAGTTATGATAAGTTTCCCATTTTCTATCTTAGGGAGTACTTTACCGTCTTTTTCTTCTTCATCTACAAAATGAAACATCAGATATTTGCCAAACTTAGGCTTCCCAAGCTTTAAATCTTCCTCACTAAGCCCATTTATCTGAGGTTTTGTTCTAGAATCCGATTTAGTTTCATCTTCTACTGCTAACGGCTTTTTCTTACGAGGCGGATCAAGACTTATTCCCGGTGGCAAGGCAGATCCATTCCCCTTATTCTTATTTTCTGATTCGGCAAATTTCATAGAATTAAGGTAAATCTGCTCTATACCGCTTCCTGTATCTTTTACCGTAAATTTAACTTGCTTAAGCCTTGTTTTTCCCTCTACACTTTTTACTTCTATATTATCGCTTACGAGAGGTGCTGTATTATCTACTCTAATAGGGTATTTATAAATCTGTTCTGTATTTCCTCCCCCTGCATTGCCGCTATTTAACTTTGCTTTTATTTGATATACATAGTTTACATTTTCTGAGGCAATCTTGCCATCTATTCTTCCATCCCACCACGAATCAGGCATTATATTAAAACTTCTGTTTCTTCTTAAGTTGTTCAGTTTTCTAACTTTTAGAGATTTACCTATGTTCCTCAGCACTTTTCCTGTATCACCGTCTAAAATGGAATACTCAATTTCTTCCATATTTCTAAGCGGTGCAAGTCTTACTGCCACATCTCTATGGTAGGTGCCGGATGGCGAAAAATACAGTGTATCATCTACAATAGGGAGTCTTAGTGTAGCACTTGTCATAAACATAGATGAAGCAGAATCTGCTTCTTTATTTACATAAAACTGTACTCCTCTTTTTTCCTCACCGACTTCCTTTACACTAAAAGCATCTATCGCCTTTCCGCTTTCCCAGTCTCCATAAAAACCAAGAAAAGGAATACTAAGAGTGTTCTCAGCCTCATTTTTATTTTTAAGCTCTATAAAGCCCTCAATATAATTATTTTTTTCAATCTCATAATCTTTAGTGTAATCAAAGTCAAGATCTATCTCTTTTGTAGAATTGGCAGCTACTGTAACTTCATTCCCTTCAAAACTCTGCCCATTTCCCACCAGTACAGGTTTTTCAGTCTTATATCCATTTATGGTAGGGTCATATACAGTCTTTGTGTGAATTGTATATGTCTTCTCTACATCTCCAAAGTTTTCAAGAGTAAGTTTTGCCTTAAATTTTGCTTCTGCTACTTCTTTTATTTCAAGTTTTCCATCCGCATTATTATCATTTGTACCTTCAGCCCTCACTACTACAGTAGTATTAAGTGCATTTTTAAGATCTAATGCTCCACTTCCCTGCTGTCTCACAAAATATGGAGTACCATTTTGATATTCTACAGGCTTTGCCGTATTCATAAGTAAAAGTTTTATAAAATCTGCCGTATTCCCTATCTGAATATTTTTGCTTTTTAAATACTGTTTTATTACAGCACTCGCTCCCGCAACCTGCGGTGATGCCATAGAAGTGCCCGACATATTCTGATACTTATCATCTTCTGCTGTAGAATAAATACCTCCTCCGGGTGCAGTAATTTCAGGCTTTATCCTAAGATCCGGAGTAGGCCCCCAAGAAGAAAAGTAAGATAATCTGCCTGCTGTCGGATGATTAAAAGGTATTTCTTCCATATTAATATTAAACTCAAACCTCATACTCTTCATACTTGCTTCTTTTAAAGCATTATAAGTACTTCTTTTAATCCTTGCTACAGTTATATCGCCTGCATCCTCTCCAAGACTTATCCTTCCACCCATCCTCTCAGGATCTGATTCAGGATTATAAAAAACTATTGCCTTCGGCTCAAGCTCAGCCACCTTCTTAAGCTTTGCTATAAAGTATTTTTTCTTAGCCGCATCTGAAATCAGCTCCATTACAGCCAAGTTGCCTTTAATCTTACCCTGTGTATAAACATCATCTTCTTTACCATCGGAAACATCCACCCATAAACCGGTAATTTTATCTGTCGGAGCATTATTTCCGGGAGTTACATCTGCCTGAGCTATAACTTCTTTCCCATTCTCCATCCAGCTTATTGAATTAGAATATCTTTTTAAATTATCCATAGAGGCTACTGCAAATGAACCCTCATCAAGGGCAGGGTTTGCTATTAGTGCCGTATCGTAATTACCTGCAAGAGGCTTAACTCCATAAGTGTTGCCATCAGTTATACTACCGTCATTGCCCGCTGCCACAGCCACCACAACTCCGGCTTTTCTTGCCTTTTCAAACATTTCTATCTCAGGATACTTCTCTCCCTCTACCGAAAATCCCGCCGAAGAACCAAGGCTCATATTTACCACATCAGCTCCGAGTTCTATGGCATCGTCCATAGCCTTTAGCCATATGTCCGTAAAAGTAGTAGGATATTGTAAGTCATCCGAGAATACCTTTAGGGCAAGTATCTGTGCATTCGGTGCTACTCCGTAAATATTTTTTTCATTATCATTTGCACCCACTATACCCGATACATGCATTCCATGCATCACTCCATAGCTGTCATAGAGATTTGTATTAAAATCATAATAATTGTAGCCATAAGGAATTTTAGTTGTATAATACCTTCCACTCAATCCCTTTTCTGCTATAAGCCTGTTCACCTCTGTTTCAGAGAGTTTAGCAGTCTTTTCATCGTCTAACTTAAATGCCTTGTGATTATAATCTATACCCGAATCTATGACTGCAACTACAGTACCTTCACCCTTGTATCCTAAGTTATTTGCAAAACCTGAGCCTGTCATCTCATCTGAATTAGAAAGCAGAGGTCTTTCAAATTCCTCAGAAATATAAACATTTTTTACTCCTCTTACTTCATCAAGCTTATCTATATCCTTTGCTTTAACACTAAGAGCAATTCCATTTAAAAGGGTATCATAATTTCTTATTTCTGATATGTCTGCATCTATATCACTTTTTTTTATTTCTTTAACAACTTCATTTTGTTCTGATATAAGCTCTCTTTTCTTCTCCTCTATAAAGCTCTCACTAAGTGCTGAATAATCTACATTTCTCTCATTCGCTGCATCTATTATGGAATCTTTTTCAAGCTGTACAATTACCCTTACCTTCTTATCTTCTTCCTTAGAAAAGTCTTCATTTTTCAAATTAGCATCTACATTTTCTGATAATACAGTTTCTGCTTTTACACTCTCTCTATAACTAAGGCTTGATATGCTTAACGCAGCAGTTAAGATAGCTGCTAACAATCTTCTCTTCTTAATCATTTACCTCATCCTCACTTACTCTACTATTATATCTACTGCAAATTTTACTCTGCCGTAATCTTTTTCTCCAATCACAACATTTTCTTTTACCTGAACAGTCAATGTATAACTTCCCTTAACTCCTTTTTTTACTAATTCCATAGAGCTACCGGTCCACACTACTTCAAACTCTTTTCCTGTGTTCTCTCCTGTTAGTTTAAGCCCGACATGACCCTTTTCCGGCAAAGCAATGCTCTCTCCTGCCTTAAACTTAAGTTTACCTCTCTTGTCTGTCTGCTCACATAAAAGTACATAGTCCGTTGATGGTCTTTCTTCACTTGTTATATTAGGATAATAACTCCATTCTCCTGTACTTCTACCCGGCACCTCACCCACACTTTGATATAATTCAGGTCTATATTCATCTGTTGCAGGAAGTTTTTCAGTTTCTTGTTTCTCTGTTATATTAATATTCTTTTCATCTTGGTTGGTTTCTTTGTTTTTCGCCTCATTCATATCCGCTATGTTTTTATTATCTTTCTCATTTTTATTTTTCTTATTTTTGTCTTTTTTATTATTCTTCTTTTTTTTATTCCTTATTTTTCTAACTTTCTTATTCTTTGTTTTCTTATTTTTCTTATTTTTCTTATTTTTCTTATTTTCCTTATTTTCCTTATTTTTTACTTTCTTCTTTTCTTTTGCAGCCTTTTTCTTAAAGACTGTGGTTTCCGTTTTAGCATTATTACTTTCTCCATCCGCATAGACCGGAGTCAATATACCCAAACTGATAATTAATAACCCACAAAGTATAGATAATAGCCTTCTTTTAATCTTCATCATTTCACCTTTCATTACATAACAATTTAATGATTTGCAACCCATTCGCAATTATATCACTATTTTTAAAATTTGCAACCCATTTGCAAAAATTTTTTTAAACAATCTTTCTGTACCAAATACTGATTACAATTGTAAAACTAAATATTTAAACAAAAAAATAGAGTAACCGGTTTAACTTAAACCTAATTACTCTATCTCTTCATTATAATAAATTGTTTATTTTAATCTAAATCTTCCTACTAGCTCCGTAAGGGTATCTGACTGTGCACTCTGTTCTTCACTGGATGCTGCTGTTTCTTCAGCTGTAGCAGCATTATTCTGAGCTGACTCTGAAATCTTATTTACACCCTTTGTAATTTTATTGATTCTTTCAGACTGAACTGCCACTTCCTGAATTACACTTTCCATAATCCCTACACTCATGCCTGCCTTTTCACCAACTTCCATAATAGAATCCACCATTCCGGATGAAAGTCCTAAGCCGACTTCTACAGCTTCAATAGTCTGTCTTACAAGGTCATCTGTTTCAGCTGT
Organism: Catonella sp.; assembly: GCF_052169795.1. Classification (GTDB taxonomy): domain Bacteria; phylum Bacillota; class Clostridia; order Lachnospirales; family Lachnospiraceae; genus Catonella. The sequence continues at coordinate 18,509 of NZ_JBQNBU010000019.1, forward strand.
TACCCTCTCGCTATCATTTGCAAGTTTCAATTCTAAATTATTTGTGTCAAGTACTCGTTGGCAAATTTCCTTACCTTTTTCTTTTATCATTGTTTTTTTATTTTTTTGTACCACAAACAAGCCCAGGTTGTATGCTGAACAGATATTTTCTATTTAGTTACCAAGTATAAATTTCCTTAATGCCTTTCTACCCGCGGTTAATGGTGTACCAGTTAGTGGAAGACTTCCCCTGCTCACTTCCATATAAGGCAGCCCAAGCCTTGAACATAATCACATCTTAATTCCCTAACTAATGCTAATTCCTCCTCTCTTTCTACACCTTCCACACAGATAAGCAATCCAAAATTCTTACAAGCACTCATTATGCCTTCTAAGAATTTCTTATTTTGTTCTGATTTAATGCTTTCTTTTACTAAGCTCTTGTCTATCTTTACTACACTTGCGTTGACAAATGTGATTATGATATAACACCAATAATTGTTATCCTTATTTGATTTTTAGGTTGACAATATTCACTTTTTGTGTTATTTTATTAGAGTATAAAGGAGAATATATGGCAACAAAAGAAAATTTATTGAAATTGCTTGAAGAAAATAGAGGAATCTATTTTTCCGGTGAAGACATAGGCAGTGCACTGTCAGTTTCAAGAACATCTGTATGGAAAGCAGTCAAAGCCTTGCAGAGCGAAGGATATGATATTTGTGCAGCAACAAACAAAGGTTACTGCCTTGCAAAAAACACCGACATCATCTCTAATCAAGGCATACAAAAATATCTAAGCGAAACAAACAAAAGCCAATTAGAGCTAACCGTTTTGCAAAGCGTAACCTCCACCAACTCCTTCTTCAAAGAAAAGGCAATCAACGGAGCAAAGGAAGGTAGAGTAATCATTGCAGGCGAACAAACAGCAGGTAGAGGGCGAGCCGGCAAAAGCTTTTTCTCTCCCAAAGACACAGGTATCTATATGAGCCTTTTATTAAGACCGACCGAAGAAGAAAAAAACAAAGTTTCAAAAGTCACAACCATTGCAGCCTTAGCTATGAGCGAAGCAATAGAAAAAGTTTCAAATAAAAAAGCTGCCATAAAATGGGTCAATGACATATTTGTTAACCACAAAAAAGTGTGTGGGATTTTGACAGAAATCTCTTTAGACTTAGAAAGCCGAAATATAGAATACATAATCTTAGGTCTTGGAGTCAATGTCTACGAGCCACAAAACGGATTTCCAAAAGAAATAAAAGATATTGCAGGAGCAATTTTCAAAAAATCTAAAGCGGACTCAAAAAATAGACTTATAGCAGGTTTTTTGGAAAGATTTTTCAAATACTATAAATCAGAAAATATTGACAGCTATGTTGAAAAATATAGAAAGAAATGTTTTGTCATAGGCAAGGAGATATTTGTAATCAAAGGAAAAGAAAAACTCCAAGCCTTCGTGAGAAATTTAGACAACAACTGCCACTTGCAAGTCACATACCTTGACGGAAAGCAAGAGATTCTTTCTTCTGGAGAAATCAGCTTAAAACTTAATAAAATTTAATATCCGAAAGAGAGATTATATGAAAAACATTAAAAACATTAAAAACTTAACCTATTGTGCCCTATTCGTTGCTCTAATAACCGCAGGTGCTTTTATCAAAGTGCCGGTGCCTGTGGTTCCATTCACCTTACAGCTGCTATTTACTATGCTTGCCGGTCTGCTACTTGGAGCAAAATTAGGCGGCATCACAGTTAGCATTTACGTTCTGATGGGTTTGATAGGCTTTCCTGTATTTACAGAAGGTGGAGGGTTAGGATATATCTTCAACACAAGCTTTGGATATCTTATCGGTTTTGCAGTAGGTGCTTACGTCACAGGGCTTATAGCAAACAAAAAATCTGCTCCAAGCTACAAAAGACTTTTAGTTGCAAACTTTGTCGGACTTGCCATCGTGTACGCTTTTGGAACAGTCTACCTCTACCTAATAAGCAACCTCTACCTTGGTAGAGCCATCAGTGCTTGGACAGTTCTTCTATATGGCTTCTTTTTAGCAGTTCCCGGAGACATAGCCTTGTGCTTTTTAGCAGCAAATTTAGCCAAAAGACTCATTCCTATTATGCAAAAAGACTTCCATCTTTATAAAGGCTTAAAAGGCTAATAACACCATATACAAGATAGAAAAATGGATAAAAAAATGAAAACTAATTTAAATGTCAAAGACATAGCTAAAAAAGTGCTTGACCGAAAAGAAATCACCAAAGAAGAAGCCTTGTATATCTACGACCAAGACTTAAACCAGCTCCAAAAATATGCCAACAGAATAAGAGAAAAATTTTGCTCAAACAAATTCGACCTTTGCACTATAATAAACGCAAAGAGCGGCAACTGCTCCGAAAACTGTAAATTTTGTGCCCAATCTGCGAAAAGCTGCACACAAATTCAAAAATATCCCCTCCTATCAGCACAAGAAATCATACGCCAAGCCAAAATAAACCACAAGCAAGGCGTTCTTAGATATTCCATAGTAACCTCAGGCAAAAAACTTTCAAACAAAGAGGTTGACGAAATGTGCATTGCCATAAAAAGAATAAAAGACGAAGTCGGCATATCAGTTTGCGTATCCTTCGGACTTTTAGACGAAGAACAATTTAAAAAAATTAAAAAAGCAGGAGCTTCAAGAGTGCATAACAATTTAGAAACCTCAAAAAACAACTTTCCAAACATCTGTACCACCCACACCTTTGAAGACAAAATCAAATCAATCAAAGCAGCCAAAGCAGCAGGGTTATCTGTATGTAGCGGAGGGATAATGGGTCTTGGCGAAACCAAACAAGACCGAATAGATATGGCATTTAGCCTAAAAGAGCTCGGCATAAAAAGCGTGCCTATCAATATGCTAAATCCAATAAATGGCACACCTTTGGGACACAACCAAAGACTGACAAAAGAAGATATGCAAAGGATCGTAGCCACCTACAGATTTATATTGCCGGACGCCTCGATAAGATTGGCAGGAGGCAGAGGACTTCTTGAGGACAAGGGCGAAGCTTGCTTCAGTTCAGGAGCAAACGCAGCCATTTCAGGCGATATGCTTACAACAGTAGGCATCACAGTAAAAAAAGATATCCAAATGCTCACAGCTCTAAACTATGAAATAGGTTTTTTCGAAAAAGATTAAAAAATATATAAAAAAGAGGATAAAATGGGAAAAAAGCTATTTATAACGGGTACAGGTACAGACGTAGGCAAAACCTACGTTTCAGCCTTAATCTTAAAAAAACTTAATCAAAACAAAGAAAAAGCAGCCTACTACAAAGCTGCAATGAGTGGTAACATCAAAGCAAAAAACGGAGAGCTTATACCGGGTGATGCAAAATTCGTAAAAGACATTTCACAAATAGACCAAAGCCTACAAACGATGTGTCCCTATGTTTATGAAGCAGCAGTCTCACCACATTTAGCTTCAAGATTAGAAGGTAATCCTGTTGATATCAAAGTTGTTATGCAGCATCTTACCCGCTTACTGACAAACTACGACTACATAACAGCAGAGGGTTCAGGTGGCATCTTATGCCCACTTAAATTTGATGAAGGTGAGCTATCACTCACAGACTTCATAAAACAAGGAAACTTCCCCTCAATAATAGTTGCAGACGCAGGACTTGGCACCATCAACTATGTCGGCTTGACAGCCTATTATATGCAAAAAGAGGGCTTTAAAATAAACGGAATTATCTTCAACAACTTTGAGCAGGACAACATTTTGCACCAAGACAACCTGTTTATGTGCAAACACCTCACAAGTCTACCTGTAATAGCCCTCGTAAAAAAGGGCGACACCGATATAGATATCCCAATAGAAAAATTAAAAGCTCTATACGAATAAAAATAAGCTATTATTATAAAAATTTAAAAATAAGAAAATTTATATTGTTTCACTTAATCTATACTATGCTAAAAAAAATAATAAGGTTTTAGTAAAAAGTAAATTCAATATAAAATAATGTGAGTAATTGGAGGATAATTGATATGCTTTGGTATCCATACGAACAAATGAAAACTATGAAAAAGCCCTACAAAATCATAAAGGCAGAAGGTGTGTACCTATACACAGAAGATAACAAAATGATAGACTCCGTTTCCTCTTGGTGGAGCACTATTCACGGATACAACAACCAAGAAATAAATGATGCTATCAGAAACCAGCTTGACAAATTTGCCCACGTAATGTTAGGAGGACTAACACACGAACCGGCAGAAAAGCTTGCCGAAAAACTAAAAGAAATATTGCCGGGAGACTTAGACTATTGCTTCTTCTCAGACTCCGGTAGCGTAGCAGTAGAAGTTGCTCTAAAAATGGCACTTCAATACTATATGAACCAAGGTCAAAAAGAAAGAACAATGGTATTAGCCCTTGAAAAAGCCTACCATGGAGACACCTTCAAAGCAATGGAGGTCGGTGATGATGAAGACTACCATTTTGTGCTAAAAGCCTATGGAAAAAGCCAAAATGTCATTCACATACCAACCGACATAGACGCTTTAGATAAAGCCTTTGAAAAATATCATCTAAAGCTAAACTGCTTCATAGTCGAGCCACTACTTCAAGGGGCAGGCGGTATGCAAATGTATGACATATCATTTTTAAAGCGAGCAAGACAGCTTTGTGACAAATACAAAGTGCTGCTAATCTTTGACGAAGTCGCAACAGGCTTCGGAAGAACAGGCAACAGATTTGTAGCAGACTTAGTTCAGCCGGACATCATAGTCCTTGGTAAATCACTCGTAGCAGGCTATATAGGTCACGCAGTAACAGTATCAAGCAAAAAAGTCTTTGATGCCTTTTATGACAACAGCAAAGACCGTGCTCTGATGCACGGTCCGACCTTTATGGCAAATGCTTTAGCTTGCACAGTCGCACTTAAATCTATCGAGCTATTTGAAAAAAATGACTATATATCAAAAATCAAAAAAATCGAAGAAATCTCAAAAAGAGAGCTAAAAGACTTCACGGACGAAAGAATAAAAGAAATAAGGATAATGGGAGGCTGCACCTGCATAGAAGTGTTTGATACCAAAGATTTGCAAGGCTACCAAGACTTCGCCTACAAAAAAGGTGTATTCTCTCGCCCATTCCTTAAATATATGTATTCAATGGTGCCATATATCATAACAGAAGAAGAATTAGTCAAGGTATTTCAAACAATGAAAGACTGGTTCAAAAAATAACAAAAATCTCTAAAACAAAGATTTTTCCTTTGCTTTAGAGATTTTCTTTAGATGATAACATACAATTATGCGAAGTTGCCGCTATACACCCCACCACTACTCACCTCCACGTGTTTGTTAGTCTATTAAATAAATTTTATAACCTCATTGTTGTCTTTCGTAAAAAGTATCATTCGGAAAATCCTTTAATTTTATCAAGCGTATTATAGCTTTAAATCTTTAGCATAAGTATGCATTAACAGATCACTAAAATCGTACAGTTCCATTGGCTTAAAAAAATAAAAGCCTTGAACATAATCACATCTTAATTCCCTAACTAATGCTAATTCCTCCTCTATTTCTACACCTTCCACACAGATAAGCAATCCAAAATTCTTACAAGCACTCATTATGCCTTCTAAAAATTTCTTATTTTGTTCTGATTTAATGCTTTCTTAACTAAACTTTTGTCTATCTTTACTACACTTGCGTGGTATCTGATTAAAAAAGAAATAGATGAGAATGCACGCACCTGCAAAGCTCTAACTCTAACTTATTTAAATAATGCCTATCAAGTATATCTTTATCAGAAAGTACGCACACTTCATTTTCACATATATTGTTCTTCGCTACAGTTATTGGTAGTGTCAAAAGACACCCTTTGTTTTCTTATAAAATCTTTATTTTCAGGGGTTTTGCAAATAAAAAAGCAATTCCCCCCTTTTTAAGGTATAATGTTAATCGCCAAACCAACATAACCAAAAAGGAGTTAATTGCTCATGAACATTATACTTTATTTACTTCAAATCATTCAATACCAATATAAAATAATTGGCCAACTTTTTAATTTCATTTGTAGATATATTCCACTCAAGCAGTGGGCTTTCGATGATTCTCACTCTCCGAAGTACCAAAAATTTAAGGTTGATGAACTCCCTAGAATCATATCCTACGAACAGGACTGGAAGTGGAATGATCTTATTCCTTGTAGACAAACTCCAAGGTTCTTCTAACATGCCTGGTAAATGGCAACTACTAATATTCCTAGGGCAACAACGAATATTAAAAATGCAACAGGCCAAAGGCTCTAACTGTTCTTAGATTCTGAGCCAGAGGTAAGAAAACAGCCACCGCGCAAGCGGCTTGCCCTTGATGGCTCATAAAAGAACTGCTACACTGCTGTAAGCGACGGAGAAGTACTAACTGTTCTCATCATCTTCGCCGTCGGTAACGACCTTCCAGCAGTTCTTGTTGTGCCGTCAAGGGTGGCGTACTGCTAACACAGCCTAAAATATCTACAGTTTTAAAGGTGTGAAAGTGCTTTTTTCTTACTAATATTTTTTCATATTTTAGTTGACACTATCGGTATTATTGTTGTGCGGTCGCCAAACCTGTACTTATTATACCACAGGAGGTCTTTTCTTGAAGCTAAAGCTATTTGGGAACTCACCGGCATAGCCGGTGGTTTATTTTTATTGTGATATACAAACAGGCTGGCAAGTACATTATTTACCCGCCAGCCTTAATCTTTTATTTATCCAAATTTACCAAACTATTATATACATCCTGTATTTCTAATGGTTTATAGAAATAGAAACCTTGAATTGTATCACATCCTGCCTCAGTAACTATCTTAAGCTCTGCTTCTGTTTCAACTCCTTCTACACAAACCAGCTTATCAAAGTTATGGCAAGCAGAAACTATAGTTTCCATAAATATCTTGCTGTCCGATGAATCCGACATTTTCTTCATAATGCTACGATCCAGCTTAACAATATCTGCCGGATATTTAAGCAACATTTCTAAAGAAGAATATCCCACACCAAAGTCATCAAGTGCCATCCTTATATTCATTCTCTTACAGCTTTCAACAAATTCCAAAAGCTTTACAGGGTCATCATTGTAATGTGTTTCTGTAAGTTCCATTACCAACCTGTTTCCATCTATACCATAGTCTTTAAGTATTTTCTCCATATAAGGAAGTAAGGTTTCATCTTTTATCTGATAATAGCTCACATTAAAGTCTAAGTAAAAATCAGGAAGATATGAATTTATCCTCTTACAAAGTTTAGCAGCTTGCTTGAATATCCACTTACCTACAGTAGGCATCAGATTATTCTTTTCAAGTATAGGCACAAATATCATTGGCGAAATATTTTGTCCAAGATACTTCCAGCGAAGTAACATCTCTCCTCCCACTATTTGATGGGTTTTAGACGAAACTATAGGCTGCATAACTACCCTAAAATTATTCATATTATTGGCAACATCCCTGCCTATTTCAAGCACCATCTGTTTCTGTTCACGATGATCACTTAAAGTCTGCTCCGAATATATTATATCTATTTCAGGCTTATTTTTAGCTATGTCTAACACGCTGCTAACATCTGTCATTATCTCAATTACCGACATATTTGAGTCTAATTCTCCTAAGATTCCTACTCCACATGGATAGCGGATAGGGAGGTTATATTCAGAATATAAATCACCTATTATTTTCTTTATCTCTTTAGATATTTCCTTCGCTCCCTTTTCACATTTTTCAGAAACCATAAGTAGGAAACGTAATCCATCAAGCCTATAAAACTGTATGTTACTATCAAAATTCTTTAAAAGACCTGTAGCTATATCTTTTAACAAGTTGTTTCCTATATTTCTGCCTCTTATCTCATTTATCTCTCCAAATCCATTCAGGCGAAAACATAAGAAGAAAGCCTTTTTCTTGTTATAAAAGATAGTACTTATATCACGCATTGCCGCCTTTTCTCTAGGGAAGTTTGTTATAGGGTCGGTATCAAAGGCATGATTTAGTCTGGATACATGACCGCAGAAAAATAACGGTTTTTCACCTGCATCGTCCCACTTTATGTAACCGAAACAGCGAATCCAAAATTCTTCTCCGCTCTTATCCACAACCCTGTATATAAGGTCATGTACATTTTTCTTAAGCTTAAGCAGCTCTTCTATATCATTTTCATAAAGTTCTAAGTCTTCTTTATACGGGATAAACTTCTTCCATCTGTTCAAAAGGTCATGTACTACATTGTTTTCAAAACCCCAGTTCTCCTTCATACTATCCGAAAGATACCATGCATCTTTTTGCAAATCTCCAAAATATGGATAGTTCTCACCCATTGCCATTGACTTGAAGAATACATCCAAACTGAAGTAATTATTTTCTATAAAGCGGTAAAGCAAACTGGTGTGTGTATCATTAAAGTTATCTAAGAAATTATCACTTCCACCTGCCCTCCTGTCGCGGATTTTACCTGAGCGAGGATCAGGCTTACTAAAATATATTGCTTTATTTTTACGTAATATACTCTCAGCCTCAGCCAAAGCCTCGTATGGATTGAGCGGAAACTCATTTGTCCAATATGAACCAAACACCATTCTATATTTTCTCTTATTGATTTCACCCTCAAACTGCGATATAAGTTCTTCAAAATATGCACTGTTTATATCCACACATACAACTACAAATCTTTCTCCTGCTATTCTGTAAATGCTGTAAGTATTAAAAATTTCTTTTAAAAAGTCATTACAGCGACATATCATTACATCGCCTTCTTCAAAACCATGCTCATCATTGGTAGTTTTAAGTTCAGAAAGATCGCAGTAAACTATTCCCAACTGTTTCCAAACTTCACTTTTCTTAAAATCAAGTTCCAGTGCTTTTTTATTAAGTGCCAGAGTAAGAGGGTCATGATACTTATCATATTCCACTCTCTCCTCAAGGTTTCTATGTCTTATAACATACGAAAAAAGTGCACCTATCCTATACAGGAGCGATATTAGTTCTTCTTCCCATAAGCTTTCAGGATTATCTATTCCTAAAAATCCCACCAGTTTTTTATGAAGATAGATCGGTACTGATATAAGTGAATGTATATCCTGAGGTTTCAGTGTAGCATACATTTGCGGATATTCAGCCTTTATTGTCTCTACATCCGGTATTATTATAGGCTTTTTTTGTTTAAACATCTCAATCCAATAATCTACTACTGAAATGCTCTCATTCTGAAGTAATTCCTGCTGAGGAATTATTCCGTCAGCACACCATTCATATGTATTGCTTATCGTCCCATTACCGTAGTCTATTTCAAAAACATATGTTCTTTCACAGCGACAGATTTCACCTAAAAATTTCATCAAATCATCAATATTGATATTTGAACCATCAGTCAATGAATCCCACAATAGTTTGCCTAAATACTCAGTAATAGGGGAAGTATCTTTTAAATTCAGTCCTTCTTTACTCATAACAACCTTACTCCCTTAAGCTTTTTATTAAAAATTTACATTTCGCCCATGGCCGCAAGTTTCTCAGTCTGGTCTGCAACTATTAGATTTTCAATTATTTCCGTTAAATCTCCTCCCATAACTCCATCTATATTATGTGTAGTAAACTTGATTCTATGGTCTGTCACCCTTCCTTGAGGAAAATTATAAGTACGGATTTTTTCAGAACGATCTCCACTTCCTACCTGACTCTTTCTATCAGCAGCTTCTGCAGCATGTGCCTTTTCACACTCAAGTTCATATAGCCTAGAACGAAGTACCTTCATGGCCTTATCCTTATTCTTAAGCTGCGACTTCTCATCCTGACATGAAATAACTATCCCCGTCGGTATGTGCGTAAGCCTTACAGCTGAATCAGTAGTATTTACACACTGTCCTCCATTTCCTGAAGCCCGAAACACATCAAACTTAATATCATTAGGGTCTATGGTAACATCTACTTCCTCTGCCTCAGGTAAAATAGCTACCGTGGCAGCAGAAGTCTGTAATTTCCCATTAGATTCTGTTACAGGAACTCTCTGTACCCTGTGGGTTCCGCTCTCATATTTGAGCTTTGAAAATGCTCCCTTTCCATTTATAAGAAAGGTCACTTCCTTAAAGCCTCCCAGCCCATTTTCATTAAAGCTCAAAATCTCAGGTTTCCAGCGATTATTTTCTGCATATTTACAATACATGCGATAAAGCTCTGAAGCAAATATAGCCGCCTCATCTCCGCCTGTACCTGCTCTTATTTCAACTATAACATTCTTATCATCATTTTTATCTTTTGGAATCAAAAGCACCTTCAGCTCCTGTTCAAAAACAGGCACAGCCGCCTTTGCCTCTGCAAGTTCTTCCCTTGCAAGCTCCTTCATCTCAGGATCACTTTCTTCTGCTATCATTCTAAGACAGTCTTCAATCTGCTCATTATTAGCCTTATATTCTTTATACTTTTCAACTATGGGCTGAAGGTCTGCCTGCTCCTTCATAAGACTTCTAAACTTATTCGGATCAGAAGCTGCCATCCCTGAAGCAAGCTCATCAGTTATTTCTTTATATCTTCCTGCGAGCGTTTCAATACTCTCAAACATCTATTTTCCTTCCTAATTGTTAAAATAATAACATAGTTATCTTACCTTACTACGAAACCAATACTTATTGTACACTAAAACTGTTACATTACGGTTACACCTGTCTTTTTTGCTGCCTTAACTGTGGCTTTTGCCACTGCATCCTTCACCCTTTTTTTACCCGAAAAACATATTAGTTCTGTCTGTGCTCCCCACAAAGCTTTTTCAGGAACATTTACTTCTCCCATAGAATCTCTTTCAATCCTATACCTCATGGCATCCTCCTATTTTCATCCCTTAAAATTCGCCATAACTATCCTGTCTAAACCTGAGTAGTCCTTAATTATCCTAATATCCGTAAACCCATTGCCATATAAAATATCAGAAACTTCACCGCCTTGATTATATCCTATTTCATAGAAAATTACAGCATTTTTATTTAAATATTTAGGAGCGGATTCAGAAATTTTTCTATAAAATTTCAATCCGTCTTTATCACCGTCCAGTGCCAGCCTTGGAATATAATCACGAACTTCAGGCTGCAGTTTCTCAATTACATCTGTTTCTATATATGGTGGATTAGAAACTATGATATCAAATTTTTCATTTATCTTATCAAACAAATCACTCTGTAAAAAATCCACAGCAGAGGCTTTCAGGAGCAGAGCATTTTCCTTTGCCACCTCCAAAGCTCTCTTAGAAATATCCAGTCCAACTATTTTACTCGGTTTGCCCAAAAGACTTATAGAAATAGCAATACAGCCTGAGCCGGTACATAAATCCAGTACACTTTTATCATCACAGCATTTTAATACTTCTTCGACCAAAAGCTCAGTCTCCTGTTCCGGTATCAGCACATCCTCATTCACCTTGAAGGTAAATCCCATAAAATCTCTATTTCCAAGTATATAAGAAAGAGGGATTCTCTTGCTCCTTCTCTCTATAAGCCTCAAGAATTCCTCTACCTCATCAATATCCGCTTCATATTCAGAACGCAAAAAATACTCAGCTCTACTAAGTCCTGAAACTGCTTCAAGCAAATACCATGTATCTGTTTCCGCCTCTTCTATATTTGCTTCTTTCAGTTTATCAGTTCCTGTTTTAATAAGTTCTCTATAACTAAGTTTTTCAGCATCCATTATTTCCTTTTACCTTTATTTTTACTGTTAAAAAAATGATTAAATGCATTCATTATTTCATCATCTTCTGACGATGTTTTCATGCCAACGACTTTCTCACTCTTCCTGCCTGTCTCAACAAGTAGAGGTTTATTATTCTTATACCACTTATCTTCCTGAACTGTCACTTGTTTTTGTTTTTGTGGTTCTGTTTCAGCCACCTGTTTACTGTCAAGAACTGCTGCCGCCTTTATGGCAACTTCTATCATCTCTTCTCCCGGTTCATCGGAAGCAATTCCATGTACCAATAAGAGCGGAAGGTTAAGAAAAATTGTAACCATATTCCTGCCATTTAGCAAAATTTCCCTGCCTTCATAGACAAGGGCTGCTACTAACGGCACAATACACAGCCTTACAAAAATTCTAATCAGGCTGTTTTCAACCCTTACAAACATAAATAAAATTAAGCTTACCAAAATTACTGTAAAGATGAATACGGTACCACATCTATAGTACTGTCTGCTCATCCTCCTAACATTGGAAACTGTCAATGGAATTCCTTTCTCAAAACAGTTTAGAGTCTTATGTCCTGCTCCTAAATACATATACATCCTTTTAATTTCCGGAAATGTGGAAATTAAGATTACATATAAAATTAACAGCACTAATCTTATTATCCCCTCGAATAATATCCTTAATGAACCTGTCCCAACAAAACTCCCCAAAACAGCATTAATTCCATATGGCAAAACAAGGAACAGTCCTATCGCAAGTGAGATTAATGATATTGCAACAAGCAGCTGTAAGTTACCGTTTTTATCAGAAGTTTTTCCTCCATCTTCCTGCTCTTCATAAAACTTACCAAGAGCAGAAAAGTTTTTTATCCCTAAATATAATTCCTCTATAAAGTCCGCAATCCCCCTTATAAAAGGCATTGCTAATAGTCCTTTTCCTCTTGAAACATTGTTGAATCTCTCTACTGTCACTTCAATGTCGTTATCAGGTTTGCGGACTGCTACTGCATATTTATCTGCATTTTTCATCAATACACCTTCAAGAACAGCCTGTCCGCTCATCCCAAAAGCTCCCATAAAGTCCTCCTAAAAAAATAAGACCATCGCATCGGTGATTCCGTCTTTCCATAACATTTTCTGCTATGTTGACGCTCTCGTCTTCCTGCGACAGTCTCTCTTTTCCTGTATTAGTCCTGCTTGATTCCGTATCTACGATTGAACTTATCAATAGCACCACGAGCTGATGCAGCTCTCTGCTGTCCTGTGTAAAATGGATGACACTTTGAGCATACTTCAACATGGATAGATTCTTTTGTTGAACCTGTAGTAAATTCATTACCGCAGTTACATACTACCTTACACTCATGATACTCTGGATGGATTCCTTCTCTCATAATTATTCACCTTCCTCACTAATCTGATTGGATTTTGCCAATCTATCTAATATAAACAACTCTATCATTATAACACAGTAATATCTTATTTGCAAGATACTTCTTCTAATTCGAAATATCCTCATAACGCCCACTGCATTCAGTACTCAGTGCACTGTCAATCAGCCAAAAAAGTTCAAGCACACTCCTAAAATATTCCTCAGCATCTCCTTCAAGCCATTTGACTGTCCCCTGCCAACTGGCATTATTTCTATATTGTATTCTTATGGCAAATGTTGCCATCTTCCCCTTAGAAGCATGGTCTTTATCTGTAAGAAATAAGGTTCTTGAATCCGGATGTGAATATTTTGTAAAACTCCTTTTTTCCATTCCGCTCATAGGGCAGCCTATTTCATCCATAAGTGAATCCAATTCCTTTATAAGCTGTTGAAAACTTCTTATCTGAACACATTGAGTATAAAACGGATTATATAGTTTTCCGGAAAAATCCGCACTGCTATAGTTGTCAACGGCTATTACACTCGTTCTAAATGCTTCCGAAATATGTATTTTCTTAGTACTTATATCTCCCATAAACACCTCCATCACACTCTTAATTCTATTATCGGACTCCCCTTGCCCTCTATATAATCCCTGGTAATTATAACTTTACCTATATTATTATCCTTAGGTATTTCATACATTATATCTAACATAAATTCCTCTATGATTGCCCTAAGAGCCCTCGCTCCCGTCTTTCTCTCAAGCGCCCTCTCTGCAATAATATCTTTAGCATCTGCAGAAAATTCAAGTTTAACTTCATCCAGTTCCAGTAATTTTTCATATTGTTTTAAAATTGCATTCTTAGGCTCTGAAAGCACCCTTATAAGCATATCTTTATCAAGTTCTTCTACCGCAAACACTATAGGAAGCCTTCCTAAAAACTCAGGAATCATACCATACTTTCTCAAATCTTCCGTACTCGTCTTACTTAGTATATTCTTATCATTATCATACTTATCCTTAAGGTCAGCCTTAAACCCTATTGCAGCTTGATTATTCAGCCTCCTTTTCACTATCTCGCTAAGATCCGGAAAAGCTCCGCCACAGATAAAGAGTATGTTCCTTGTATTTATAGCAGCCATAGGTACCATAGCATTCTTATTGGTAGCCCCTACAGGTATTTCTACCTCCGAACCTTCCAAAAGCTTAAGAAGTCCCTGCTGTACAGCCTCACCGCTCACATCCCTGCTATGTGTATTCTTCTTCTTTGCAATCTTATCTATTTCATCTATAAATACTATGCCATGTTCTGCCGCCTCCACATCGTTATCTGCATCTGCAAGCAGCTTACTAAGCACACTTTCTACATCATCACCTATATATCCTGCCTCTGTAAGTGTAGTAGCATCTGTAATAGCAATAGGCACTTGTAAAAGCCTTGCAAGGTTTTTTACTAAATAAGTCTTACCGCTTCCTGTAGGTCCAAGCATAAGCATATTGGACTTCTCTATTTCTATATCTTCTTCTTTTCTTTCTTTTTCAGCAGCCACCCTCTTATAGTGGTTATAAACAGCAACAGCCATCTGCTTCTTAGCTACTTCCTGCCCTATAACATACTCATCCAGTTTTTCCTTTATTATGTGTGGAGCAGGAATATTATTAAAATCTATTTCCGCCTTTTTCTTTTTCTTCTTATTCTTCTTTTTTAAATTGCTCTGCCCCTGAAACATCTCCGGCAAAAAGCCGAAACTGAACATAGGAGGATTTTGTCTACTGCTTTCCGCCTTTGTATCTTTTTCTTTCTTTTCCTTATCTTCAGCATCTTCCTTTTCCTGCTCTTTTGGAACAGGTTTTTCCGGTTCCTTATTATCCGGCTTGAACTCTGCCATATTAAAATACTCTGACATTGGAGATGCATTAAAAGCATTGAGTGTTTTTTGCATACAGTCATTACATATAGTTATGTTTGGTGGCAAATGAAGCATACTACCCACCTTACTTTCAGTCCTTCTACATATATAGCAAATTTCTTCTGTCATTTTAAATCCTCTTCTTCAATAATGGGTTTTACTTTAAATATAGATAGTATAACTCTTTGAATAATAGATTGCAAGTGTGCTGTTTTAAAAGAAAACAAGGGATGGTTTTATTCCATCCCCTGTTTATTCTCAAGTTCCTTTTCATCCCCATCAGGAACATATGCTACAATATCACTTATCTCACAGTCCAACAGTTTACATAACTTATTTATTGTTGCCGTGGTTATATGTCCGCCTTTTCTTATGTGGTTGAGCTGCGAATTACTAACTCCATGTTGCATTATTAGTTTATACTGCGAAATCCCTCTCTCCTTTAAAACCTCCCAAAATCCATCATAACTAATTATAATAATCACCTCTTTTACTTAATCTCAGGTTTCAAAGTTTCCTATATTTCCTGTATTTAGAAATACTGTCTGCTAATAGGTATTTTAGATTAAGTTAATTTTAAAGAATTAGATCCGAGTACATATATCTAGCTTTAGATTATCATTAATTCTTATAAAGTCAATATTAATCTTACTTATTAATTGCACTTTATTTATCAGTTTATTCGTCAAAATATACAAGGGTGCAATTATGGCAACAAGCAAATACCAACTTGGCCTTATTTTTAAATGATTTTCTTTAGATAAAACAGCTCTTTATCAGCTCTATAATTATGTCCTGTTCCTCTTTGATCATTTTAATATCACTTGGCAGGCAGAGTCCCCTGTCAAAGATATCAGAACCTGCATCAACAAAGTTTTCTTCAAGTTCTCTTACACTTCCTTTTTCAGTAATAAAATCTTTCTCTCTGAAATATGGCTGCAAATGCATAGGCTTCCATATCGACCTGCTTTCTACATTATGCTTTCCAAGCACCTCCCTTATTTCCTCCGGTGATGTCTTACCTCGTTCACTTATATAAAGTTTATCACCAAAATTTAGATTATTATACTTTGCTCTCTTATAAATTTCAATAGGGCTTAACGCTTTATCAATAAAATTTTTATCTCTCACGGCAAATGAGTTTGTTCCACCCGTCTTATCACCTTCATAATTCGGTATAAAACGACTTCTGTCCTGAGGAGCCATAGCATCCTTATCTATTATAATACAGGAAAGCCAATAGTTAGGATCTGCACCCTCAAGTATAGGATTCATCTGAAGAGGAAGATTTTTTAACCCCTCTTTATAACGTTCATAAATCTCTTTTTTCTTCTCTTTATGTTCATCCAGGTGAAGCAGCTGACCTCTTCCGATACCTGCAAGGATATTTGACAGTCTGTAATTATAACCAAGCTCCTGGTGCTGATACCAAGGATAAGGCTCTCTTGCCTGAGTAGACCAAAACTTAGCCTTATTAATGGCTGCTTCATTTTCAGAAATAAGCATTCCGCCGCCTGATGTGGTTATTATCTTATTTCCATTGAAGCTGATTACATTATAATGACCAAAAGTACCTGTCTTTTTCCCCTTGTATCCTGCACCAAAAGACTCTGCCGCATCTTCTACAAGTACAGCTCCATGCTCATCGCATATAGACCTTATCTCATCAAGTTTTGCAGGCATTCCATAAAGGTCCACCACCACTACACATTTTGTATCTGGATACTTAAGAAAGGCTTTACGAAGTGCTGTAGGGCTCATATTCCAGCTTTCATACTCACTGTCAATGAATACCTGCTCCCCCTTCTCATAAGATACCGGGTTTACTGTTGCCGAAAATGTTAAGTCCGAACAGAATACCCTATCCCCTTCCTTAACTCCTGCTAACTTATAAGCCAGATGAAGTGCTGCTGTTCCTGATGCCAAACCTACGCTATGAAGACTACCACCGAGATATTTACAGACTCCTTGTTCAAGTTCATCTAAGTTTTTACCTATTGTAGAAACCCAGTTTGTATCAAATGCCTCCTTTACAAACTCCTGTT
Source organism: Catonella sp. (assembly GCF_052169795.1). Lineage (GTDB taxonomy): Bacteria > Bacillota > Clostridia > Lachnospirales > Lachnospiraceae > Catonella. The sequence goes on from NZ_JBQNBU010000019.1 coordinate 35,511, forward strand.
CTTCTCCATGCATTGTAGGAGAAGAAAGCCATATTCTATTTTCAAATTTTCTGATTTCCA
>NZ_JBQNBU010000020.1:0-35190 GCF_052169795.1 Catonella sp.
TTGCTACCCATGAATCTTTCTGATGGTTACGAAGGAATCTCATAACTACTGAATTCTCACCTTTAGCTTTATAACCTCCATAAGTAAGGTCAGCCGCCCAGTGCTGGAATGTAGAATCATATTCATTTGTAGGTCCCCACTCTGTAGTCATTCTCCAGCCACAATCATTTATTTCTTTGGAAAGCTTTCTAGTCTGCCAGGTATCATCACTTCCTCCGGTCATATTTCCCCAGATATCTACATATATGTAATCTAAGTTATCTCCTACCAGAGCTTTCAGTTTATCAAAACGACCTTTTCTATTACCTGTAGCAAGGTCATATACACTGTCAAGACCAACACCCTGGTCTATCCAGTTCCAGCCGTAACGGAGATTTCCGTTTGAATCTCTTCTTACGGAATTATCATCAAAGGCCTTGGCTTCAGGATACATTTCACCACAGTTTATATGAATACCAAATCTTGCACCGAGATCTTTTCCCTTCTCCATAAGGGTATTCATATCTTTTGCACCACCGATACGTTTTCCTATATCGTAGTAATCAGGATGTCCTGAGTCATGTCCTTCATTTCCATAGCCCTTTAATATAACAGACTGTCCCAGTCCATCTGTATGCATTGCTACTCTCTTTACATTATCAAGAGTAGTAAGGAAAGGATTCTGTGCCTGTCCGCCAAAGTTCATAGCTATTCTTTGTGCTACAAGCTCAGGTACTTCTTTTGATTTATATGGATTGTTCATAATACTTCTAAAAGCTATAGCTCCATCCTGCCAGTCTACTACATTATCATCATTCTCATCTCCTGTAATGATAATCTTTGTCTTAGGCATCTCAGTTTCCTTAACAACATACTCTCTGCCATGAGAATCTATCACTTTTCTGTGATAGTACCACTTAGCACTTGAAAGTGATAATGTATTCTTATCCTCTATATTATTAGTTGTTGTAATTATTCGAGTATTGCTTGCACCACCTGCTGATATATAAGAAGCTTTGTTACTGCCTTCATTTTCAGAGTTACTCCAAAGTCCTGCACTCATACCGTCTGCTGATATGAAAGCATACATAAAATCCCTATTATAACTGTTTGGAATCACTGTTAAGTCTTCATCACCATTGATTGTGGTATTGGATGACATAAGAGCACCCTTGAAACTTAAGTTTTGTTGGTCTGCTTTAATAGATATAAGTCCATGATTAGGTATCTCTATAGTTTCAATTGGATAGGTAGTATCATCTAGATTATTGGTTATCTCTGTAATCTCAAAAGCGAGAGTATTCTTCTCTACTTTTAAGAAAGCCTTGATTACAGCATCAACTTCCGTTTCTTTTTTTACTTTTAAGGTATAGTTGATGGTATCTCCGTTTATTTCAGAAGTTACATCAGCTTTTTTTAGTCTGATATTTTCCCCGTTTATCTTTATTGTTCTTATCAGTTTCTGCTGACCGTAAAATACCTTATTTTCAAGATTTTCTTTTTTCATCTTGTATTTTACTACTCTTGGGAAGGTTTCATCTACTGTAACTTCCATATCGGCAGAGCTTATAGTATTTGTCTTTGCTCCGCTTAACTTTTCAAGTTTCACTGTCAAATCAGAAATAGAGTTTCCAATTATCTCAAGCTCTGTTTCCTCTGCTTCATAATCATTCTTTGCAAACTTCAAAGTATATTCACCTTCTTGCAATTTCAATGAAAATCTACCTTCTTGGTCTGTCTGCTCAGTCTGCTTTACGCCGTCTACAAGAATATCTGCTCCAGGTATAGCTTTATTATCATCATCAAGAACCCTTCCGCTTACTTCATACTCTTTAACTACTGTAGGTTGCTGCCCTGTATACTTAATACCTTTAAGAGTAACATCTGTAACAGCAGTTCCCAATGTTCCTGCTTTTATTGCAATTTCACTGTCTTCCCATGAAACTTCACTACAGTCTAAATCATTAAATATCACTTCATTATTTACTGTAACAGTAACTTTTTTATCTGCTGTCCAGCTTATATTCACAGCTGTTTCAACACCCTTATCTGGAGATACAGCTCTGTTTCCCTGATACCAGTTATCTGTACCCCCCCCCATATATTTCTGCCAGAACCATCCACTAGCATCATAACCTATGAACATTCCATTTCCCGGATCTGTATATCCGAGGTATACACCAAATCTTGTATCTTTCGTCTCGGAATTGCTTTTAAGATTAAATGAAAAATTCCCTGCCTCATTAAAATCAAACTTATGAGGATTTATTGCAACTGCTGGAAAACTGCCTGCCGTTGTTCCGTTTCCGTTCTGTGTACCCGATGCAAAGTTGAGGCTGTCTTTAATTCTTTCAAGCTTTTCTCCACCTTTTATACACCGAGTATCAAGCTTCCACTCATCATATACCCCATCAAATACCTGCTTCCCAGACTCCTGCATAGTAGAAGTCTCTTCTGCATAAGTATTATACAGATTTGAATTAAGTGGAGTAGATAAAAATACACCTGCAGCAAGAGCAAAACACAATGCTCTTTTCATCTTTTTAGTTCTCATAGTTTTAGCTCTCTCCTTTCTGCACATCATAAAACCTCAACATTTAGTAAAATAATCTTCTCACTAGGCTAAACAGACTACTCTCTCCCTCCTTTCCTATAATCTGCCAAGCTTATATTTACAACTCCATTACTACCTTATTCATTTCTTCCCACTTACTTTCCATATCAGCCACCAGCTTAAACTGAGTTCTGGCTCTGTCTAAGTTATGTCCTTCTCTGTGGACTGCAAAATAGTGGTCTCCATCCAAATAATCAGTCAGAAAACGCATTCCACATTCAAAAGTCATGGTCTTCGCCCCAAGTGGTAAATTCTCTTTTTCTTCTTTAGTCAGATTAGGAAGTGCACTTACAAATCCCTTTGTATATATCTTAAATAAATCAAGGCTCATACTAACCTTTGACAAATCCTTCTCATCCTCTAAAGCTGTTGAAGCTCCGAATCTTATAGAATCGCCATAATCATAAAGGCAGAGCCCCGGCATAACTGTATCAAGGTCAATTACACAAAGATTTTTTCTGGTATTTTTATCAAGAAGTACATTGTTTAACTTGGTATCATTGTGTGTAACCCTGTCAGGAAGTACCTTATCATCTCTAAGACGCTGTAGGGTACCCATTTCTTCTTCTCTGTCTAAGCAAAACTTAATTTCTTCCTGAACCAGTGCTGCCCTTCCCAAAGGATCTTTTTCAAGTACTTCATGGAATTTCTTAAATCTGCTTGGTGTATTATGAAAATCAGGTATAACTTCTACAAGCTTTTCTACCGGGAAGTCTGACAGAGCCTCTCCAAAGCTTCCAAAAGCAACCGCACTTTCATAAAAGTCATCATTATTTTCGGGAAGCTGCAAGCAGAGTGAATCTTCTACAAAATCATAAGCACGCCAGTACTCTCCATCAACTTCAGCAAAAGACTTATCATCAATTGTTTTTATCAAATTCAATACTCTTCTTGGTTCTGTATATTTCTTTTTTAAATGCTCTGTTACGAGTGTTATATTATTCATAAGTCCCTCTACGTCAGGGAATATCTTATTATTAATTTTTTGTAAGATATATCTTTTACCTGTATTTGTAACTACTAAAAAAGTAGAATTAATATGTCCACTACCATAAGGCTCCTTAGAAACTGCTTCTCCTTCAAACTTAAAAACTTTTAAAACATCACTCATATTTTTTCCCTTTCCTTATTCTAAATTAAATTTCATACCATATTATCTGGTTTGCTTCCATGTTTAATTCAAACTCTGAACCATCTCCTTTGTAGACAATTGTAGTCTGTGGTTCGTAGGTATTATTTACTACACAGTACTTTCCACTGTTAAGATAAGCATGTACCTCCACATTATAATTTGAAGAAAACCATCTCTTAAGCTCGGTTTCAGCTCCTGCACTCCACATAATTGCTCTGTAAAGAAGTCTGCTGTTTTCAAAGCTGTATTTCAAGCCACTTATGTATACTGCCCTGCCTTTTCCAAAGCTGTTTACTGCAAGCTGTACTTCTTTTTCTCTCTGCACAAGAATTTCAGTACCATCTAAAGCATAAATATTCTTCTTACCCTCGCCAAAATCTATCTCTTTTGTAACATCTTCAAGGATAAAATGCTTATGTTCTTCCCAGTTGTACTTGTCATAACCTAATGTAAAGCCTCTTTCCTCTTCCACTCCTAAGATATTAGCAAGCTGGAAAAAGCGTCCATTTGCCTGATGTGCACTAGGCTCTCCCACTCCGATAAAACCTCCGCCATTATATACAAATTCCGTAACGGCTGTAATTATATCAGAGTTAGTCCAGTACTCTCCACCGCCATGAGCAGTGTCTGCATCGCCTACATTTATGATAACATCTACATCAGAAAGAATATTTTTGTCCTTAAGTATGTCTTCAAAACTGATGAACTTAACATCAAAAGGAGCACCTGATAATGCTTCTATTATTCCGTAATAAGAATAATTCTGTTTCTGGTAAAGTGCATGATGCACCATATGATTGCCCCAGGCTCTCATCTTGCCCCAGCAGTTAAGTACAGCCACCTTCTTTAGGGAATGAGCCTTGCACCCCTTTATGTTATCATAAAGAACCCTGAATTCATCACATACACTTTCTACATATTCTACAAAGTCAGGGAACTGCATAGCAAGCTTTAAATAACCGCCATAGCCTATTCTGTCTATCGGCTTTCTAAGTATTGCCCTTCTTGCTGTTACCCAGTTTTCCTTAGCTTCCTTTACAGGATTACCACCCTCGTGAAAGGTATCAGGAAAGAAATATGGGAGGAAACGTCCCTCAGTATATTTTACTCCCTCTATATCACTTATAAGTCTTAGTGTACAGCCATTTCCTACACTGCCAACCACTGCATCAAGCCCTATGGACTTAAATTCCTCCATAAAAGGCTCTGTACCAATCCAATGATCTCCAAGGAACATCATAGCCTCTTTGCCACATTCATGGCAAATATCAACCATTTCCTTTGCAATCTTTGCTACTTCTCTTCTCTGAAATGCCTGAAAATCCTTAAACTCCTTACTAGGAATTCTATACTGATTATTATAATACCCTTGATCTATAATGAACTCCGGTCTAAACTTATATCCAACTTCTTTCTCAAACTGTTCTAAAATGTAAGGACTTACCGATGCTGAATATCCGTACCAGTCCACATATCTCTCTCTTGCCATTTCATCAAAAATCAAGGTAAACTGATGGAAAAATGTAGTAAATCTAAGCACATTTACATAAGGATGATCTTCAATAAATTTACGAAGTCTGGTCATTGTAAATGCGTGTGTTTTCGGCTGACGTACATCAAAAGTTATCTGATGCTCCACATCTTTCCAATCATTTACAACTGCATTGTACATATGTACAGGATCCCACATTATGTATGCCAAAAAACTTACAGTATATTCATGAAATTTTACTGCCTTTAATTCTACTGTTGTAGTATTTTCATCATAAGTCCAGTTGTCAACAGATACAATTTCTCCGGTAGTTCTGTCGATAACCTCCCACCATCTTTTTATATCATCCCTACTATTAGGAGTAAGCATATCAGGATATAATCCCTTCATAAGATTTATAGAGATTTTCTCATCAGTTGCAGTATATCTAGGTGTCATAATATACATCTGCTGTACTTCATCCGGATTTGCCTTTGCCCATGCATTATCTTTTCTAGTAGTATAGTATGTAGAATATACTTTTAGCCCCTCATCCTTAAGTTCCTCGGGAAAATCCGTACCATCACAATCCCTTACCGCATCTGCCCCCCATTTTTTCGCAAGTTCTTTAGTTCCTTCGATTACATCCATGTCTGTAGGTATAGTCACCCTGCCCTTACCGTTCATTTTCTTACTCCTCATTTTTATTTTAACTCCGGATTTTACCATTTTACCTATATTTTCTATTGTATACAAAAAGTACCAAAAGCAACCCTATCAATCCAATCATTTCATTTGCAAAACCTACTGCCGAAATATTTTTTTGTCCTATTATAATCAGGGCAAGTGATATAATAAAACACAGTACCAATACTAAACTGATTATCTTCTCTTTCACTGCATCCTCCTTAGCCTTTAAGTCCGCCTAAAGTCATACCCTCCGTAAGCCTTCTCTGAACCAAAATATAGAGTATCAGAGTAGGGAGCATAACTATAACCAAACCTGCATACATAATTCCATAGTTAGTAGCTGTTTTTTCAACTGCCATCAGATTTTTAAGACCCATAGCCAGAGTTTCATGTTTATCCATAAGGGTGTAAGCTATGATGTATTCATTCCAAAATGACAGGAAATTAAATAATATAACTGTAATTATACTTGGCTTAGCCATTGGTATCATTATCTTAAGCATAGTCTTAAAATGACTGCAACCGTCTATATAAGCTGCTTCTTCAAATCCCTTAGGCAAAGTTTTAAAATAAGAACTAAGCAGATATATAGTAAAAGGCAGAGCACTAGTTGCATAAATAAGTGCGAGTACAAATCTATTGTCTAGAAAAAATTTCACCTTCAAAGCTTTGTTCGCATCACTTAACATTAGAAAAATAGGTACAACTATGTAATTTATGTTTACGAAAAGTCCCGCCATAAAGCCTATTTCAAGAATTTTCTTGCCTTTGAAAAAGAATCTTGCCAGTACATATGCAGCGGGAAGTGCAAGCACTAACAAAAGAACTATTCCTATAGCTGTAACAATTACTGAGTTGGCAAAAAATTCTCCCATTCCTGCATCATTGAAGGCTATAATAAAATTATCAAAATTAAATGATTTAGGGAGAGCCCAAGGGCTGATATCACCACCTAAGAATTCAGAATTTTTCTTAAAGCTTGCCATAAAAACCCAGCCTACAGGAATAATAATTGAAACAGCCAGGCTTATAAGTGCTGCATATACAAAAATCTGATATAAGGTTTTTGCTCCAATTCGTTTCATAGTTTCGCCCTACTTTCCTAAAATTGATATACTTTTCTTTCGGTAATTTTATTCACAGTTCCTGCAAGCACAAAGGAGAATATAAATACAGTAACGCCTATTGCCATACCATAACCATAAGCTCCATTTCCATAAGCCTGCTTATACATATAGTTAAGGAATACCTCTGTCTTACCATTTGGACCACCATCAGACATAATCTGTACAAAGAGGAAGCTTAAGTTTATTGTACTGATTATGTAGAAAGTAAGAGTAGTTCTTATACTTGTCCAAATAAGCGGAAGGGTAATCTGAAAAAACATATGAATTTCAGATGCACCATCAAGGGAAGCTGCCTCATAAAAATCAGGCGGAATAGCTGCCATACTTGCCATATACATAACCATGTAATAGCCTATCGCCTGCCATACCAGTGCAAATATTACTGAATATATTACTATACCCGGTTCTGCCATCCACTGTCTTGCAAGCCCGTCAAGATGAATGGCTCTAAGAAATGTATTTAACAGTCCGCTTGAAGGATCGTAGATAGCACCAAAAATACCGGCTATTACTACTATGCTTAAAATGTTAGGTATATAGAAAATTATTCTAAAAAAATTCTGACCTATAAATTTGCCTCTCTGAAGTAAACTAGCAAAAAACACTGCTAAAAATACCGTACACAGAGTAACTATAACAATTATTAAGATAGAATTCTGCATAGCCTGGAGAAAACTTTTATCTCCAAATAAATCCTTAAAATTATCAAAGCATACAAAAGTCTGCTTATTTGTAATTCCACCCATTTTGTACAGCGACATACGAAATACATTAAAAGTAGGAATAAATATAAATAATATAACCAAAATCACAGCCGGAGTAAGGCAGGCAGCTATAAACCGCCCTTCTGATTTTTTTCTGTTCATACATCTCTCCCTATAAAAAATGGCGGGCATTTTACAGCCCGCCGTTAAATTCTAATTGGTTATCTGTCAAGATTTTCAAGTAATTTAGCCCAAGCCTCTACAAGCTGTGACTGATATGTTTCGGCTGTAAGTTCTCCTGTATTTAATGAGTCAATAGCACCATAAACTGTAGCACCCATATCAAAACCATTAATTGCCTTTGTTGTTGCCCAAGTACCAGCAACAGCCTCTGTACCGTCAGCACTTGTAAGTGTGTAAGAATCTTTAACCGGACCTGCTTCTATCTTATCGGAAGCACCCTTTACAGGGGAAATGATAGGTGCTGGAGTTTCTTCCTTAGTTTCTTTGTTTACACTCTTGTTTGCAAGCATAAGTTCAACAACTTTATCTGAGTACATAAACTTAATGAACTGCTTAGCAAGATCCATATTAGCAGCATCCTTTGGAATCCAAATCTGCTCTGTATATGTATATACGTGAGTTTTCTGATCTGCTGAGAACTTTGGCTGAGCCATCATAGCCCAGTGGAAATCCTTAGGTGTGGAATCTGCCATTTCACCGATTACCCAGTTACCATTTGGCATAAATAACGCTTTACCGTCTATAACTGCCTGCTGGTTTTTCTTAAATCCACCATCAGCATTTGCGTTCGCTACTGTATCTGACCAGGTGTAATCTTTAGAAGCAAGCTTTGCTACTGTATCAATTACCTGCTTACCTTCTTTAGATGTCCAGGTAGCAGGATCGTAGTTAACTGCCTTGTTGTAGAATTCCATTCCACCTGACTGAGCTAACATCTGATACATTGAGCAATCAAAATATCCAGCTGTAGGATAAGTGAAAAGTGCAATACCATCCTTCTTTGCCTCATCACCAAGTGCAAAGAACTCATCCCAGGTTGTTGGAAGTTTATACTTCTTACCTTCTCCGATAAGGTCTGCGTTATACCAAAAACCTGTAGGGACATAAGTCCAAGGTGCAAGATAAACTTTGCCATCTGCATAAGGCTGAGCTGTAGCATTATCTGTGATTCCACCAACCAACCTGCTTTTAAGCTCATCGTCAAATACATCTGTTATATCTGCAATCGCCTTCTCCTTTAACATGGTTTCTGTAAAACCACTCTTTGTTCCCATATTGAAGTAAACAACATCAGGAATATCTCCATTCTGAAATGACTTTGTAAGATCTTTATCAAGCTCTGATGAAAGATGAAGGTCAACAGTTGCTCCTGTCTCTGTTTCAAAAGCGGCTTTAATCTGATTCCAAATCTCTGCTCCGTTACCACCCTCAAAAGCAGCAAGCTTAAGTGTGCCGCCTGCCTTTGTTTCAGAAGCCGTTGATGTTGTTGATTTAGTGGAAGAAACCGTAGAAGTCTTCATAGATGAAGTAGTACTTGTTTTACTTCCTGTTGATTTAGCCTCATTACCTTTTGTACCACAAGCTACAAGTGATGTGGTAACCATTGACAAACCAAGTGCCAAAGCTAACATTTTCTTTATTCGCATAATAACCTCCCTTTGTGAAATTTATTCAACTTATAATGTAATTATAGACCTTATTTTGTACTTATTCCACATTTATATTGCTATCTTTATTATATATATTGCTTTTTATTTCAAAAAATAGTAAAATATATGATATAAATATTAAAAAATAACAAAATATTGCACGAGGAATACTATGGGATTTTCAAACTATAAAATAACTGATAAACCATCTGATACTGCAAAAAGTAATCTTATATACATAACCTATACAAAATATGAGCATGACTGGTCAAGTTTTATGCATACCCACCCTTTCACAGAACTTTTTCTTGTGACAGGCGGTGCAGGGGAATTCTATGTAGAAAATGATAAATACCCGCTTAAAAAGGGAGATTTTATAATTGTAAATCCAAATACCGTCCATACTGAAAAATCTACAGAAAAAAATCCCTTAGAATACATAGTAGTAGCTGTCGATAATTTCAGTTTAAATTTGAAGAACTCAAATCATTTTATCTTTAACTGTATAAATAAACACTCAGATATAATAAAATATATGGATTCTATGTTATTAGAACAACAAGACAGCAAACCATACTCAGATCAAGTCTGCCGAAATATCCTTGAAATTATACTTATAGAAATACTCAGAACTACTAAATTAAATGTAGATACCGAGCCGACAATAAGTGCCAGCAAGGAATGCTTTAAATTAAAAAAATACCTTGATTCAAATTATTCATCTAAAATAACAATAGATGATTTAGCAAAGCTATCAAATTTGAATAAATACTACTTGATTCATTCATTCAATAAATACTTTGGCGATTCACCCATTAACTATCTTTGTAAAATTCGTATAAGAGTTGCCAAGGAGCTGCTTACAAACAGCGATTACAGTATTTCACAGATAGCACAATCTGCCGGTTTTTCATCACAAAGTTATTTTACACAGTGTTTTATAAAAGATTGTGGACTTTCACCAACCTCATACCGCCAGCAAGTAAAAAACCACTAAAAAAGAGGCTGCAACATTAAAAAGCAATAGCTCTTATTGCGACAGCCTCTTTTAGATTAATAACAAATTTTAATTAGCTCCAAAGCTTTTCAGAATAAACTCCGTCTTTTGTAAGCTTTTCTATAGCAGCCTTCACTGTAGGCTTATCTTCCTGATAGGTTACTCCAAACCATTTTGCATCAGTACTAAAAACCTTCATATCAGCCTTACCTGCTTCTATCTTTTCGCTTATTACTTTAATATGGAAAAATTCAGCCTTAAGCGGATTAGAAGAAATGCTGCCAAGGAAATCTACAAAGCCTTTCTCAAGAGCATCAAAAACCTTAGGTGTAAGCCCCATCATGTTCATTGAAGTTACAGCTTCAAGGCTGAGTTCGTGCTTTTCACCACTTGCCGTAAACCCTACAGCAGCCTCTCCTGACTTCTCTACATCAAGATGCTCTTCTATGGATACCAGATAATTATTTGCATCCACACTGCAGATACCTCTGGATACAGATCCATTGTCACTTAAAGTATTCTTAAGTAAATATCCTGCCATTCCAAAATGTGCCTTACCATCACTCTCGTCAATATTTGCTAGGAAATCATGCATTATCTTATAAGGCTCACTTCCATAGAAATCATCAGCATTGATTGCAAGGAAAGGCTCATGCACAAATTCCTTTGCTGCAAGCAAAGCCTGTCCTGTACCCCAAGGCTTGGTACGTCCCTCAGGAACCGAAAAGCCTTCAGGAAGATTATCCATTTCCTGATATACATAATGAACCGGAACTCCTGCTTTTTCTTCCAGCCTGTTCCCAATGATTTCCATAAAATCATCTTTAATGTCTTTTCTTATAATGATGACAACCTTGTTAAACCCTGCTTTTATAGCATCAAATACGCTATAGTCCATAATCACTTCACCTTCCGGACCAAATGCATCAAGCTGCTTAATGCCGCCATATCTGCTGCCCATTCCTGCTGCCATCACTACTAATGTTGTGTTTTTCATAACTACCCCCTAAAATCTAATATTACCTTTCTCTTATCAAGATAAAAGTCAACCTGTTCATCTCTTACTGCTGAATCTTTAGTAAAAGCTCCGGCTGTTATTTCAGTCAATTCCTTAAAGAATTTACCGGAAACTTCGTCTGTTACTAGAACAGAAATTTTTACCTTTTCCAGATACTCAGTTTCATATATTATTATCCCAAGTTCCAACAAAAGATGTTGGAGTTTAGGCAATAACCCATAGTCTATAACAAACTCCATAAGCCTTGCAGATGTTATTTCTACCACTGTAGAATTCTTAATCACTTCTGCTGCTACTCCCGAGTATGCCCTTACAAGTCCTCCAGTCCCCAGTTCTGTCCCTCCAAAATATCTGGTAACTATTATAATAACATCCACCAGACCTGCCCCTGCTATCACATCCAGCATAGGCTTTCCTGCTGTGCCTGAAGGCTCTCCATCATCACTGGAATGTCTAAGCCCTTGGTCTGAATTTAATATATATGCAGAGCAGTTGTGGGATGCGTCATAATATTTTTTCTTAACCTGTTTTATAAGCATTTCCGCTTCTTCCTCGGACTTCACCTCGGCTATATGAGCAATAAACCTTGATTTTTTAATTTCTATTTCTGCAAAAGCATCTTTTTTAACTGTCTTATACGACAATTTACACCTCTTTTTCTACATTAACCATCTGCTCCTACATCTGATATATCTTCCGTTTCATCATCTTCTCCACTTTGAATGGCAGAAGGTGTCGGCTTAGCCGGTGTAAGATGTGTACTGCACTTTGTCTGTACCTTAGATGTCAAAATATACGGAGTATCTGCAGTAGGATAATGTCTTTTCACCACTTTTCCATGAGCATCGTTCTGTGTTATTGCCTCATTTTTTACAAGAAATACCTTGCTTACAACATTTGGGCAGTACGGTCCTGCAGCCTCTCCTGTATCCTTACAGATATTGAGTTTTACATGCACATCACAACTTTCTGTAGGAACTGTTCCAACAGCAAAATATTCTTTTCTTACCTTCGAACCTCCTTCAGCTGCATCACAGAGACCGGACACTGCCAGTTTGCCACATTTCGAACAGATAAGGGCTGTCGTCACGGATTCCGGTACTTCAAAAGGCTTAGATTTAAGCTTCTTTTTAGCATTGATTCCATCCATTATAGCCTTCCATATAGGATGATGCCTAAGCTCATAGCCTATCTGAGAGGTCTGTTCATCATATCCCATCCATACAGTACAGGTATAGTATGGAGTAAATCCGGCTATCCATAGGTCATTATCCCAGCTTGAACTTCCTGTCTTAGCTGCCTGCCCCATATTGGTATCCGCAAGCCTTGCTCTATATGCCGTTGCATCTGTGCGTGTAAGAGTATCATGCATGGCATCTGTAAGTAAAAATGCTGTCGAATCTTTCATTACCTGTCTGGATACCCTCTTATGTTCAAGTACTACATTTCCGTCATGATCAAGTACCTTGCTGTAAAAACTAGGCTTAATATAGATTCCCTTATTAGCTATTGCCGCATAAGCACCCGTAATCTCAAGATTTGTAGTTCCCTTTGAAAGTCCTCCAAGTGCCACAGCATAACTGTTATCCTCTTCTGTAAGTGTAGTTATTCCAAGTGCCTTAAGATAAGCAAATGCCGGCTGCAGTCCCATAGCCTCAAGTGCTTTCACTGTTACTATATTCATAGAACGATAAATTCCACGCCTATAACTGCTCCAACCTTCATAGCTCTTGCCCCACCAGTTGCGGACTTCTTTATTACTATATGGATAATAATATTCACCATCATCCTGAACACTTGCCAAAGTATATCCTGCCGTATCAATAGCGGGAAGATAAGTTGAAAGTACTTTAAATAATGAACCCGGCTGTCTGGTTGTATCTGTTGCCCTATTGAGAGTAAGATTGCCTGTCTTTTTACCTCTTCCGCCAACTATTGCCTGTACTCCACCGGTTGTCTGATCCATAACTGTAACTGACAGCTGCGGTTCTATTGTGTATTCGGCTCTTTCACCTATTATCTCATCCCCGTCTTTTAACTTGGCTTTTTTAAACTTTTCTATGTACTGATCCGCTCCACCCTTCTTAGCAAACATTGCACTTTCAAGCTCAAACATCTTTTGGATATGCCCTTCAGAATAATTGATAGTTTTACCCTCCTTATTCTGAATGGAGAGAGCATATGTTAATTTCCACTTAGCAGGCATACCTGCAAACATATTTTCATCATTAGTTACAGTATTACATATCTTCTGAATTGCGGGATCTTGATAGGTATATATTTTAAGTCCTCCCGAATACAGGAAATTATAAGCTTGGGTGATTGTATAACCTTTTTCCTGACAAAGATCGTCAACTACCTGATTGATTGTGGCATCTACATAATAAGAATTGACAGATGTATCTACCTTAATCTCCTTATTTACCGCTTTTATTCTTTCATAGACATCATCTTTTTCAGCCTCTTCCCGTTCTGATTCATTAATGTAACCAAGCCTTAACATATTGTTAAGAACTTCCTTCCGTCTTTTCGCATTTTCCTCCGGATGGGTAATTGGATTATTTCCTGTAGGATTCTTTGTAATAGCCGCTATAACAGAGGCTTCTGAAAGTGTAAGTTTATTTATATTTTTATTAAAATATCTGAGTGCTGCAGTCTGCACTCCTAAAGTATTCTGCCCAAGATTTATAGTGTTAAGATAATATTCAAGGAGCTTATCTTTACTGTATATATTTTCAAGCTGAATTGCAAGATACTGTTCCTGTATTTTCCTTTCTACCAATGACATTATGGTTTCTTCTTCTCCACCGCCAAAAACCTGATTTTTAAGAAGCTGCTGAGTAAGTGTACTTGCTCCCTGCTTCTTTGCTCCTCGTGACAAAAGAGTTACAAACCCTGCTCTGAACATGCCCCTTACATCAATTCCGCCATGCTCATAAAACCTTTCATCTTCTATTGAAATAAAAGCATTCTGCACAATTTCAGGTATGTCATCCAGTTTTTTATAAATACGGTTTGCTCCTGCACCGACAACTGTCCTGACTTTCTTGCCTTTTGCATTATATATATATGTCTGAAATCCTGTAGGCATTACATTTACAGATTTTATCTCCGGTGCCTTATCAATTATGCCTTTTACGCTTCCATAAATAAGATAGCCTCCAAGTACGGCAGTTGCCACTACCGCTACCATAAAAATCCTTATTATCCAAATAGCAATCTTAGAACCTAATTTCTTAGGAATAGATCCGTATTTTCTTTGTTTTTCTTCTATACTAAATCTGCTATAACTCATATATCTCCTTTTTAAAACTTATCTGTTTTTCAAAAGATTTAAAAACTGAAATACAGATTCTGCTGTCTGTCCCATATCATTGTAGCAGGCAGCTATGCCTCTCTCCGGCAGAGAATCAACCATTTTTACTACGAATAATTCTTTTTCATTCACCTCATCTATACAATAGTCCGGCACACAGGCTATTCCAAGTCCTATCCTTGCAAGATCTATAAGAAGATCATTACTTGCCAATTCAATTTCAGGAATCAGCTCCAAATGACGCTCTAAAAATAATTTATGCAGGAATTCACTTGTGGTTGATGCTTTATCAAGCATCATCATCGGATATTTTTGAAGTTCTTCTACACTCTGTACTCCATTTAACAGCTTCGGAAATGCCTTTCTATTCGCTACAAAAACATCTCTAAATTCCCTGACCGGAACTATTTTCCCAACCTGCCCTAAAGCACTGTTAGGGGTATTTACAACAATAAGGTCAGCTACTCCGTTTTTTAAATACTCAACGCATTTTAATGAAGTTCCATTCACAACTTTTATATGTACATTGGGATATTTGTTATGAAATTCTTTTAAAAACGGTTTCAAATAATACCTGCATATAGTATCGCTTGCTCCAATGCTTAACTGCCCGCCATTTAATGACTTTGACTCTAAAATTCTTGTTTCACCCAAACTTATCAAATTGATAGCCGGTTCTATATGACTAAAGAGAATCTCTCCCTCTTTGGTAAGCCTTACTTTCTTTGTGCTTCGTATAAAAAGTTTCTGTCCAAGTCTCTTCTCCAAAACTTTAATAGATTGGCTCACTGCCGACTGCGATATAAAAAGCTCCTTTGATGCTTCTGAAAAACTAAGTGTCTTTGCTACATGATAAAATACCTTATATAGTTCATGGTTAATATCCATTGTCTACCCCTTTTACTTAACTGTCATTTTTATTTTAATATACTGTCTACCCAATTTCGGACTGCAACATTATAATCTTGTGCTTCTGAACCTATTACCGAAAGTCCGCTTCCTACATTTGCCCCAGGACATATATTTTTTATTTCATTAATACTATGCCCAAATCCACTACCTTCATGCGTACAGAACGGATAGATTTTTTTGCCTGTAAAATCAAATTTTTCAAGAAAAGTCATAACACACATAGGCAGTGAACCCCAATAATTAGGATAGCCTAAGAAAATTATATCATACTCATCTATACTCGCTATACAATCCACAAGTTCAGGTCTTGCATTTTTTGCCTTATCTTCTTTACTCTCATCAACACAGGTTTGATAGTCATCAGAATATGGTACTGTCTGCTTTATCTGAAAGAGTTCCCCATCACTTATTACTGCAATTTTCTTAGCTATTATTTCTGTATTTCCCTCTTCTAAGAAAATAACATCTCCATTACGATAATTTTCTCCTGCTCTTGAAAAATATGCTATAAGTATATTCATAGATACAGCTACCTCCGTCATATACATTTTAATAAATTTCTCATGCCACCCTATATTATCTCATTATTTAAACTATAAATCAACAGTAATTATATTTTTTATTAAATATAAGCTGTTTTTTTTATTAACATAGGTTATAATTTATAATACAGGTATCAAAAATATAAATTACATTTTGAAAGGAGATTTTTATGTCTTGTACAACTATACTTGTAGGAAAAAATGCAAGCTATGACGGATCTACCCTTGTTGCCAGAAATGACGATTCACCTTCCGGCAGTTTTATGCCTAAGAAATTTATCGTTGTTACTCCTGATAAACAGCCAAAGGTTTATCGTTCTGTAATTTCTCATGTAGAAATAGAACTCCCTGATAATCCCCTTCGTTACACAGCACTTCCAAATGCTGTAGCCGGTGAGGGAATCTGGGCTGCCTGCGGTGTAAATGAATTAAATGTATCTATGACAGCTACTGAAACTATAGCTTCAAATGAAAGGGTGCTTGGAGCCGATCCGCTTGTAGTTTATTCTCCTGCAAAAGGTAGAAAAAATACTGCAAACTATGTTCCTGAACAAATAGGCGGTATAGGAGAAGAAGATATAGTAACAATTGTTCTTCCATACATAAAGAGTGCAAGAGAAGGAGTAATCAGACTTGGCGAACTTCTTCAGAAATACGGCACTTATGAAATGAATGCCATAGCTTTTCAGGATGAAAATGAAATTTGGTGGCTTGAAAGCATAGGCGGACATCACTGGATGGCAAGAAGAGTACCTGATGACTGCTATGTAGTAGCTCCTAATCAGCTGGGGCTTGACAGTTTTGACTTTGAAGATGCTTTTAATGAACAGAAAAATTACCTCTGCTCAAGCGACTTAAGAGAATTTATTTCTGAGAACCATCTGGATCTTGCTCTTTACAAGGCCTTTAACCCTAGAGACACCTTCGGTACACATTCCGACCTTGACCATATTTATAATACTCCTCGTGCCTGGGTTGCACAGAAATATTTTAACCCTAACACAAGTAAATGGAAGGGTGACGATGCCGACTATACACCTCTTTCAGACAATATTCCATGGTGCAGGATTCCTGAACGAAAAATTACTGTTGAGGATATAAAATGGGTGCTTTCCAATCACTACCAAAATACTCCTTATGACCCCTACACAAACGGTGCAAAGGAACTTTACCGTCCAATAGGCATAAGCCGTACTGATGTTCTTGCACTTGTGCAAATCCGTCCTTATATGCCGGATGCACTTAAAGCCATAAAATGGATTGCTTTTGGCAGTAATGTATTCAATACCTTTGTTGGAATGTATGCTAATATTACAAAGACTCCAAAGTACCTTTCTAATACAACAGGCGATGTGGACAGCCATAATTTCTACTGGGCAAGCCGGTTGCTCGGTGTAATTGCTGATGCACATTTCAATCGTTGCCTGCCAAATATTGACCACTATCAGACGGCAGTGATGTCCAAGAACCATGAGCTTATAAACAGGTTTGATAAAGAATTTGAAAACAATTTAAATAACAGTGATAATTCAGCTAACCTGTTCTGCGAAAAAGCTAATGAAGAAATAGCTAAAATGCTTGAAGAGCAGACAACAAAAGCATTGAATAAGGTAGTTTATAGTGCCAGCTGTTTGATGAAAAACAGTTTTTCAAGATCAGATGCGTAGACAAAATAAATATTTACCGTTCTAGTTTTAATTTAACAGAAAATCCTGTCATATCAAAAGGCTATGATACTAAGCTTCATTCTTTGCATCATAGCCTTTTTTCTTTAATTTTATTTCACGGCTTTTTTTATTTCTTCCAGTAATTCTTCATAACTCTCTATAGTCTTTACATCCTTATTTTCATTCTTAATTCTCTTCGGACTTCTAAACAAAAAACCGACCTTGCTTGCTCTAATCATTCCTAAATCGTTATAACTGTCCCCTGCCGCAACAGTCTCAAAGCCTACACTCTGAAGTGCCTTTACGGTATCAAGCTTAGTTCCGTTTTTTCTCAATTTATAATTTACTATCTCACCATTTTCCGCTATCTCAAGTTCATGGCAAAAAAGTGTAGGGTTTCCGAGCTTTTTCATAACCGGCATACCAAACTCCTTATAGGTATCGCTTAAGATTACTACTTGAGTAAAGGTACGGAGTTCATCTAAAAATTCCTTAGCTCCTTCATAAGGCTGCACCTTTTCTATAACCCTCTGTATCTCTTTTATCCCATAATTATTTTCCTTAAGAATCTGAAGCCGGCGTTTCATCAACTTATCATAATCAGGCTCGTCCTTGGTTGTAAGCCTCAGTTCTTCTATCCCTGTTTCCTCGGCAAATTCTATCCACATTTCAGGGATTAAGACCCCTTCTAAGTCAAGACATACTATACTATTCATAATAACCTCCTAATTTTCTTTTTACCAAAACCTTAATTTTATGCCATTTCTTGAAAAATTTGTTATTGTTTTGTTATTGATAACACACATGGATTTTTTTGTATTAAATAAGCACCCTTTGCAGGTGCTTATTTTTAATATTATTTTTACATTATGCAAGCAGTTTTTCCTCTAAGCTGACATCAAGCCCGAACTCTTTCAAGTCCTGTTCCCTTATGTCTAATTCTGCCTTGATTATGTCAAGCATTTCATAATAAGCCAGTGTCTTGCCATCATAGAAAAGGTTGCTCTTATCCTTTTCCCACTCTCCAACAGTTTCTTGTGCATTTTTCAAAAGTCGACCAATTATATATTCAATTCCTTCTTTTGTGAGTTTCTCATTAGCCATCATAATCACCTCTCTTTTTAAGTTCTTCTATCCTATTATTGATAGATTCATTAAAGTTTCCACACAGATACTGCATTTGACTTACTTAAAAGCCTATCCATATCTATACCGGCAGGACATATATCTTTACAGGCAAGCGACTTTCCACATCCCTTATAAATATGTTCCTCATATTCTTTTTTCAGCTCGTTAGCCTCTCCTTTTTTAACTGTAGATATAAGCCTTGATACAGGTACAAAAGAAGCAGCACCATAAAAATCTCCACTTACGGAAAAATTAGGACAGACTTCAAGGCAGCAGCCACACATTAGGCAGCGTGAAGCCTCATAAGCAGTATCGGTATCCCTATCTTTAAGTATGAGCTCCGTATCAAGATATGCCTTTATATCTTTTAAGTTATTATACAATATGCTCCTATCTACAATCAAATCTTTTATAATAGGAAATTTGCTAAGCGGGGCGAGGCTTATCTTCCCTTTTTTCAGATAATCTCTTACAAAGGTATCGCAGGCAAGCTTAGGTCTGCCATTTATAAGCATCGCACAAGCTCCACATTTTTTTTGCAGACAGCTACATTCCCAACTTATCTTTGATACCTTGCTTCCCTCCATATCCTTAAGCTCTAAATCAGCATTCATTGTTCTAAGCAGGCTTGCAACAGTCAGGTTATCTCTTTCTATTTCCTGCTCAATCAACTGTATATAAGGCTTACTGTCACCATCTTCCTGCCTTTTTATCTCAATTAGTATCTTCATCCGCTCTCCAAATTCCTATGTCTATCTTATCTTCTTTTAAGACAACCCTTGTCATTCCTCTATAAGCATCGTCTCTTTCAGGATAGTCTTCCCTATAATTTGCTCCCCTGCTTTCTTTCCTGTACAGACCACTTAATATTATAGCTCTTGCAAGATTAATCCCTGCTATTTCTTCCTTATTCAGAGGCTCTTTAGTCAACTCCTCAAGCTGTAACAATCCTTTATTTAACCCCTGTTCATTCCTCACTATTCCCATAGCTTCAAATAAAATATCTCTTACTTTTATTGTAAAACTTTCTTCCTTACTTTCAAGCCAAACCTTAGTATTTTCTTTATCAGCAGCTATTACCTGCGGTTTTATAATTTCTCCAAAATCAGTCTTTCCTTCTTTCTCAAGCCTTGCCACTGTTTTAGCAGCACATCTTCCTCCATAGATAGCTCCTAACAGAGAGTTACCTCCAAGCCTGTTAGCACCATGATAAGCTGAACAACATTCTCCGGCAGCAAATAGATTTTCTACAGTTGTCGAATGATTCCTGTCCACATCTATTCCGCCCATAAAATAATGGATGCCCGGAGCAACCGGTATCGGCTCGGTTTTAGGGTCTTTATCAAGATAATGGATAATCTCCTCCCTCAAATCGGGAAGTCTGTCTTTCCATACTTCTTTACTAAGTTCCGTCATGTCTAAATATACCTGAGCATCATTATCCCTGCTTACAAAGTACATTTCCCTCGAAACTACATCTCTTGGCATAAGATTTTTCAGTTCAGGATATTTTTCTTCCATAAAATACCATTTCTCATTATTTTTGTAAATAAAAAGTCTCCCGCCTTCTCCTCTTGCTGCCTCTGATACAAGACAGGCTTTATCAGATATTTTAATTGTAGTAGGATGATACTGTATCATTTCAAGATTGCTAAGCCTCACTCCCTGTTCAAAAACCTTAGCTGTAACAAAACCTGTATTTGCAGTACTTCCGGTAGTAAATCCTTTAAATAATCCCGAAAGTCCGCCTGAGGCAAGTATCACTCTTCCTTCAAAATAATAACATACACCGGTATAATTATTTCTTACCTCGACTCCCCTACATACATTATTTTCAATCCTCAGCCTTAAAAATTCATGGTTTGAGTACCTCTTAATAAGTCCCAACACCTCATATTTTCTAGCCTCATCTATAAGGGCAGTCATAATGACCTTTCCCGTACTGCTCTTTGAATAGGCAGTCCTCTTCTTCTTCTGTCCTCCAAAGTTTCTTTGCTGAATTTCATTATTTTTCAGATTAAACGGCACTCCGATACTCTGCAAATATCTTATTATATCTGGAGCTGTTTCTACAAGCCCCCTTACCATAGTCTTATTTGCTATATCTCCCCCCGCCTTCATAGTATCTTCAAAATGATACTCCGTATCATCATCTTCGCCCATGGTATTGATTGCCCCGTTTATACCGCCCTCTGCCATAACGGACTGTGCCCTCTCAGATGGCAGATTAGAAATGAGATTACAACTTATTCCCTGTTTTGCAAGACTTATAGCGGCTGATAACCCTGCCAGCCCCGCACCTATTATATTAACCAAAGCCTAGTACCTCCAACCTATATTCCATCTTATATAATAAATTACAAATGCCACAGTGGAAATAAGTAATATTACCGATAGTACCAAAAAAATATCTTTCATATAAGCCTTAGTCCCTGCAATTCCCAAGGCTATAAGAAGAGGTCTTATATTTGCAAAAATATGGATTAAAAGAGTAAATACCAAGAGTATTGAAAATACCAGTTGAATCTTTCCAAAATCATTAAGTCTGAATACCTCTGTATTACTTGTAAATAGTAAAACATGAGAAATTATAAGAAGTATCATAGCAAAGCCTGTCATTCTTCTTATCCAAAACACTGCATTTTCCCTGAAATAAAATTTTCCGGTTTTCTTACCTATTAATATGGAATCTATGGTAAATTTTGTTCCTATAAAAGTATGGACTGCTATAAGAAACAGCATAAGATAAGAAAGCTGTTTCATCAGCTCATTACCTCCCGGTATTATCTTCATAAGCTGAAATGAACCGGCTATAGTATGGATTAAAAATAATACTATTAATATTATGCTTATAATGGCATTCCACTTCCTCATAACCCTATTCTCCCCCTGTAATCTTTATTCCTCTTATATAATTTTTATTTTTCTCCCTCAACTTATAAGAATCTGCGAACTCCTTAGACATAAGAAGAACATCAAACTTCCCTTCTTCCACCCTCGACACTGTAAGGATTGCTTCTTCTTCTTTTATTTTCATCTGATTTTCAGGAAGTTTAGACTGAAAACTCTTTGCCATTTCTAAACCTAAGCTATCTCCGTCAGCAACTGAGCAGGCTATGTCTTCAAAAATTATATCCGTTTCTTCTCCACTAAAAAACCTTATCCACTCATCCAGATTTTTCTTATCCCTATGAAGTTCCGTATTAATAAGAACTATATAATTTCCTGAGGGTTTGTCTATAATTACAGATGGACTTGATACTGCATCTGCCTCATTAGAAGAGAAGAGTCCCTTATAATAATCTGTCATCATAAAAGGGACTCCCACCATTGCAAATATCAAAATTACCACTATCAAAAAATGTTTTATAAATTTTGTTATTTTCATTTATTACTTCGCTTCTGCTTCCTTAAGAGCTATCTTTGCCGCCTCAACAAACTGATCATGATTTATAGTTGCACCTGAAATTGCATCAATATCATCAGGGTTTCCACTCTGCATCAGCTTATTGGCATACTCATCACAGGCCTTAACTGCTTTTTGAGCCTTATTGTAAAAATCTCTGTTTGCTACACTTCCCTGCTTCTTTCCGTACTCAGCATCTTTCTCCTTTCCGTCAGGCTCGTAGGTTTTAAATGTACATTCTGTAATAGCATTATCTTTCACTGTAATCTTGACTACCCCATATCCGTTTCCTGCATCAGAACCGTCAGGATTGGTATATACTGAACTTGTACCCTCATAACTGCCGTCAGCAAGCTTTACACTGCCTCCACAAGCGGTCAGTATAGCTATTATAGCCGCAAAACCAGCCATTCTGATATATTTTTTCATCACTTAACTCCCTTCTACACTTTCATTTACTAAGATTTAATTTATCAGCGAAGGCGTAACTTAGTTGCTTTTAATTAGAAAAATTTGGGCTTATTACTCATGAAATCTGATATGTCCTGTAAAGTTACTGTTCACACTTTCCTTAGATATTTTACCGTTACGAAGCACTATCATTCTCTGAGCCACCTCCGCAACCTCTATATCGTGTGTAACCACTATAAGAGTTGTGCCTTCATTATGAAGCTTTCTAAAAAGTTCAACTACCACCTCTTCGTTTGCATCATCAAGGTTACCTGTAGGCTCATCCGCCAGTATAATCTCAGGCTGATTGATAAGTGCTCTCGCAACACATACTCTCTGTTGCTCACCTCCTGAAAGCTGGCTCGGAAGGTGCTTAGCCCTATCTGCAAGTCCTACCCTGTCAAGAGCCTCTAAAGCCTCCTTTTCATCAGTAATACTATGGTAATACTGTGCAAGCATTACATTTTCAAGGGCTGTAAGATAATTTACAAGATGGAACTGCTGGAAGATAAGTCCTATCTTATCTCTACGAATATTGGTAAGATTCTTGGCACTTTCCTTTGCTATATCCACTCCGTCTAAGAGTACAGAACCCTTACTTGGCTTGTCCATACAGCCGATTATATTCATCATTGTACTCTTACCGGAGCCGGATGGTCCCATTATAGATACCCACTCACCTTTTTCAACCTTGAAGTTTACACTGTCGAGTGCATGGAGATCTCCATATATTTTATATACATCTTTCAACTCTAACAAGCTCATTTTTATTCTCCTTTTAATACTAAGGCAGGATCTATCTTAGTTGTCGTCCTTATCGGTATAAGGCAGGCAATTCCTGTAACTACTATTGAAACTATAATCGTAATCGGTACTAATAAAGGTCTAAACGAAATAGAACTTCCAAATACATTTACACTGACTGTCTGGGCAAAGGCAAAGCCTATTAATGAGCCTACTATGCCGCCAAGTCCACCAAGCAATATACCTTCTCCCATAAACTCCTTAATTATACTTGAATCTGAAGCTCCTATCGCCTTTCTGAGTCCTATCTCTTTTCTTCTTTCTGTAACTACTGCTGTCATTGTAGTTGCTACACATATCATAGTAAGAGCAAGCACTATTACAGTCACAAGAAACACCAAAGCCTGTAACTTAGAAAGTACCGTAGTTTCAGAAGCTGTAACTCTTTTTACAAGCCCTGCACTTACTTCGGGTACCTTATCGTTAATATCAGAAACATACTTATTAAGTTTTTCACCTGATGCTGAAATACTTACCTCTGCAAGGTCTATATTCCCTTCCGCTCCCGCAAGGTTTTCCAAATCAGACATAGACATATACACATAATCTTCTTCACTTCCACCTGTATTAAGTATGCCTGTCACCTTACAATCTAAAGTATTGTCTGCCTGATCCTTAGCAGCATTTTCAGGAGTAAAGCTTACTGTAACCATATCTCCCTCTTTAAGTTCAAGGCTTTCTGATATTTTTTTGCCAAGCATAATCTCAGTCTCATTCTTTGGCCATTCTCCATCTACCAGCCAATATGGACTTGTCTTTTTTACCGACTCCATATCTGTTCCTGCTGCAAGAATAGGCTGCTCATGCATCCTGACAGTTTCATAACGAAACGGCGTAGCCCCCACCAGTTCATTTGCTTTTACTGTATCAGTTGCCTCTTTTAACTCATTATAAGTAAATCTGTTCCCTGTCGGAGTAAGTATCATATTTGCACCATAGTTACGAAATTCCGCTCCCATCTGTCTTGGTACATCATAATAAATGGTTACAAGTCCTGAAAGTATGGCAGCTCCTATTGCTATTGCAAGGAGGGCTATTACCATTCTTGACTTTCGCCTCATCAGGGAAGCTGTAATCATCCTAATAAACATTCTTCTATTTTTCATTTTTATCTCCCATGTAATACTTCCTCAGGCTCAAGTTTAAGAAGCATTCTTATTGCAGGTATACTTCCTATAAGTGTTACAATCACCACAAGCACTGCCACTATCGGTATTACCATCGGTCTTATAGTGATAAGAGAGCCAAATACACTCTTTCCGATAATCTGAGCAAAACCTATACCACAGCCGAAACCTACTACTCCGCCTATTATAGCAGTTATGATTATCTCCGTAAGCACAAGACCTGTTATCGCAGAATTATGAGCACCTATCGCCTTCATAAGTCCTATTTCACCACTACGCTCCATAACTGAGGCTGTTACAAGATTGCATATTCCGAGAGCCGAACCTATAAGACTGAGGATTGTAATAAGAAGCATCAAGAGCTGTGTTTTATCAAGGATTGCCCCCTCTGAATCTGCCACCTGTCTTACAGGTGCCGCTACTGAATCAGTTATAACCTCCTGAATCTGATAACAGATAGAACTTACATAGGCAGTACAATACCAGATTTCATACTGAGCTACCGTTAAAGACTTAGGATCTTTTGCTGCTTTTACTGCAAGCTCATTATCAGGTGTTGTAAGTGCACTTACTTCTATGGTATCTATTTTACCTTCAAGTCCATCCAAAGCCTGTGCTGCTTTAAGTCCTGTAAATATATTGTTATCTTCATCACCTCCTGAAGAAAATACACCTACTATATTTAACTCCCTCTCTTCCTTTGAGCCCTTAACCCTAACCTTATCACCTGATTTTACTCCAAGTTGTTTAGCAAGATTATCTCCTATCATGCATGCATTTTCATCAGCATTAACCTGCTCATCTATCCATTTTCCATCAGTAATCTCCCACCAGCTTCTAAGACTTGCAACACCGGCATCAAGCTGTTCTCCTGTAGGAAGATCCATATGATGGTTGAACCAGCTTCCTATTACTTTTACATCGGAACCATCAGCTAATTTTGCATTACTTTTTACAAACGGAGTATAGTCAACTATGTTGAAAGCCCAAAATATAGTCTTTATCTTGCCTAATTCATCTTCTTTCAGATAGGCTCCGCTTGACTTACCTCCACTTACATCATAGAGTTCACTTACTACACTCTGTCTCTTAGGCATTACTGTAATATTTGCTCCAAAGGTCTTTAATTCCTTATTTACCTTATCTCCTACATCCAATACAACACTTAACATTGCCGTTGCTAAAGATGCTCCAAGTCCTATAGTAAAGGCTATAAGAATCATTTTTTTCCATTGGCGGATTAAAGTCCCTTTAACCATTCTAAAAAACATATTTATCTCCCTTACTTAAAAATATCCTCATGCTTTACGAGTTCTGCTATTGGAACAATTATATTTCCATCTTGAAGTTTATAGTCAATTACTATCGGATTACATCCGCCCTTGAAACCTATTGTATTTATATTCATAACTACATTACAGAGGTTACATACTACCTGTCCCTCTCTTTCATAGTATCCTGTTTCTCCACAAATATCACAGGCATCAAGTCCTATTCCGTATGCACTTGAATTAGGCTTTTTAATTACTATAAATCTTACAGTCTTTCCTTTTTCAGTAGTATAGCCAAACCTATGCAGATGACCGTCTGCTACCTGTTCAAATGAAACAACTACACTGTCATCAGTTACTTTAGCTTCTTCAATAGGCGAAATTTCAATTTCCTGATTTGCATAGGCTCTTAAACTTGTAAGGGTAACAAAAGAAAATATAACACAGACAATTGCCGCCCTGCTCCATCTTTTTATATTTCTCCATTTTGCCTTTATTTTCCTATGCCCGGCATTATTTTCATAAGGCTCATTCACATTACGGCTCTTAATTAACAGTGTAACCGGTATTATAAAACATACTGCTGCAATAAATAGAGTGAACCATATCTTATTATTAGAAGTAAATACTGCAAAAGTAAACAGTGTATGATTTGTTTTAATTATTCTCTTTGCAAGAAATACACCAAACATATCACCAAGTTCATTTATCATATTTACAATTACCGAAATAAACATAACAGACATAGAATGGCTTGGAGACAGTCTTATATTTCCTTTATAAACTGCAAGTCCGGCTATAAAACTTAGAGTAAGGCCAAAAAACATGCCAACCATACTGTAAAGAAAATTTGCCGATAAAACACTCTGCTCCGCAAATAAAATAGCATGAGGATTTTCAAAAAATGGCGGAATAAAGTACACGAGCATAGCCACAGTCATAACGCAAAGCATGACTGACTGCAATATCTTCTTTATTTCCTTAAGTTTACCTGCAAACAGACTTATCAGAATGAAGAGAACTAAAGCAGTCATATTAATTACATATATTCTGACATTCCACATACCCGTATCTATCTTATTGGTCGTCGTCTTAAAAACCGTCATTACTATAGCTGATAAAAGACCTGTAATTACTGAAACATATTGGAAAATCTTATAGTTCTTACATCCAATGTGCCTTACTCCTGAAAGCAAAAGCCCTGCAAGCAGCATCATAGGAAGTAACTGCTCTGTAGCCAAAACAAAATATTTAAGCACCTTTTTCTCCTTATCTAATAATCCCAAATCCCTATATAAGCACCTGAATATAGCAAAATACCAAGACAGTATTATACTATATGCAGATGTTCATTATGTGAAAATGGGATGTCCTAATATACCACAATAAGCTGCACCGGGATTTTACTCCCACTGCAGCAAATTGTCAATCACTCTAGTATATATTTTAATTACCAGCTCTGCTTTACATAATTCCAATCATGCTCAACTGTAAGGTTGCCATCCTTGAAATATGTCTCAAGAACCTCTCCCGGACCTGTCTCAGCATCGCTGTGGATTAAATATCCGTTTTCAGCCGGATTATGGATAGTGAATTTAATCTTATAAGAACCTGACTCACCCATCTTTATGTTCGCACCATAGTGAGGACCATCGGATGCACTCATTGGCATAAATGTTCCACTATTTACTTCCTTACCATCCTTATCTGAAATAGAATAATCTATAGTAAGATATGGAACCCAGTCACCTGTACCATATCCAAGTTTATTCTCAAGGGCTGAAATATCTGCCTCAAGATGCACCTGGTTCTCCTTGTCAATCTGCTCCTGACCCGGAGCCATTGGTACCGGCTGGAAATATACAGCTGATACATTCATAAAAGCTACCTTCTCATCCTCAAAAATAGGAATCTCGGTAAAACCTGCCTCTTCTCCAGGAGCTGCTGCACTTGCTACTGAGCCTGAAGCCATACTTGTAGTAATATTTGATACCTGGCTTGCAGGTATACTCTGCATACTTGCTGTACTTGTTGTGCTTGCCTTAGCACTTGAAGCCTTGCTTGCTGCATTATCCGCCTTCTGTCCACAACCTGTTACTGCTGTTACAGCAAATGCTGCTGCAATAGCAAGAGATAAAACTTTCTTTTTCATGTTCTCCTCCTATGAAATGTGAAAATAAAATTTATATGATAACGAAATACATCTATATTCCGTTTACCACCCTTATAAAACGCTTAACTTTACACTAGTTTGAAGCTCTTTCTTCTATCACTTCTTTAACTATGCTCTTAATAAGTTCTCTTAGCTTATTCTCTTCTTCTAACTTAGCTTCAGCCTCTTTCTTTGCAAGTTCTTCAGCTCTCTTTTTAGCTGCCTCTTCTCTTATAACTAAATTCTTCTTCCTCCAAT
Source organism: Catonella sp. (assembly GCF_052169795.1). Classification (GTDB taxonomy): domain Bacteria; phylum Bacillota; class Clostridia; order Lachnospirales; family Lachnospiraceae; genus Catonella. The sequence goes on from NZ_JBQNBU010000020.1 coordinate 28,439, forward strand.
GCAGGTAAACAATTACAGTTATAGCTAAAAGTATGAGCTGAGGAATGAGAGTTTCAAGTATTGGATAAACTCCCAACACCTCAAAAAATTCATTAGACGGTATCAAAGCTGAAAGCCACTCCGGTGAAGTCATAACAAGCACATCACCCTCTATAAATTCCTTGATTCCTGCACCAAGGAAAGAAATAGACATAATAAACATAAGTATACTTGTCGCAGTAAAGAACGGTCTTAAAGGTATTCTTACACTGAAAGCATTAATAGCATAGTATACGAAGATAAGAACTATAAATCCTACAATGAGTCCTGCCCATACCATGCTTATGTTCTCATCCTTAAGCATCGGCTGGAAGAAAAGCACTACCTCAGCACCTTCTCTAAATACAGCGAGGAAAGCCGTAATTGCCAAAGCCATTGTGCTTCCGCTCTTAGCACTGCTCTCTGTCTTAGTCTTAATGTAATTAGTCCAAGCATCACTTTCAGACTTTGAAAGCATCCAATTACTTACATAATACAGTACTACAACAGCTGTAAGGGCTGTAAGACCTTCAATTATTTCCTGAGATGCACTGTTTGCAAGCATAAGCACTTCTAAAAGCCAGGCAAGTACAAAACTAACTACAATACCTAAGATAGATCCTAAATACACAGGCCTTGTAAGTTTCTTCCTTCTTTCAGCATCCTCACCGGCAGATTTCATTAAGTAAGCTATGATAGCTCCTACTATAAGTATGGCTTCAAAGCCTTCTCTGAGTATGATAGAAAAACAAGCTATAAATGTTGCTGTTGCAGCACTCTGTGAACCGCCTTCTTTCTCTGCAAGCACTTCTTCTACAACCTGTCTTATTGTCGCTTCATCTGCCTTTCCGCTTCCGGTCTTTCCTGATGTCTTAGGTTTATTACCGTCAAGGATACCGGCATCATTTCTAATCATTGACTTTAATTTATCTACTTCTTTATCAAAATCATCTGTTGAACCGCCATTTTTAGTTATAGCCTTACAAGCCGCAAACTGTAATTCAACCTCTGACTTTCTTGCACCGGAAATTTTTGCAAGAGTATGTCTCTCAAATCCGGTAGTTTCATAATAACCATAGTAACCATGATTTACAGCATCATAGGCTCCCTTAGAATCTCCTGCCTCATAAAGCTCTTTTGCCTTTTCGAAAACAGCATCCATAGCATCCGCTACATTATCCCAAGTACCAGCAGGGGCTCCGCTTGCTTTATATTCTTTCCAAGTAGCATAGTAATTACCCTCAGCCTTAGCTATATTTGTAAAGCTAAAGCTCGCTAAAAAAACAAACAGCAATAATGATACTCTGGCTATCAATATTCTTCTTTTCGCTTTAAACATTAAATCTGCCTCTCTTTTTTAATTAGTTCTTGCTAACTTAATATAAACTATCCCAATTTTTCTTCTTTGTCAAGTATATTTCCGGATTTCATTTCAAAAATTCTATCCGCAAACTTAAAAACTTCCTTGTCATGAGTTATAACAAGCACTGATTTTCCCTCATTTGCAAGGTTTCTGAACATAGTTAAAACAATTTCCGTATTTTCATCATCCAAATCCGAAGTAGGCTCATCAGCCAATATGAATTCAGGATTATTTATCAATGCCCTTGATATAGACATCCTTCTAAGCTCGCCCCCTGAAAGTTCAGTCGGCATCACATTTTTAAGTTCTGCTATTCCTGTCTTTTCAAGAAGTTTTTCAGCCTTTTCTTCTATTTTAGATTCAGAAAGTTCAGATTCAGAGAATTTTTTATTTTTTTTGTGTGAATTATTGTATAAATTGTAGGGAAGTAAAACATTTTCAATAACTGTAAGAGTATTAATTGCTGACTGTCCTTGAAGTATTATACCAAAATGCTCATTTCTAAACTTAGAGACTCCTGCATCATCTAACTTATATATATCTGTTTCACCTACCATAACACTGCCTGAACTTGGGGTAAGAAGCCCTGAAATAATGTTTAACAAGGTACTTTTACCACTACCCGACTGTCCATAAAGCACCACAAGTTCTCCCTGATTTAACTCAAAATCATTTTCATTTAAGGCAAAAAATTTGTTAGAGCCTCCTCTATCCCTAAGAAACCATTTGCTTACCTTCTTTGCTGTAAGTTTCATCAGTTACCCTCCCTTAATATAAGTGCAGTATCTATCTTAGATGTCTTAAATGCACTTAATGAAGATGCAAGACAACCGGCTATAACTGAAACCACAACCGTTCCGGCAGACAGTATTAATATCTCTGAAATATCCGGAAGCAAAAATGGAAGGTCGAAGTTTGTAAGGCTTACATTACTTGAAAGCAATACTACGATTACTGCAATTACAGCACCGATAATACTTCCTGCAAAACTCACCATAACTGCTTCTTTAAGGATGACTCCCGCCACCATTTTTCTTGATGAGCCTAACACTCTCAATATGGCAAATTCCTTTTTTCTTTCATTTGCAATCATTGTAAATGCCAGTACAAGTATGAAGATTGAAAGTAACCAAATTGCTATAATTAAGAATCCGATAATTTTTGAAGCAGACTCAAGCTGCCCTGCGACTCCTGAAATCATATCCTTGGTTTGGATTGCCTCTACTCCCCTAGTCTTAATATTTATTTCACTCATCACTTCCAATGGAGTATGTCCCTCAGCTACATTTATAAGAATACAGGATGTAAGTGTGTCGGGATTGCCTTTCACCGCCTTTACCATGCCTGATTCTTCAGCCGACTTCAGCAAAGCCTTTATCGAGTCTATACTCATATAAACCGCTGTATCAAGGTAAGTACCTGTTTTTTTCAACTTTCCCTTTACTATACAGCGTTTATTATAGAATGTCAGTTCATCTCCTGCAAATGCATTTAAATCATTGCCTACCAACATTTCAAACTGTCCTAAATCACCTGTATACGACTCCTTGACCCAAGGTCTTATCGTAAAATCTGTTTCAGGATCAAATCCAATCAGCTGGAGTTTAGCCGAACAGCATCCCGCCTTTGCAGATGCGAGAAAATACTGCTCTGAAATTTCCTTTATTCCTTCTATATTTTTAATCTTATCCAAAACATTTCTATTCATATAGAAATATCCCGGATTACCCTGCAAAATCATATTTGAAAAATCAGTTTTTGTTGTAGCTTCATACGGAACAACCATAATATCCGCCCCAAGCCTTGATTTCAGAGACAACAGACCACCTTTCAGGCTGGTTATTGCCAAAGAACCTCCCGTAACTAAGAAGCACAACAATGCAGACAACAATATCAAAATGAAACTCCTGCCCGGCCGCCTTACTATATTTTTATATGAAATACTTTTCAAAACAGACATTTTCTCTCCATTTAAGTTTATTACTTATCTCTTCTCAAATTTATAATTATACTTATGCATTCAACAACTATCAATGCTATTGTAATACCGGATACTGCCGGCCGCATATGAGTCCTGCAAGCCATTTCAGGCATCATACAAAGCCTTATTGTTACCTGTGGAAATAACATAGCCGCTACTGTAGCCGGTATCATACAAGCCGATACAGCTGCCTTTTCCCCTGATTTTTTGAAAACAAACAGTAATAAAGACATTACCGACAATACTATTCCTGTTGCAAATACCGCCTGTTCCGCCCAGTGACAAGGCATAATCTTTCCCATTTCACCCATAGCCATAGGGCAGGCATGAAACACATATTTCACTCCAATAGTTAAGCAAAGGCTAAGTGCCAGCAATGCTGCCGAAACTATCATCGGCAGAATTCTTTTTCTTTCCATAAAACACGCTCCTCAAACAATCAATTTTTATTCCTAGTAAGGCTATCGGCTTTCTATTTTATCCCAAGCCTCTTATTCCGTCAAGCAAATTTGAGAATAAAAATCAATTTCCTCCATTATTTGAGCCAGTCTGTCACACTATTCCAAGCCTCTTTCCTTTCAAGTCCCAGTTTCCAAAAAGCTATACCTGCGACCTCATCTCTTTTTACAAGTCCAAGTTTTGCTGCAAGGGAATGTTCTTCTTCAAGCCAAATCTTCATCTTGTCCTTTCTGTCCTTCCACTCGGCATAATACTGCCCTGCCTCATCATTCCAAGTTTTCTTTGCATTATTACTACTTACAAGATTTAAACCTGCATCCATTCCAAGAGCCTTAGTTTCAAGCTTCCCTTCTTTAGTCTCCCTCCAGATTCTTGTATAAAACGGAAGACCTACTATAATTTTTTCCATAGGAGCATATTTTGCCGTATTTTCTATACTTGTCTTAACCCAGTTAAGACTTGATACGGAGCCTGCTTCTGCTGAACCCGAATAATGCTCATCATAAGCCATTACACAGATATAATCTGCAACAATCCCCTGCTCTCCTATATTGTAAAAGGAATTAAAGTCTAAGGGTATGTAATTATCAATAGATAAGACCTTCTTTCTGGCTCTCATCTCTATAGATAGTTCCCTTAAAAACTGAATATATCCCTTTGCATAAGAACTTTTAATCTTTTCAAAATCTATATTTATTCCATCGAGATTATACTGTTCAACAAAGTAAATAATATTATTTATCAACTTAGTCCTTGAACTCGTACTTGAAAGAAGCAGATTAAAATCCACATCCTTATTAAAGTCACTTATTAATGGCCACACATCTATATTTATATTGTGTGATTTGGTGACATAGTCTTTGGATGCAAAACTCGTTATTTCTCCTTCAGAATCTGCAACACTGAACCATGTAGGAGATATAACATTAACTCCCTCCGCCTTTGCGAGAACCCCATAGAGATTCCCGTTAGCATTCTCACTCGTTACCTGATGCCATCCAAGAACTATAGGTTCCTCTCTTGTTATACTGCTATAAGTTTCATTTTCTTTTGACCTGTCAAAAGAAAATTTTTTATTTTCCATATTACCGGTATCAAGCTTAGATGCAGACACATATCCTGTAATACCATCCTCAGTAAATGCCCTGACAAATTCATCCGAAACATTACTTATAAGATATAGCTTTTCTCCCTCTTTAAGTCGGTCAAGTATAACATCCTTATCACTGTTTCCTTCCCTTAACTCTGCATCTTCTTTCACTGAACAAACCTTATATTCTTCATTGTTATTTTCAAAAATAATTACTCTTCCGGGATTTTCAAAAATATCAAATTTAATATCATGTCGTTTAGCAATGAAATCAACAGAAACATAAAGGTTGCCACCTTCTTCTATAAAACTTGGGACTTTATCCTTTTCTTTCCTTCCATTTACCTCATATTCTGCAAGGCCTGCCTTAAAAATATACTTTTCTACTCCTGTAGTATGCACTATCACATTATCCATAACATCATAATATATCCTAGGTATCATCTTCTCTGCCTCTTCATAAGGAATATAGGCAGTTTTATCCCTGAGAAGTGCATTTGTATCAATCTTTCTTATATCTATAATAAGCCTTGCCTCACCTTCAGGAACCTTATAATAATCTGTTAGTGAAATCTCTGTTTTATTTGACGAATTTGACAGATTCATCTTAACAAACTTTCCAACTATTAAAATCAGTAAAGAAATTACTGCTATGACAATCAGTGGAATCACAACTGTAATAGGAACTATTTTTTTCTTCATTGGTACCTCCGTCCAAAATAATAATACTCTTTATAATAACACTATTACAGGTATTTGTCATTTTATTTTTACTGCCCAATATCTTGAAAATTCACATTAGTCACTTCACCGAACATATTTATATCAAACTCCATCATATATCTCTCATCTTCTGCTAATGCCTCTGCCATATAAAACTCATTCAATGCCTTTTCTCCACATGAAAACCTAACTCCCCTGTTCCAGTATTTTCTAATCTCAATCATTAAAATATCTTCTTTATTATCGTTTCCCATTTCCCTCTCCAAAATAATACACGGGCTTTCCCCTACGGAAAGCCCGCTTTCCATTCAATAAGCCACAGTGAATAAATCATGTTGTGATATAACTATTCCTTATCATTCCAGTAAGAAGCAGCTTCTTTCCATTCTTGGTCTTTAATCCCCCTTGCCTTCTCTTTTGACAGTCTCTCCTGTTCCAATTCTTCATCAAACTTAACCTCATAATTATAACCGGAAAGATTATTTACACCTTCTCTATCACGCAAGAGTCTTTCCGCCTTTTTATTAACTGGATAATTTACCCTTGCTTTTTCTTCTTGCTTTCCTATAGCTAAGTACAGCCTGGAACCCTCAAATAACTTCAAATCAGATATGGCACTTTCCAAAATTATAATTTCTTCTTCACAGAGTGCCAGATACAAAAAGGAATTCTCTCCTGACTTATTAAAGTCCATAATTCTTTTTTCGGAAGCTACAGTATAGTTACGCCCATCTGCCAAAGACAGTCTAATGTCCACATAATCTCCCGCCTGTAACATTGCCGGCATATTAATTTCTGAATATTCGCAGATAAATTCATTGTCACCTGCAACCGTACTTCTCCCGATTGGGAGCATTTTTTCACCGGTCTCACCAACTGCCGCTTCACCATTGTCCATAGTGTTTTCAGAATCAGCTGTCTCGTCCACAGCCTTTTCATCAGCTTGATTACCTTGTATAACTTCTTGTACATTAATGCTATTATCTGATTTTTTTAAAATGAAGATATATACCAGAACTGCAGCAGCGAATATAATTGCAAATATTATCACAAAAATTAAAATTTTCTTCTTTCTGCCCATCCTTTCAAATTCATCATCAGATAATAATTCTGCGTCT
>NZ_JBQNBU010000021.1:0-33404 GCF_052169795.1 Catonella sp.
AAAAAGGAAAGCTGACCAAACAGGAGAAAACTGAGAAGAAAAATACAACCAGTTTCCCGTTCACCCTCCTTTTGCCGAGTATCCTTACCATAGTATATGCTGCTCCTGCCCCTACTCCGCCTAATGCTCCAATAAGTGCAGGAAACATTGTTACATCACCTGTCGGCTTTATGATAAATATTGCTCCTACGAAAGCACCAAAAACTGCTATTCCCTGAAATATAGTTATCTTTTCTTTTAAAAGTATAAACGAAAATATAATTGCAAAAAATGGTGACAGCTTATTTAACATATTAGCATCCGAAAGCTTCAGATGGTCTAAGGCATAAAAATTACAAATTATTCCTGCCGTACCGAAGGAGGCTCTCAGTATAAGAAACTTTAAGTCTCCTTTATTCAGCTTTATTTTCTCTCCAATACCGCTAAGTCCTGCTCCTGCTATAAAAACGGGAACAATATTTCTAAAAAAGGCCTTCTGCATTGTCGGAACATCTCCTGCAAACTTCACAAACAAGCCCATCAAGGCAAAGCCTAAGCCTGCCAAAAGAATGAAAAATATTCCTTTCTTTTTATCAGATATGTTCATTCATATACCTCTTTTACTCTGTAAATCTTTTCATAAGGCTTGATGAATCCGGCAGGCACTTAACCGATATAATCGAGGTTATGACTCCCAAAACCATCCCGCCAAGCACATCACTCGGATAGTGTATGCCTACATAAAGTCTTGAAAATCCCATTAAAGACGCAAGTGTCAATGCTATGACTCCATACTTCCAAGGCATTACCATAAAGACCACAACTGCCAGTGCAAAGGCACTTCCTGTATGTCCTGACGGAAACGAATAGTCTGTCGCCTTACCGACTAATAGGGTAAGTCCGTCTATCAGCTCATAAGGCCTTATCCTCGCCACCCAATTTTTTATAATAAGATTAGTTAGTATAAATTCAATAGCAAGGGATACACCCATCAAAATTCCTACTTTTCTAAGTTTCTTAAAATACAAAAACAAGGCTACTGCTATCAAACAGATTATGCCCGCATTATTTGATAAAGTAAAAGGTATAAGCAGTGCATTAAGCAGCGGATTCCTTACATGTTCCTGCAAATACAACAATATATTATTATCTAAATTAATTAAAATTTCTGCCATCCATCACCTAATACTTAGATTTTACAGTGCATTTACCCTTTCTATAAACCTAAGTATTCCCTTTCTTCCATTTTCATCATCTTTATACACACCTGCATCTGTAAGAACCTCAGAAAATACAAGTCCTATTTCCTGTCTGATTATTTCTTCTGCATTTACTTCATTAAACTCTTTATGACGAGCCATAAATTCGTCTACCCAGTCTGCGTGTTTAGCTAAAACTTCATCCTTTCTTATATCTTCTCCCTTAAGCAGGGCTGTTCTGAGGCTGTCCATTTCACCTTTCAGCCTGCCCGGAAGCACTGCCAGTCCCATTACCTCTATAAGCCCTATGTTTTCTTTCTTTATATGGTGCAACTTATCATGTGGATGGAAAATACCCAAAGGAAACTCCTCGGTAGTCCTGTTATTTCTAAGTACCAAGTCTATTTCAAAGTCTTCTCCCCTGCGTCTTGCTATCGGAGTTATAGTATTGTGAGGCTCTCCGTCACTTTCGGCATACACATCTACCTCTTCATCAGAATATCCTCTCCAAAGCAAGAGTATCTTATCTGCAAGTTCTGCAAGCTTTCTATAATCAGCACCTGTCAGACGGATTACAGACATAGGCCAGTTTACAACTCCTGCCCTTATATCCTCATATCCCTTGAATTTTACTTCTGTACGCAGTCCTGCTCTAGCCATAGGAAATTCATAGTTTCCGCCCTGAAAATGGTCATGTGTAAGGATAGATCCTCCAACTATCGGTAAGTCTGCATTTGAACCTGCCATATAATGTGGAAATTTTTCTGTAAACTCAAGTAACTTAAGAAAAACTGCCCTGTCTATCTTCATTGGCACATGTCCCTCATTCAATATGATGCAGTGTTCATTATAATAAACATAAGGCGAATACTGTAGGAAATAGTTTTCTCCGCCAAGAGTGAGCGGTATAATCCTATGATTCTCCCTTGCAGGCTTATTCATATCTCCTGCAAATCCTTCATTTTCTCTGCAAAGCAGGCATTTAGGATAGCCTGATTGCACCAGCTTCTTAGCCGCAGCTATTGCCTTAGGGTCTTTCTCAGGTTTAGAAAGATTAATTGTTATATCAAGTTTTCCATAAGGAGAATCTGCCTGCCATTTCACATCTTTTATAATTCTGTCTTCCCTGATATAATTAGTTGCCTTGCTGAAATCATAGTACCAGTCAGTAGCTTCCTTTGGACTCTTCCTGCATAGAGCAGTAAACTTAGCCACTATTTCCGAAGGTCTTCCAAGCAGACAGTCCATAATTTTAGTATCAAATAAATCCTGTTCTGTAATTGAATCGCTTACAAGCCCCTCTTCCATTGCATATTTCAAAATATCTTTTAAAATCTCAGCAAGCTCCTCCTTACACTCTGCCACTTCTCCACTTCCCTGATAATCTGAAAGTCCAAGAGTATAAAGAAGTTTATTTCTTGTATACAAAACATCATTTTCTTCTAATAGTCCTTTTGCAAGGCCAAAAGCAATAAGCCTATCAATAGCATTGTAAATCATAACCATTCTCCTTGTTACATAAAATTATTTTCCCCACTAAATCAACAGCATACCGGAAAAAATTCCAAAATAATGCCCCAAAACATAACCCAGTGTTCCTATTAGAATACTAGGTATTATAAATTCCCCCCACCCTTTTGATACTACCATAGCTACCGCTGTAGTAGGCCCTCCTATGTTTGCATTTGAGGCAATCATTATCTCTTCCACAGTAAAATTAAATAATCTACCCAAAGTAAATGATAAAACCATATTGACTGCAACTATGATTACTGCCACTACGAGAAGTAAGGGTGCCTCTTTTATAACAGCAATAAGTGATGCCGGAGCACCTATAACAGCAAAAAACATATGTATAAGAAAAGTACCTACTTCCTGAGCTCCTTTTATCTTTGACATTTTATTTGGAAATATAGATGCTATAGCCACAATTAACAACACCATAATAAGATATTTGTTACCAAGAAATCCGGATACAAACTTACTGGTTATACCGCCTCCCGGGAAAATACTTTTAATACGCAAAGAGATTTTTGTAGCTATCGTAACAATTGTAAAAGCTATTGCTATTGCAGCCGCCATATCTTTAAGTGAAATTTCCCTTATTCCCCAGTAATTGGCAGCCTTATTTTTATTTTCACTTTCTTCAGCACAGCTTATAACCTCTTCTTCATACATACGCCTGTATATTTTTTTAATGATTGCCATTCCGGGTATTGAAATAAGCACTAAAATATAAATTATCATGACAACATTATCTGCCACAATAGCTGCAGATACTATCTGTCCGGACACCTCGTAGTACTGTGACATTGCTATAAGATTTACTGAACCACCTGTATAAGTACCTACAAACATAGGTATTATTCTCCCCAGTTCAGGAATTACATTTTTTAATACAAAATATGCTATAAATCCTCCGGCTATAGTACCTATACTGCTTAATAGATACATAGCCAAGGCACGTCCCGACTCTTTTTTGATTTTCTTAATATCAGCATTAAAAAGCAATAACGGTATTGCAAGTGGTACCACATAACCCAATACATTATCATAAACCTGTGCATCTGTAGGTATTATCCCAAGGTTCGAAAGAACCATTGTGAATACAGATGCCAAAATACAGCCTGTGACTTTACCTGCCCAAGCATATCTCTGCTCTAAATAAATAGCAAGGGCTGCACACACAGCTAAAATTGTCCATAGAGTCCAAGTATCATCTGCTGCCCCCCCCCCCCAAAAAAAAAGTTAATGTCCCCATATAATAACCTCCTTCTCCTAATATAAAATTATATCAAAACTATATACCTAGCAGAATAATATGTCAATGTTTTTCTACTATAAGCCTGTAAAGTGTAGGACTTAGTCCATATTCCTCCATCATTCTCTTTACCTCTTCTACGGCTCTCTCTTTCACAGACTTTTGCTTATTAGGATTTTTTACCGCCCTTATAAGTATATTCTTAGGTGTATGGCTAAGGTCTACAAACTCTAACAGATTGACATTATATCCCATATATTCCAACATATTACCACGCACCGCATCCGTTATCAGTGCAGAAAACCTTTCTTTTATTATACCATACTTAGTCATCAGTGAAAACTCATCACTTCTTATTTGATTATTCAGCTCATGCTGACAGCAGGGTACAGAAAAAATATAAGTTGCTCCCCAATTAATTGCGTTATGTATCGCAAAGTCCGTAGCCCTATCACAGGCATGCAAAGTAATTACCATGTCAACCTTAAACGGAGCATAATATCCGTTTATATCTCCTAATTCAAATGAAAGCGTGTCATATCCGTATTTTTCTGCTGCCTCATTACATTTTTTAATTACCTCCTCTTTGAGGTCAAGTCCTATCATATTAACCTTTATCTTCTTAATACGGGTGAGATAATAATAAACTATAAAAGTAAGGTAGGATTTGCCGCATCCAAAATCTATGATATTTAAATGTGTAATTATTTTCTTTTTAAGCTCATCATCTATAATTTCGATAAAACGGTTTATCTGCTTATATTTATCATACATAGCATTAACCACCTTGCCCTCAGCAGTAAAAATTCCCATATCTGCCAAAGGTTCAATAACCTGTCCTTCTTCGAGTATATAATTTTTCTTTCTGTTATTGTTTCTTACCTCCTTAGCTAAGACTTTATTATCCGCTCTTTTTATATCAAAAAATACCTTCCTTTTCTTTGTAAGCTTAATTGATGCTTCTTCTGACAGACTCCAAGCATTTAACTGCAAAAAATTCTCCCCAAGCTCATCAAGGCAAAGCCTTTTAACCCCTTCTTCATCCAGATTTTTATGAAATACCTGCGTTGCAGTATAGCTTGCCGCCTGATAATATCTCTCCTTCTTCTCTATCTGAATCCGTTTCACAACTAAGCTTTTTGATACATTATTACTTATTATTATTTTAATTGGAGAAAGCCTCATAAGCTCTTCTACTGTTTCCTTCAACGTAATAGCCCTATTTTTCATAAAAATCCTTTCATTTATTAAACAACTGACAAAATCACAAAATTATGCTATACTTATAAAAAGGTTAATTCCTTTTCTTAATTATAACATGTTAAAGGATGATTTTAGTATGAAAATTTTAAGAAAATTTATTTTTCTCCTGCTTGTACTCTCCGGCATTTCCTTAATGCTGTTGCCTACTTATAATAAGTTTAAACTTAAAGATGAAGTAAGGACTGCTGTAAAAATTGTAGAGGAAACACCTCCTGAAGTACTTAAAGAAAACGAAGAAAAGGAGCAGCCTGAAGAAATATTTGATTTTGAGCAGGTTGAGGAAATATCTCCTACTGCCACATTGCTTGACCATGGTTCGATTGATAAAAGCCTTCTTATAGGCCAACTTGTAATCCCTTCTCTTGACATGAACCTCTGTATTTTTAAGGGCACTACCAACTATAATCTCTTAAGAGGTGTAGGCACAATGAAACCTGATGACAAAATGGGTAAAGGAAACTACACTCTCGCCGGCCATAACAATGGTGATAAAAGTCTTCTTTTCGGCTCTCTTATGGATATAAAAAAGGGCGCAATTATAAAAATTACAGATAAAAATAAAATCTATGAATATAAGGTAATTGAAACTAAGATTGTGCCGAATACCTCTCTTGAACTTTTAGATGATGCTGAAGCTGATAAAGTCGGAAAGCCCATCATATCGCTCATGACCTGTGATAAGGGAACTTGGACCAGCAACCGTTTTTTTGCAATAGGAAAATTTGTAAAAAAATATAAGTATCGTGAAGAGAGCATGGTGACAAAATAATAATAAGGGGCTGTCGCATTAACAAATTTTAAAAAGTGATATGCTCCCTTCTAGGCAGACAAGAGAAAAAACAAAATCTCTTACTGCCTGGAAGGGAGCATATCATTCTATATCTCATCATTATTTGACTACATTTTTCCGCTCTTAATTTTTATAATAAGTATCATTACTATGAAAATTATAGTTACGAATAAACTACCCTCTATTCCAAATTTTCCACCAGTGAAAACACTGTTTCCCTTAAAGTTAAATCTTGTAACATAATCGTTAACTACGATTCCACTGATTTTACCATTTATAATAAATGTTATAAAGATATTCCAAATAAAATGTATCCCACTAACTAAAAAGATATTCTTAAAATAAGCCATTATCCAACCCAATAGTACAGAAAACAAAAATAGGTTAATCACCGCTATTGGTTGACCTTCTACACTTAATAAGTGAACCAATGCAAATATACTAGCTTGAATCACTATTGCAAATCTATTTCCATTCTTCTTTTTCACCACATTTTGAATATAGCCTCTAAATAAAATTTCTTCCGATGTAGCTTGTATCAAAAACCCAATAAGCATCATAAATGTTACTATAATATTTATATTTTTATTGATTTCTAATTGCCCTGATAACCCAAAATATGTTACAGCGATTACTAATACAGAAAGTATCGTTCCGCAAAACATACCTTTATAATATCCTTCAATCACTCTTGATGTTATTCCTAAACACGATAGCTCTTGCTTACTGAATAAGGTGTTAATCAGTAATATAACAAACATATCAATAATACAGGAATACAACAAATAAAGTATTTTAAATGTATCTCTTACACTATCTACTAGCATTAATAATACTGCTCCTGTAACCACTTTAGATATAATTACCGCTATCAACATTATGACAACTAAAAAAATCCAATTAGAACATGTAATATCTCTAAAATCCTTATATTTTTTCATAATAAAACCTACTATCTTAGCACATAACATCATCATTTGCTATCATCGAGGATAAATATTTAATTTCAAAATAAATAATTAAGCAAGCACATATACTTATTAAAAACATTAGCTGATTAGGTATAATATATGTATTTGCTACCAAATTTCCTATAATAACAATTGATACTATTGCCGTAATCAAAGAAATATTTGTTGATTGAAATTTTATTCCAAAAATTAACGAAAATAGTATAACAGTCAAGCTAATCATGAAAGACATTATCACAATATTAAAGACACCTAAGACATCAACTAAGTAAAACGTTGAATTGCAATGCCTCAAAATATTTCTTCCAAAAAGAATGTATGTTATATTGACCATACACAATATAGAAATATATAGCACCGAATAAATGTATATTGCTGAATTCAATTTACTTATAAACATCTTATTTCTACCACACGGATAAATATATGTCCTTTCTCTAAAATTCCCTATATATCTTAATACTATATTCTTGTTCAGAATATAGACCACAGATATAGTAATAATACTCAATGCTACTGTAGATGATAATGTTACTATTCCTCTACTACTTTGTAATATCAAGTCTGTATCTATTTTTTCAAATTTGCCCACTAATGAAAAAAAAGCCAAAGAACACACTTGAACAATCGGAATCAATATAACTAAATACTTTAAGTATTTCTTAGCTTTATTATATTCATATTTTCTATCCATTGTGCCCTCCCATTTTCACTATTTCAAAATATTCTTCAATATTTCCAATATTTTTAGACGGGAAAGAAGAAATATCATCAGTAGACATAACTTTTCCATTATCCAAAACAACCACGCTATCAATTATGTCGTCCAATTCTCTAAAAGAATGACTTGATATTATTACAACTTTATTTGATTTTCTAAATTCTTTTATTATACTTTTTAGCTTACTTATCCCTGTTCTATCTAATCCGTTGAATGGTTCGTCCAATAACAAAATATCCGGTCTATGTGATAAAGCAATTGCAATATTTAATTTTTGTTTCATGCCAAGTGATAGTTTAGATATTTTAGTTTTAAGTGAAATATTCAAATCAACATAATTAAGCAATTCAATAAGATCTACATTTTCATTGACTCCCATGTAAAATAAATGCTCTTCAAATACTTCGTTAACAGAAAAAGAATCATACTCTTCAGGAAAAGGTATAACAATTCCCACATGCTTAAGAATGTAATTCAATTTACTAAAATGCTCTTGTCCATCGTACACAGTTATAACTCCGCTATAACTAGTCAATCCTGTAATTGTCCTAAAAAACGTAGTTTTACCTGCTCCATTATTCCCAATAAGCCCATATATCTTATTTGATTCAAAACATAAATCTATATCTTGAAGAATAATTTTCCCTTGTATAAATTTACTTAAATTATTTACTACCAATTTTTCCATTTACTTCCTCCTTGCTAAAACATACATTGAAGCCAAGTATGAAACTGCTCCCCAAATAAATACAATTAAATAATCCATAAAATTAAAATCATTTAATCTAAATAAGCTAAATCTAATAATATTGCTTACTGGTACAAATGGTAGATAATTATATATATTTGACATCCAATTTGGCAATCTATCGGCTGAGTAAATAATTGGAGAAAAAAGTAATCCTCCAATCATAATAAGCTGAGTTACCAATGTCATCATATTCGGTGGAAGTAAATAAGCAATGGAGAAACCAAACAAAATCAGTGATGTTATTACAAATAATAAACTTATACTACCAATAATCCCAAAGTGCATATTCATGTTGAAATTCATCGAACCAATAATCATGGATACAAAAACACCCGGTAATGAAATGATCCCCCACACAAGTAAATCTGATATTAAAATTCCTATACGTGATATTGGTAATGTTTTTTGGTAATCAAATATGCCATTTTGTTTGGCTTCACTTACAATTTGAGGTGCCAACACACAAGTAACCGCAATAATATTTATTGTTACAGCCCCAGTACAAAGAAATGATTTTGATAAATCATCAACTGCATTTGTTACAAAAGAAAAACCATATATTATAGATAGAGATAGCAAAATTTGCACCACAATAAATACGGGAATATAAAATTTGTGTCTTATCAAACTCCATTTAACTAGTCCAATGGAGGTATTATATCTATTTTTAATCGTCATCATCTATCATCCCTCCGTAAGTATCATTTAAGCTACCAATTTTTAGGTCATAGCTTATTATTTGTTCTTCCCTTAGTAGTTTTAATGTTGTCTCTACCGCATTTATAACTTCACTTTCTTTTAAAAAAACTAACAATCTTTTTTCTTCATCATAATATTTCGTGTTATAAACATTTCGGAAAACTGATATACTATCTTTTTCAATTCCGATTATATTTATAATATGTTCACCGCCTTTTAAACTCTTACCACATGTTTTCGTATCTTTTTTCACACAACCTTTATCTAGTAAAACATATCTATCTGCATATTTTTCCACTTCAAGAAGGTTATGAGTAACGATTATAACAATGACGCCATTATCAGCAAGTTTCCTCAAATACCTCCACATTACTATTCGCCTAACGGGATCTACATCGTTAGTTGGCTCATCCAATAAAACCACTGGTGTATCTGATGTTACTGTCATTGCAAAAGATGTCAGCCTTTGTAATCCCCCCGACAATTTTTCTCCTGATACATTTCCCCATTCATCAATCTGTAATTCCTTAATAATATTCGTTGCTTTTTCTTTCGATACCCCTTTAGAAAACCCCTTCACTCTTAAAATACTATCAACAGCCTGATAAACACTAACTCCTTTGATGGGTACCTGAAATTGAGGCATCGATGATACTAATTTTCTTGCCAAGGATGGTTTATTTACAATGTTAATACCATTAATTAATATCTCACCGTTTGTAGGCTTGACCAATCCTATAACTTGATTCAGAAGTGTAGTTTTTCCTGCTCCATTATGACCAATTAATGCAGTTATTTCCCCACTTTCAAAGTTTAGGGATATATTATCATTTGCCTTAGTGTTGTTTTTATATAATTTTGTTAAATTTTTTATAGTTAAAACAGTTTTGTTCATATCCTACCTCCAATCCACAAAATAGTCTTATACACTATAGGCATAATCCAAAAAAACAGTAAATATAGATCTATAATCTTACCTATTACACATGCAATTCTCCATGCTAAAACCTCTTTTTTAGTTAGTACATTTCTGTTTGTTTTGTAGTCAATATCAATTAACGGATTATCCAATAACATCATTAAAAAATACTTTCCGTCAGTTTTCCTATGAAATCCAAACTGCCAAATAATTCTCAAGAACATTATCGACATTAAAATTGTCTCAATCTCATTATTTAATACTTTTCCAATAACCAATAATATAGACAGTACTACTATATCTATCATAATCCCAGCAGATACTGCCATTAACCTTGAAAACACTGACCATGTCCAAACATGTGTTAATGAAACATATGCTGTTGATTTCTTTAAGGATATACTAAGCATTCTTTTTATATTCTTTATATTGTTAGAAAATATCAGATGCATAAATTCATGAAGAATCGTTGTCCCAACAGAAAATGAAATGCCAATTAAAATCAAACCAAAAATTCTCCTGTCAAAAGGAACTATATACAAGCTATTCCAAATTAATTTTTGACTACCATACAATAGGAGTAACAGAACACTTAATCCAAATACTACCATTAGAAAAATTTGTAGCATTCTAAAAATGTTATTCTTGGGTTCCTTAGGTAAACCATTTATCTCATTATGTTCATCAATTAAAAAACCATTATTTTTCAGTATTTCAAATAACTTCTTATTTTTTGTTATATTTATTTTATCTTTTTCTATAACGGTTAAAGCCACTTCTCTATTGACTACTAATAATTCAGCTCTATCTGCATATAAAATATATTCTCCATTTTTCATCTCACGATACGAAATATCCTTTAAAGCACAATCATCCGTATCTTTAAATTTATTTTCTATCATAATATCTAAATATTTCCCATTTGTCTGACTTACCATTCCCACAAGTAGGACAATCCTCTTCATATCTTGTCCATGATGGGTGTGTGAACGAAGAACCGTCTTCATAATTTATTTCGTATTGTGTACTAAGGCTTCTAGGTTCTGCATATCCAGTTAAAATTCTTACTGCCTCATCAACGATTGCAGCTGTCAATTGATACATAGCTGGTGCATAGGCAACAGTTGGCGGATTAAAATCTATATCCCTAAATCCCACAAATTGCTCTACAAATTTATCATCATGAAGTGTATAGTGTATATTCAAACAATCAAAACACCCTGTCATATTAGGTATTACCGAAAAAACTCTTCCTCTGCTAACTTGTGAAGCACCGAATACACATGGAATTTTTGCTTCAACAACAGCTTTATTGACTGTTTTTTGTGCTATAAACGGTGGCTCATCTATAACGCAAATAACTAAATCTACTCCCTTGGTATATTCCAATACATCTTCATACCTTTCTATTTTTTTGTTATGTCCTTCTACATCAATAGTTGAATTCATTTCTTTCAGTGTCCTTACAGCTACATCAACTTTCAGTTGTCCTAAATCAGATTCTTTATATAATAATTGTCGTCCCAAATTACTTTTTTCAACTTTATCATAATCTACAATTATTATTTTTCGAGGACCCAACCCTGATAGAAGAGTTAATATGTTTGAACCTCCGCCACCGAGACCTAATAATAAAATTGTGCTATCATTTATCTTCTTCTGAATCTCATAAGCACTCATCCCATATTTCATAAATCTGCTAAAGTAATTAATATTAGGAATATATCTTTCATCTATACCATATTTAGAAAAGTCTTCAGACTCTTCTATTAAATCCTCATTACTTAAAATGTCTAATCCATCTATTACATCTTCCTCTGTTAAATCCGGAAATTCAGATTTCATGTATTTTAAAATATCGCTAAGCTCTCTGCCATCCAAAATTGAAACTAACTTATAAAGTTTTCCCTCAGGGTCTTCAAATTCGGTCGTTATTCCTAATTGAGCTCCTATGCGAAATAATAATTCATTTAGCTTATATACAGGATATATTGGTTTAACTCTTGGTCTAATATATTTATTTTCCATAATTTCTCCCTTATAAAAATCAAATGGTAGCCCTAAATGTTTGAATAGACCTACCACTTGATTAAGATTAGTGGTTTCGACTATCCTTACCACTTACATTTACGTTCTCAACATAAACTCAACACTAAACACAAGTCCATTAATAACGTTATTTATTTTGAATTTACCGAAAACGCACTGACTCTTCTCTTGTCATAATTAAATTATAATCCACCATGCTGTTGCATTTGCACTTTCTGCTTTACGCACTCTAATGTTTTTCATGCTAACAATCTCCCTTCCTTAAAATTTTAATTGATTGATCAACCTACTTAGCAGTACTGCTAAGTACATACCATTGGTATGTACTTATATGTTAACATACTCGTGGTATGTTGTCAATATCTTTGCTACCAATTTATTTGGGTAGTGAAATATCCAATAAAAAAACGCACAATTAGTAGTATATTACCTACCAACTATGCGTTATATTTATAGACAAAAACCTATTTATCTACTTTACTCATTAACTCCTTATCAAAAAGCTCTATATCAAATTCTTTAAGCATGGCATTAATAATCTTCATTTTATTCGCCATTTTGAACTTTTCATCTTGAAATATCAATGGATTTAACCATAAATTCAATAAAACTACTATCATTTCAGACAACTCATTAGGATACTTTGTTCTAATGCTTCCATCTCCAATTCCTTCATTTATTATTGGCATAATAAATAAAGGAATTGTTACTTCCTTCATTTCAATAATAAATGCTGAAAGTAACTTTGGATTATCTAGTAAGTTAGGTGACATATCCGTAATAGTTGCCCTATTTTCATTATCAAAACTTGACTTAACAATTTTTGATAACTTTTCAGCTCCACTTAATTTATTATCGTTTTTTATTTCGTCAAATAGTTGTATATTTTTATTTCCTATCTCACTAACAACTGCATTAAAAATATCCTCTTTTGAATCAAAATAATGATATATAGCTCCCTTAGTAAGCCCATCCAATCCATTTATAATATCCGAAATCCTAGTTTCTTCATATCCTTTTGTCAAAAATAATTCACATGCTACATTTATAATTTTATTTTTTGTATTTTCTTTATCCTCCATATATCAAAACCCTTTCCATTTTAATTTTTATATCTCATCATCAAAAGAAAACACATCATTAGGTGTGCAATCGAGAGTCTTGCATATTTTCTCTAAATTCTTAAGTGTAATAGGTTTATTTTTCCCCATTTGTGCCATAACATTAGTTGTTAATTCCGCCATCACTATTACTTCAGTTTTCTTCAACCCTTTTTCAGCCAGTTGATTCCATAATGGTCTATAATTTAGTGCCATAAAAGTCCTCTTTATTTTTTATCGTTGATATATTATAACATGAGTATTGAGTGCAATCAATATTTCACACTATAATTTCGCTCTCATAAGAAAATATAAATTGCAACCCTAAATGTCAGTATTTTATAAATTTTTTTCTAGGCTCTTATAGACCGCATTTGAGCTCAGCCAACCAAATATTTTTCTCGGATAGTTATTCATAAATTTCTCTATCTCTTTGATCCTCTTTTTACTGAAACTACCTATGTCCATGCCTTTGGCTATGAATCTTCTTATCAGCCTGTTATTGTTCTCATTGCTTCCACATTCATACGAGCAGTAGCTGTGTGCATAAAAATACTTTATCCCCATTTCCTCAATTGCCTTCGCATCAGAAAACTCCGTTCCATTGTCACTTGTTATGCTTTTAAACATCTTAGAAAATTTACCCCTGTGTATCCTTCTAAGCCCTTCAAGAGCCTCCACTACTGACGCACTGCTCTTGTCCTTTATCTTTACTATTATCTCCTTCCTGCTTAGCCTCTCCGTAAGGACGAGCAGGCAGGCCTTTGACCCTTTCCCTGACACCACTGTGTCCATCTCGTAATGCCCCAGCGTAAGGCGTGAATTTATCTCATCAGACCTTTTCTCAATGCTTTCACCACCACGCTTTAATGACCTCTTTTCCTTCTTCCTTACAGTCTTTTCCTTTTTCTTATATATCAGGTTTGAACGGCTTAGGCTCAGAAAGAGATTTCCATTTATATAGTTATACAATGTTCTTAAACATATGTTCACCCTGACAGCATTTGATTTCGCAAATTCTAATGCTGCGTATGGAGACATCCTCTCATAAGTTGAATATAGATCAGTCAGATCCATTCCCTCCACAAACTGACTGAGTAACCGCACAGAATCATTTTCAGGAATAATTGTTTCAATATTTAGCGGAAGTTTTAGTTGATATATTCCGTCATTCAAGGTATAATTTTTATGTGTTAATTTGGTTTTTTGTATAACTTAATTATACACCAAAAGCCAGACTTTTAGGAGTCTGGCTGCTATTTTTTTAGAAAAAAAGGAGCTGGGCACTAGTTCTTAGTGCGACAGCCCCTTTTCACTATCCTATCGTTACTCTATTTTTACCTAACTGCTTACTTATATACATCTTCTCGTCAGCCCTTTTAATAAGCGACTCTATGTCATCCCACGCATTTATTATAGTGCCTCCAATTGAAACCGTAATATTATATCTGCTGCCATCACTCTCTTTAAGAACTGAATTTTCTGTAAGCACTCTTATTTTTTCTGCTATAGCCTCCAGTTCAATTTTACTTACCATAGGGAAAACTCCTATAAATTCCTCGCCTCCCCATCTTCCCACAAAATCTGTCTTTCTTATTGCACTTATAAAAGTATTTGCCACCACTTTCAATACCTTATCACCCATGTCATGACCATAAGTATTATTAAAATTCCTAAAATCATCTATATCCATAAAAAGTATTCCAAAAGTAAGGTGCAAATGTTTATACTCCATAAACCTTGATTCAAGGATGGACTCTAAATATCTTCTATTAGGAAGATCCGTAAGCTTATCATATAGAGCAAGCATCTTTAATTCCTCTATAGAGCAGCTCATTTCCGTACAACTGTCCCTAAACTCTTTGTTTATTTCATTTCCAATAAGTTTCTCAAAAACTTCTCCTGCCCCGACAAGCTTATTATCTATATATAGAGGAAAGGACTTTACTTTTACCCTTACCCTATGCCCTTCTTTATGATGAAGATACACTACCGTCTCCCTGGGGATTCCATCCTCAGTTGTATCCTTTAACGGACAGCCGACTACACATACTTTATTTCCTTTTTCATCAACATGACTTAAAATATCATGATGGCAAAATTTACCTACTACCTCTTCTTTTGAAAAACCGCTAATTGTTTCTGCACCTTTATTCCAAAATGTAATCTGTCTGGATTTATCTACAAAATATACACCTACATCCATATTTTCAAGCATGACTTTGTAGATACCGCCATCTTCCATGTCAATTGTACTATGGTTCATATTTCCCTCCTGTGAAGGCATTATGGTTACTATAATTTCTATTTTCACAATCACTATAAGAATAATGGGTTTTAATCACTATGTCAAGCATTGTTGACTAATGTTAAATTTTTCTATCTTTCCTAAGCCATATTAATATGATAAAATGGGAGTGCAATATGCAACTTTATTTTAAGGCGTGATACGTAAAGTGAAAAAGCTGCATAATCAGATAAACTCTGATTTGCAGCCCCTTTTTTACTCAACACTTTTAAGAGAAGTTGTCATGTCTATTTTCTTAATAATAAAATACATAGCTAAATTAACCATTACAGAGAAACCAATTGTAATAAGGCTGCTCATAATATAACTGAAAATACTTATATTCCTTCCAAACATCATCATATCTACCTCTACTGTCACAATAACATATCGGTGAAGTATTTTGCCAAATATCAGCCCCACCATTATTCCAAAAACAGTGAGCAGGATATTTTCCCTATATACATAATGTGAAACCTCATTATCATAAAAGCCGAGTACCTTAAGAGTTGCAAGCTCCCTCTTTCTCTCAAGTATATTAATGCTATTCAAATTGTAAAGTACCACAAAAGCAAGCAGTCCTGCTGCAATTATAAGCACCAGTGTAACTAAGTCCAATACCTGTAACATACGGTCTATATTATCTTCAAGCTCATCTACAAACAGCACTCCAGAACAACCTGCATAAGATAAAAGTTTACTTCCCAAATCCTGTTCGTCCACCTTTTCCCTGTCAAATTTCAAGTGAAGAGTATTGTATTCAGGCTCTTCTCCATATAATTTCTTATAAAGTTCAGGTGAGAGAAAAAGATAATGTAACACATAGTTTTCTACTATTTTATCTATTTTAACGGATACCTGCTTCTTTCCATCTCTGGTAATATTTATGCTATCTCCCTCTTTTACATCTAACATTTTCGCTGTCTTTTCCGATATATAAGCCCTATCACCGGTTGGAAAGTCATATTCTACGCCTGTAGTCCTTTTTTTGATAGTCAGAAAATCTTTTATTTTCTTTGTATCCTCAGGTATGAAGAGATTCGCACTCCTTATATTATCTCCATTAGTCAAATCTACAGCAAGAGATTGTATCCTGATAGTTTCATCCACTCCGTCATAGTTTATGGCAGCCTTTACCGCCTCAGCTTTTTCTGCCTCATTTGCCTTAGAATTAAGCGTTATATTAGCATCGTAAGTAAATATCCTTATGTACTGCTTCTTTGCTATCTCATTGATAGAGTCTTTAAGTCCAAAACCTACAAGCAAAAGCCCCATACAGCCGCCTATTCCAACCACTGTCATTATCAGCCTTTTCTTGTATCTTGCAAGATTTCTGACAGTAGACTTCCTTGTAAAATTGAGTCTTTTCCAAATAAAGCCTATTCTCTCTAAAAGTACTCTTCTGCCTGAACTTGGTGGAAGTGGACGCATAAGTGATGCCGGATTTTCAAGGAGCTGTGAAAGTGCTGAAATAAGTGTTGCCGCTACCGTACTTACTGTTGCTGCAAGTAAAGCCAAAAAAGCCTGTTCATAGTTTATAGGTGTAAAACAATAAGGCATTCCTCTAAACAATGTTCCATAAGATTTTATTATAAGCAGCGGTAGAAACCTTTCACCTATCACTACTCCTATAATTCCTCCACTTACTGTTGCAAGCAGTGCATAGGCTATATATTTTCCTGAAATAGCTGAACTTCTATAGCCCAGTGCTTTAAGTATACCCATGCTCATTCTGTTCTCATCTACCATTCTGGTCATTGCAGTAAGGCTCACAAGGGCTGCAACCAGGAAAAATATTACCGGGAATACATTGCCGAGGCTGTCCATACGGTCTGCATTCTGCTTAAAACTTACATATCCTTCCATCATATTTCTGTCAAGTACATAAAAGTCAGGCTCTTTAATATCTGCCACATCTCTTTTTGCTTTAGCTAGTTTTTTTCTGCCTTTTTCAAGTTTCTTACTCGCTTTTGGAAGCTCTTTATTATATTTTTTCTCAGCTTTTTCTAACTTTTCTTTGTTCTTTGCAAGCTTTTCTCTTGCTTTATCAAGCTCTTTCTTGCCATCTGAAAGTTCTTGACTAGCCTCTGTTAATTTATCTTCATTCTCCCATATTTTTCTTTTAGCATCCTCTAGCTCAGCCTTTTTATCTTCAAGTGTAGACTTACCATCCTCAAGCTCTTTTTTGCCAGCTACAAGCTTTTTGCCTGCGACTTCAAGTTCTTTTTCATTCTCCTCAAGCTCAGCTTTACCTTCCTCAAGCTTTGTTTTGCTTGCAGCCAGAGTTTCTTTAGTCTCATCAAGGGTAATTTTTGCTTCATCCAGTTTTAGCTTGGCTGCATCCAGCACAGCTTTTTCTCCCTCAAGCTTAGCTTTAGCTTCAGGCGGAGCCATTCCTGCCTGTTCTGCCAAATCAAGCTTAGCCTTAGCCTCTGTATAACTCTTTAAACCTTCTTCATAAGCTTCAAGGTTTTTTTCGTATTCAGACTTTCCTGCCTGATACTTATTAAGTCCCTCTTGGTACTTTTTTTCTCCCTTATCCAGCTTTTCTTTTGCTTTATTTAACTTTGCAAGTCCTGAGTTATATTGCTCTTCTCCCTCTTTAAGCTCTTTTTCTTTATCTTTTAATAGCTTTTCAGAAGAAGCAAGCTTTTCTTCACCGTCTTTTAATTCTATTTTTGCCTCTAATAGTTTATTCTTTCCATCAGCAAGCTCGTTCTCGGCATTTTCTATTTTTTTCTCTTCTTTAGCAAGCTTCTTTTCACCTTTTTTTATTTTTTCCTTTGAGTCATCTATCTTCTTTTTAGCATCACTTAGCTTTTTCTCTCCGTCTTCAAGCTTCTTTTCTGCATCTTTAAGTTTATTCTCTGCCTCAGTTTTTACTTCTTCATATCTTCTGCCATTTATCTTAGTTTCAAGCCCTTTAATATCCTCTTTAATAACTTTAATCTTATCTTCATAAGTCTTTGAATAAGTCATTAAGGCTTGCATACCATTTGCTGCCACATAGGCTTCTGTATAAATATCAGACTTGAAATTCTCCTTAGGTATCATCATAAATACATCAATAGAGCCGTCTCCGACTGAGCTTGTCCCCCTGCTGCCTCTCTCTGGATAATAAGGCAGGTTACAAAAACCAGTTATCGTATAAGTCACATTTTCAAGGTCAGAGGAAAGGGATGAATCATCATCTGAAGAAAGGGTTATTTTATCACCCACCTTGTAATCCGCAAACCAGAATATCTCAGCATCTACAAGACATTCATCACTTTTTTCAGGCATTCTTCCTTCTGTAATATACGGCTCATTTATACCCTTTGTAATTCCTATAAGTTTAATTACTACCTCTCTTTTTTTTGCATTTAGGATTACCTCTTTTGTATGACCTCCCTCTACATTTTCTACTCCATTTATCATTTTTATATCAGCCAAATCTTCATCAGTAAGTCCAAGTGTGCTGAGTATCTTAAAATCCATAAGCTTAGTATCGTCATAAAACTTGTCTGCTGATATCCTCATATCACTTCCGGAAGAACGAAGCCCTGCAAAAAATGCGGTTCCAAGCATTACTATAAAAAAAATGGAAATAAAGCGTCCAAAGCCCCTTGCTATTTCCCTAAAAAAATCTATTACCAGTTTATTTTTCATATCTACCCCCCCCTCTATCTTACCACTCTATGTCGTCTACTGATATAGGGTTCTTGTTGATTTCAGCAGAGCTTACCCTCCCATTTTTAATGTGAATTACCTTATCTGCCATAGGAGTAAGGGCTGAATTATGTGTAATTACAACTACTGTCATCCCCTTCTCCCTACAAGTATCCTGAAGAAGCTTAAGTATTTCCTTGCCTGTAACATAATCCAGTGCTCCTGTTGGCTCATCACAAAGCAAAAGCTTAGGGTTCTTGGCAAGCGCCCTTGCTATAGCCACCCTCTGCTGCTCTCCGCCTGAAAGCTCCGCAGGAAAATTATTCATTCTATGTGAAAGACCGACTTCTTCAAGTACTGTTTTTGCATCCATAGGCTCTTTACAAATTTGAAGAGCCAGTTCTACATTTTCAAGGGCTGTCAGATTTGCCATCAGATTATAAAACTGGAATACAAATCCTACATCTTCGCGCCTATAGGAAATAAGTGCCTTCGGACGCAGCTTGCTTATATCTGTATTATCAACAACCACAGAGCCCGATGTAAGAGTGTCCATACCGCCCAGTATATTTAGTACAGTAGTCTTGCCCGCTCCTGAAGGACCTACTATGATTACGAATTGTCCCTTATCTATATCTAAAGTTACACCATCACAGGCATTTATTGCATTACTTCCCGATTTAAAAGTCTTTACTACATCTTTTAACGAAATATATCCAGCCATCTCCTCTCCTCCCATTACTAAATCATAATATCATAATACCCTTATTCTTTTTCATATCAGCCTTATTCTTATACATATTTTCATCTGCCTCTGAGAGCAGCATCTTCATAGTACAGTCTGTCCTACCCTTTGAACAAGAGTATCCATATGCATAACTGAGAGTGAGGTTCGGATGCTCTTCATTAAATATTTTCACATTTTCTTCTATTCTCTCAAATATCATTTTAAGACCATCACTTCCGGGATTATATATAACTCCTACAAACTCATCTCCACCATACCTTCCTACAAAGTCATGTTCCCTCATAGAATTTTTTAAAATATCAGCAAATCCCTTTATAAGCTCATCTCCGGCAATATGGCCAAGTCTGTCATTGGTAGCCTTAAGTCCATTTAGGTCAAACATCACACTACACAGTTCTTCTGTTACAATCTCATTATTAAATACCTCTTCACAACGACTTTTATTCGGCAGTCCTGTATGTACATCTATATGCATCTCCTTTATGAGCTTTACATTTTGTTCTAAAAGTTGTTTTTTATCTGCATAGTCCATAACCATAAAAAATATTATACATACCACCACAGCTCCCAAAATTATCTCCAAAACTCTCAAATGATCTGCAAGCTCTTCATAATAAGCCTCTGCTGCATTTACAGTATTGCTTGACAATGCAAAATATTTCTCACTCTCTTTAATCACCTTCTCTTTCAGCTTAATCTTTTTCTTACCTCCGGAATGCTCCATAGCCTCAATCATATCATATAAATAAATCCATTTTTCTCTTTGTATTTCAAGATTTTTTCTAAAATTTTTATTATGAATCTTAGGCAGTTTTAATTCTTCACTACCATTCCACAATCCATCTAAAACTTTATTATATCTTTCTACTAAATCTCTGTCATGTATACCAAAATAACTCAACTTTACATATCTTTGTGCTCCTGATCTGGCAAAACCTGTATCATTTATCAGTCTTCCCGCATCTGAAACTTTTTCTACCTCATATAACATTATCAGAACCAATGCTAGAAGTACAACAATAAAAATGTTCTGTAACCTATGTCTTACATTTTCTCTCATCTTTCCCATTAAAATTTCCCCTTCACGATATATTTCAAATTTACTTTTACAATAAATATACTACTTTGAATATATATGTTATAAGTGTCAAAAATATGAAGGAAACTGCCAAATTTAATTTTTTAGTAATTCTTCTCTTATTTGTCACTAATTGTTCACTTTTTGGGTATATAATGAGCAGGTATAATCATCTTGAATATATGCTTTAGTATCAATTTTACAAGTAGAATTGATAGTTTGTAATTAGATAAATTTACTTAATTTTGGAGATATGTATGAATAATAATTTTGAACCGGCTGAAGATAACGAACTTATGGCTGTACTTAACAATAGCGATAAAGAAAAGATAGCAAAAGCTATAGATAGATTAAACACACTTGATTTTAGTTGTATTTCAAATGAAACCAAAGAAAAAATCATAGAGCTTTTCAAGGAAAATACTCTTCCTGTCGAAAGGCTTTTTGCTAATTACCGTTGTGCCATTATGGAAGTTGAAACCAAGTTTAAGGTACTTAACGAAGAATTTTCCCTTATCTATGACGGCAATCCCATTGAAAGCATAAAGTCCCGTATTAAAAGCAACGAAAGTATATTAAAGAAAATAATAAGAAAAAACCTTCCATTTGATTTGGATGCAATCGAAGAACATCTTGAAGATATTGCAGGTATAAGGGTAATCTGCTCCTTTATTGATGATATTTACAAACTTGCAGATTGTTTTTTACGTCAGGATGATATTACCTTGATTAAAATGAAAGACTATATCAAAAATCCCAAGCCTTCAGGATACAGAAGCCTACACCTTATAGTTGCAGTTCCTATTTTCCTTGAAAATGAGAAAAAGCTTGTTAAGGTAGAAGTACAGTTTAGAACCATAGCTATGGACTTTTGGGCTTCCCTTGAACATAAACTGAGATATAATAAAAGAATATCACCTAAAATGTTAGACGAACTCTCTCGTGAGCTAAACGAATGTGCAACCGAAAGTGCCGAGCTTGATTACAGGATGCAGAATGTGAAAAATACCTTTCTGGGGAAAGGGAAGCAGAACGATATTTAAATCCCATAAATCTTAAACAATCCCCTGATTTAAATAGCAGAATAAGTATCCGCTTTTAAATCAGGGGTTGTTATTATTTAGAAAACATAACCTTCTCCGAGTCAAACATCTTGGTAAGTACCAATACTAAAATTCCGGTAAATACAATATTTACCACAACTGAAATAATTACATTTATACTTGAATAAGAAAACTTAAATATCTCATTCATACAAAGTACGCTGTTGTATAGCGGTATGATAAACATTGTAACAGGTGTTTCCGTATCTCCCTTACTAAACATAGGCAATAAACTAATTACCATAATTACTATCATAAGAGGTGAGATGATGGTAGCAGATTCCTTTACACTTTTTGCAAAGGCTGAAAGCACCGATATAAGAGCAACCATAAGAATAGTTGTTGATATAATTACCACAAATAAAAGAGCAAAATCTTTGCCACTGTAAAATGCCGTATCTATGCCGCCTCCGCTCATTCCCTGATACATAGCGGGGAGAGAAGCAAAGGTGCCGATAGAACTTGATACACCTGAAAGAAAGGCGATTATGCTAAGTGCAAATATCTTACCCAGTGCAAGTGCCTGTCTGCTCATAGGGGTTACAAGAAGGGTTGCTATGGTTCCTCTTTCCTTCTCTCCCGCTATAGACTCCGGTGCGACCGCAACACAACCCGACCAGATAAATATCATAAGCAGCATAGGAAGCATACTTCCAAACATTTTACCTGTCATATCCTCCTTGGCAGCAAGGTCGTAGCTTATTTTTTCATCAGCATTTACATCAAATTTATTGCTGAGTTCAGTCTCATAATTACTTAGAATGTCTGTAAACATACTATATGCTGCACTTGATTCTGTTTTTGCCGAATTATAAAAGATTTCAACCTGAGGTGCTTTACCCTCACCTGTCTTATATTCTGCTACCTCTTCATCAAAATTTTCCGGAAAATTAACCAGAAGGTCAATTTCTTTTTCAGAAACAAGCTTTTTTTCAGCTTCCAAATCTCCATCAACAGTTTCTATGCTAAGGCCTACCTTATCTAACTTCGAGTTAATAGTAGCCGGAAGATTTTTTATATAAACTTCCGATATATAACCATCTGCTACACCAAACTGCTGCTTCATCATATTGCCCATAAATGTGTACATTATAAATATCATAATACCCGGGAGTAGGAGGGTTGTAATTACAAGCCTTTTATCCTTAAAGAATCTTGCCATTTCTTTTCTGAATATTGTATAAATATTATTCTTCACTTCCTGCCACCTCCGAATAAATATCAAAGAACCTGTCCTCTAAGCTCTTTCCTGCTTTTATTTCTTCTACAGAACCGTAAGCTGCTAACTTACCTTCTATAATTATAGCTGCTCTGTCACAGATTTTTTCTATCAGACTGAAAATATGTGATGAAATAACTATAGTTTTTCCTTCCTCTTTTAATTCTATAAGGAAGTCCACAACTGTCTTTGCGGTAATTACATCAAGTCCGTTGGTCGGCTCGTCAAAGATGATTATTTCAGGATTGTGAGCTATGGAAATAACAAGTGAAACCTTCTGCTTCATACCGGTTGAAAGGTCACCCACTTTTACCTCTGCAAACTTATCTATGCCAAATTTTGCAAAAAGTCTGGTCTTGCGTTCTTCTCTTACCTTCTCATCAACTCCATGTAAATCCGAGAAAAAGTCAAAGAGGTAATTAGGTGTAAAGAAATCTTCTAACTTAAGTTCACTTGTAAGAAAGCCTATAGTTCCTCTTACTCCGAAAGGATTTTTCACTATGCTTTCACCGTTTAATACCGCATCTCCCGAATCAGGCTTGATGAGAGTTGCAAGCATTCTGAGCGTGGTGGTCTTACCGGCTCCATTTGGTCCTAAAAGTCCGAATATCTCACCTTTTTGTACAGCAAAGGAAATATCGTTTACTGCTACCTTCACCTTTTCTTTTGTCTTTTCAATCTTTTGTTGTTTGGCTGACAGCTTAAATGTCTTTTTAAGGTTTATTATCTTGATAATCTCTTCCATATATTCTCCTTATGCTGTTTTAATAGTTATAAATTTAAGTTTCTTCATCTGTCCACTTATAAGTATAAACTTCCTTCCTACATATTATATTTAAATATTATCATTTATACACTCTTTTATCAACAATTTATTGTTTATCAGCACAATTCTAACCTCTTAAGTTTGCTTATAGGAGTTCCGTCTATTATAATATGACCTTCATTAAGCTCGTAAAACTTCATAAATTTTATCAATTTTTTACCTAGATTTTCTACAAATTAATTGACTATTATTGCCTCATATCTTAAAATTATACTGTTGTCACACCTACACCGGCAACGGAAGGGAGGTGCAGCAATGAAGATATTGTCAGAGTTTTTATTCCTTCTCACAGTAAATGTAGCAAGTTATATCATTTACAAATGGCTAGAGAAGAATGACGGTGACAACAATAGCCTATAAGCACGAAAAGCCCCTAAGGTCTGCCAACCTTAGGGGTTCTTTTGGTGCAAGCATTTATCAGAGTTTTTATACCATTATTCTACACTATTCTAAGCTATTTTTCAAGTTTTAAAATTAACTGCTCCAATTTCTTAGTTAAAAAAGTAGTTAAAAATATCACAATACTGATTAATTTTCCTCTATACCGATTCCAAATACTCTTTCATCTTCTATAAGTTTTAGCAAGTCTTTCTTCTCTGTTTTTACAGCCATTCCATAGACTTTTAAGCCATGTTCATTCACATAAGCTAAAGCCCTGTCAAGTTTCGTCTTTCTGTTCATATAACTGTCCATCATATCTGTAAATGAGCTGTTATCTTTAAGATAATTAAGCAAACTTATATAGTGCTTCTTTGCATTCTCTTCATTTTTAAGTTCCTTAAATGTTACATCACTGACTTTTCCTTCATACCCAAAGATATATGGATACTTAGATATTCCGTTTCCCTTGGTAGCTCCTATTCCAGTGTTCATACCTATAATGTCATTATTCCCCTTTTCATCATTTACTATACCTACCCAACTGTATCCTAACTCATATTTTGCTTCAAAATCTATCGCTTCCTTATAATTAAGTATCCTGTCAAAGCTGATATAAGCCTTGTAAAGCTTTCCCTCCGAAAGTTCACTTATATGCTCTTTAGTATCATTTCTGTCACCGCCATAGCTTGTTTCAAGCCTAAGCTCACCTGTTTCTTCGTCAATCAGACTTTCTTCTATTTTAATATGCTCAAACTGAAACTTTTCTAACTGCTTAGTAAGACTCTCATTATAACTATTGTGATTTATCTGCCATTCAAACATATTGTCAGAAAGTCTTTCTAAAGCAAGCGGATCATAAAAGGTTATCCTTCCTTTTCTTATATTTCCTGCGTAATTTTTTTTAGCTTCTTCTACCATTCTTGTGCTTGGATATACATTAAAGCTATAGTTTCCATAGCCTTCTGAAACCACATTGGTAGAATCAAGATAGCCAAAAGGTTCGATTAATTCAGTATATACACTTAAATCAAGTTTAAATCTTTCTCTGTGTACTACCGCCCCTCCTTCAAGACTATAATTTTTTTCTTCCTTTGGGTTGTAATAAAATAAATCAATAACCTTGGGCAGTATTGTCATCATCAGCACTATACCCACAAGGATTACAGTAGTTACAACCATTCCCATTTTAATAAATGCTTTTCTGATAGACTTTCTTATAAGCCTAACAAATTCATTTTGTTTTTCTGAGGATTTATCTCCATTGTCACTTCCTAAATCTTCCTCGTTAATTTCCTCATCAGGATACAAATACTCGCTGATAGCCTCCTGTTTTTCTATATCTTCTTCTATTTTTTTTCTTTCTTCCTCAGAAAGTCTGCCACTCTTATACAATTCTATCAATTCTTTATATTTCATATCCGGCCTCCTTTAAGTATAGTTTTAATTCCTTCTTCCCTCTAAATGCCAAAATTCTAACATTCTCTGTAGTTATACCTAAGAGTTTTGCTATATCTTTGCCCGATAGTCCTGAAAAATACTGTAACAAAAGCACTTCTTTCTTTTTGCCTTCAAGCCTGTTTAAAGCTTTATAAAGTACATTATTTCTTTCATTTATAAGCAGTTTATTAAGCGGATTTTCTTCTGTTTCTTCATTTAGAACTACTTTATTTTCAACACTATCAAGTCCCATAACAAGTCTTTTATCTTTTCTGTAAGTATTAAAATACAGGTTTCTTGCAACCTTATATAACCATGCTTTCACCCCAGTATCTGCCGTCTGTAATGAAAGCAAAGCCTTTACAAAGGTTTCTTGCATCAAATCCTCGGAGAGCTGTCTGTTATGGCTAAGTCCATAGAGATATAAATATATTTCCCTGCTGTATGCCCTGTAAAATCTCACTAAGACCTCATTTTCCATAACTCGCCCCCTTTCTCTATTTTTCCGAAACTTTTTATTTTCAATTATACAACACTTGTGAAGGAAAAATGTTACATATTTTTGTATAAAACTAAAATAATCTATAATATTAAAAGCCCTAAGGTTTAATGACCTTAGAGCTTTTATTATATGTAAATGTTTATTCAAAGCTTTACACTATTGAAATATCTTATAAACCAGAAAATCAACTACAAAGTTATATATCTTATGTTTCAGAAATCTCCTTCTTATGTGCCAAATACACCATAATTCCCATCACAATGGAGCCACCTACTATATTTCCAAGGGTTACAGGAAATTCATTCATTGTGAAAAAGCTGCCCCAATTAAGCTTTGAAAGCTGCTCTGTTGTAATCCCATACTCTGAAACAGCCTTTTCTACATATTTTTCATTACTAAGGGCAAGGATGCCTGCCGGTATATAATACATATTTGCCACACAATGCTCAAAACCGCTTACCACAAATGCCATTATAGGAAAGAAGCTCGCCCATACTTTACATCCTGTAGACTTAGCTGAACCTGCCATAAGTACAGCCATACATACAAACACATTGCAAAGTATACCTGAGACAAATGCTGTTTCAAAAGAAAGACTTACCTTACTAAGAGCCACCTTAATTGTAAATGCCCCGAGAAGCCCGTCTGTAAAATTAAACTGTCCGCTAAAATAAACCAGTATAGCCATTAAAATTCCGCCGATAAGATTAAACACAAAAACCAGAACTAATACCCTTATCATAGAAGAAACCCTGTATTTTCCACGCATAGCTCCAAAGACCATAAGACAGTCACCTGTAAACAACTCTCCGCCAATAAGAACTATAGTTATAAAACCCACAGGGAATACACAACCTGCTACCAGTCTTGCAATACCTACATTGGATATATTATGCATAGCTACACTGCTTGCTGAAGCTCCACAAGCTATATAAAGTCCTGCAAGTATACCGAGTATTAACATTTTATAAAATGGCATAGCCACTTTATCTTCTCCTGCCTTGATTAAATTCTTTACCACCTGTGCTGGTGCATTAAAAAAACTTACTTCTCCCATTTTCCTATCCTCTTCTTCAATTTTTATGTTTTTAATTACAGGATTGCTACAGCTTCGCTTCCCATAATTTTTGTTAAAAAATTAACTATATCTATATTACTATAATATGAGAAAGTGTCAAGTAAATTATGATAATCTTTATAGGTAAACTCCAAATTATTCGTTATTATTTAGTTTTTCTAAAAGTTTTATGATATCCGGCTGTGTCGGTGTAAATCTTATACCTCGTTTCAACATTCCTATAACTTTTCTTGCCTTCCGTTCAATTTCTTTAACAATATGTTTCTTTGTTAGCATTAAATGATTACCTGCAATTGTATATTCTCTTTCGATGTATTTCTCCGTTATCGGAAAAATATCCTGTATCAAAAATACACTTTCTTTATCATTATCTAATTTTACAATATGAATAATGTCACAAGGCTTTCCCATTTTTTCCCTTTTTTCCATCAGAGATTTATACTTATCTATTCTGCTGGATAGTGGTATCATCCAATATATTCCTGTATTTGCATCTCCAAAGCAATAATAATGTGGTCTATTTCCTTCCTTGTTCATTTTGAGATTTGAATCTGCCATATCTTCAAAATATTTATCTTTCACAATATAAAATCCTGTTATTTTCATATATTTCCCCCAATACGCAAAAAGTCCTTCGCCTTTTAGCGAAGGACTGAACTTTCAACCCAACCACTTATATACCGCATATTGGTCAGCGGTAAACCTTCAACCCAACCACTTATATACCGCATATTGGTCAGCGGTAAACCTTCTATATATAGAATACCAATTATCCGCTTAAAAGTCAATGACTGTCTTCCCACAGCCTTACTCCGGTTTTAAGCCTTTCAAGACCATCCTTTAAATTCTTTTTGGTACAGGCTATATTCATCCTTATAAAGCCCTCCCCTGCCTTGCCGTAAACCTTGCCGTCTATCAGGTAAATCCCTGTAGTCAGTCTAAGCTCTTTGGCAAAGCCTTTACCTGCATTTTTAAGTCCTCTCACATCTATCCAGAATAAATAAGTGGCTTCTTTTTCTATGACCTTGATTTCAGGAATTTCATCAGCTATAAAGTCTAAAACTATCTTCCTGCTTTCATCTAAATATCCATTAAGAGCATCCAGCCACTCTCCGCCGCCTGTGTATGCCGCAACTGCCGCTTCTGTAGCAAAAGCATTTGGCTCAGCTACCTCATCTGTATTAAGGCTACGTTTTACTTTATTTCTAAGTATTTCATTCGGCACTGAAACTGCCGCAGTATGAAGCCCCGCTATATTGAAAGACTTGCCCGGGCTCATACAGGTTATGCTTATTTCTCTTGCTGTCTCCGATACACTTGCAAATGGCACATATTTCTTTCCATTAACTGTTAAATCACAATGAACCTCATCGGATATTACTGTAACACCATATTTTTTACAAAGTTCTGCTACCCTTATTAATTCATTTTTAGTCCAAATTCTTCCGCCCGGATTCTGTGGATTGCACAGTATCATAAGAGTAGTCTGTGTATCTGAAAGATCTTTTTCAAGCTGTTCAAAGTCCATCTCATATCTGTTATTTTTAAGCACTAACGGACTTTCAAGAGCTACCCTTCCGTTATTAAGTATTGAGTTAAAAAATATATTATAAACCGGAGTTTGAATAAGTACCTTCTCAGCCGGAGTTGTAAGCTTCCTCACCATACTTGATATAGCAGGTACTACTCCTGTAGTAAAGATTAGCCAGTCCTTCTGCATAGTGAAATTATGTCTGTGTTTCCACCAGCCTATATAAGCTTCATACCACTCATCAGTTATGCCGGCATAGCCAAAAATCCCATGCTTAAATCTGGCTTCCAGTGCTTTTCTTATCGCCGGTGCAGCCTCAAAGTCCATATCTGCAACCCACATAGGAAGCTCATTTTCCTCTACTTTCCATTTCTCTGCATTGGTGTTTCTGCGATTGATTTCTTTGTCAAAATTAAATGAGTGTTCAATATGCATATCAGCCCCTCCTTCTAAGCTCAGTTTCCCTTCCTTCACCCGACACCAGTTCAATCTCTGCCAGTGTAACAGGTTTTGGTGCTTCTCCTTCTACAATTATTTTTGTATCTTCCGGATTAATGTTTTCATTATCTATAATTAAAGTACCTATTTCCTTAGCCTTTATAACTCCACTTTTTGGATTAAATACACTGTCAATCTTACTTGTAACTTCTACATCTACAGTTGAAAATTCAAAGGCAAGAGCTGTATTTACAAGTTTACAATTCTTCATTACAAGATTTTCTATATAGCAAAATCCCTGTAAACTCTCCACTGTACAGTTGATAAGGGTTATATTTTTTGAATTCCAGCCAAAATACTCTCCCACTATAAATGAATCATAAATTACTACATTTTCTGTATTCCAAAAGCTGTCTTTTGAAAGCAGCTTGCAGTTATGGACTTCAATATTTTTCCCACCGTCAAAACAGTAGTCACCATATAAATTAAGTCTGTCAAGGTAGACATTTTCACTGTTTAATCCAAAATATGTCCCTTTTGCAACCACATTTTCAAGTCTTATATTCTTACACATCCAAAATGTTTCGTTTGCATTTGGCAGGGATACATTTTTAAGGTTCACGCCATCACATCTACGGAATTCCTTCGGTGCCTCTATCATAGTGTCTTCTATATTGATATTTTTGCCATACCACAGACCTGACCTTGCCATTTCAAAAAAGGTGGAATCTTTTACATTTACATTCTTTGCATACCAGAATGGATACTTCCACTTGTACATTGTATTAACTGCATTTATATTTTCACCATGCTTAAGTGCAGACTCACCGTCTGCAAAAATTGTGTCTTCTATCTCCAGTCCATTTGCCTGAAAAAGAGCACGCTCACCTGTCAAAACCTCATTTTCTATTCTTTTCATAACCATCGCCTTTCCGATATTAACGCAAACTATCTGATGTAAATGTCAAAATATAAGTCCGCCTTTTACAAAGAAATTTACATCTGATTTTTATGCTTTTGATACTTATACCACTATAATCCTACTTAGATAGTATGCAATATAATTTTGAATAAGTAAATAGGGTTTGAAAGATTTCAAAAAATTGTCACAATTATAATAGAAAGGACTTTCAAATAAAAATATTTGAAAATCCTTCTGCTAAGTCAGATAGATTATAAATTAGTTATTTTTTAATAACTCAAATACTTTTTTTCATACTTCCTATAAATTTCATAACTTATCTTCTTTTTGCTTTTCTCATTTATATCATATCGGTAATACTCTTGTGTATATTCATTTCCGCTATAAAAAATCTGATTATAAAATACCTTTCCCTTAACAATAAATGCATTTACTGCATTATCCTTGAAGATGCTTTTTCCTGATTCTGTCATAACATCAAACCTGTAATTATCAGCATCAAAATGGATACTACAAGCTAAAATTTTATTTTTTTCTATCTGAATACCACCTACAAAGTAATCAATACCGCTCTTTTTTACTTGTTTGGTAGACATATTATATACTTGCATCTTATACATAGGTGCAGGGGTATCAAAATCCGCCTTACCTATATACAAATACTTATCTGTTCCTCCCAACAGCACATAGTTCTTAGCAGAAACCACCTTAGATGTTTTCTTAGTTTCTAAGTCCATTTTGTATATAACACCTTTATCACCCTCAAATTTAGAGTAATAAAGATATTTACCGTTTGTCACTATACTTTCTGAACTACTTTTCTTTACAAGGCTAATGCTTTTTCCGGTAGATTTAGAGTATTGTATTATATCTCTTACACCTATGACTTCTGAATCATCATAATTCTTTGCGGTAAGTTTAAATACATTGCCATTTATTTTTACATTTTTTCTTGAAAGCATTGGTTGAGTTTTAGTATTTGTGCCTTCCGTTAAGTCTATTTTATTACTAAAAAGGTCTTCACCCTTACCTGTTTTACGAGATACATAATACCAGTTATAGGTTGCAGTATGTCCTTCTCCACCACCATCATTAACAATCTCATAAAGATGAATAGTTACCAAATCACCACGAACATCATCAATTTCTACTATCGGTGCCTTCTGATTATGCTTTTTATAGTAATAGTCTGAAGCAAGCTTGCATAGTTCTTCGTCGGTATATCCTGTCTGAGTTTTTGCTACTACATTATGGCTTACCGTACTTCTTCCATAACAAGTCTCAGCCTGCACCTTCATCGGATTCGCTCCGCATACACCGGAAACAATTAATATACCAGCTAATAATAATGATACATATTTATGTTTCATTTGGATTCCCCCTTTCAGTTCATTGTATATTTCCTCACATTCTCTATACTATACTTATATTTAAAATTATAGTTATTGGATATAGTGATGTCAACTGCTGTATTGGTTTCGTTTGTGTCAAGTACTCGTTGGCAATTTTCTTACCAGATATAATGGGATAAAAGAAACTGGCATTTCACCTATTCCTTTGCTTCGTTACAAACTCAGTAACATTTTTGTCAGAAGAATTATGTATATGCAACAACGTACCGGCTCTTTTAAGACAGATTTTTTCAAAGAGTAGTTTTTCAAAGAACACTTTTTATCGTTTCTTTAATCCGGTAAAAACAAACTGCCTCCATTTTACTTCTCTTCTTGCTGTTGTTATCGTAAATAACAATCTCAAAAAGCTTACGGATGATAAAATTAAAATGTTTTCATCATTGATGACAGCCTTTTTAATCGTACCAGCTGCAAGAAAACAGAACTGTGGTCAAAGGTTTTTGACCACACCGATATGCATCTCAAAAAAGTTTCTCGGATACTTAGCTTAAGCTGTAGTAATTGGAAATCCCTATTTTTCTTGGAAATATAATCCATATCTTTCACAAGTTATTTATTGTATCATAATATTAGTATTGTTCAATACTTAAAATACTAATATGTTAAATAGGAGAATAAGTTATGACATTAAAGACTTTAGTTAGAAAATATCTAGAAAATTGCAAGGAACAAAATAATTTAAATCAAAAAACAATAAAAGCCTATAAAATAGATTTAGAACAATTTATATTTTTTATGAAAGATATAGATGCTTTTTATAAAAAAGATGAAATTGTGAGATATATACAGCATCTAAATAGCTTAAATTTCAAGGTAAAAACTATTAAAAGGAAAATAGCATCAGTAAAGGCTTTTTTTTCGTATCTAGAATATGAAGAAATCATAGAACGTAATCCATTTTATAAGATAAAGTTAAAAATAAAAGAACCACTTATATTACCTAAAACCATATCTCTAAAAGATATTGAAAAATTATTTGAGTATATTTATTTAGAAAAAAGCAACTATAATGAAACTTCTTATAAACACAAAGAAATTGTACGAGATATAGCTGTTTTAGAAGTTTTAATCGGGACTGGTATGAGAATAAGTGAACTTTGTAATATTAAAAAAGAAAATATGGCTTATACTAATAATGAAATTAAAATATATGGCAAAGGTGCAAAAGAGAGGATAATACCGATTTACAACAAAGATACGATAGCTGCATTGCAAATATATGAAACGGTCTTTTATAAAGAAATTTGTAATTCTGATTATTTTTTTGTAAATAAAAGAAAAAAAAGATTATCCTCCCAATCTGTTAGAAATATGATAAAAAAATATTGCAAAAAGATAAATATAGATAAAAATATAACTCCACATATGTTTCGACATACATTTGCAACAATGTTGTTGGATGATGATGTGGATATAAGAAGTATACAAATGTTATTAGGTCACTCAAGTATAATCACTACACAGATATATACTCATGTAAGATCGAATAAAAAATCGCAAATAATGAAAAATAAAAATCCAAGAAGGATGATAATAGTTAATAAAGGATAATTGTTTATTATCAAAGAAAGTGGGTTACTTATGTTTAATGA
>NZ_JBQNBU010000022.1:0-33345 GCF_052169795.1 Catonella sp.
TAAAAAAGGAAGTTAGGGTTATGAACCTAACTTCCTTTTAATATTTTTAGCTTCTTAAAAGTTCATTTTCAGCAGTAGCAAGCATAAGCTTAATTCTGTTAAGCTGATTTACTTCACTAGCACCCGGATCATAGTCTACCGCTACTATATTTGTACCCGGATAGGTAAGTCTTAACTGCTTGATTACACCTTTTCCAACTACATGGTTAGGCAGGCAGCCAAACGGCTGGGTACAGATTATATTGGTTGCACCTGACTTTATAAGCTCTATCATTTCACCTGTAAGGAACCAGCCTTCACCTGTCTGATTACCGAGCGAAACAATAGGTTCGGCAAATTTTGCAAGCTCGGTTATGTAGCTTTGTTCTACAAAATGTTTACTCTTTCTTAGAGCCTTTCTGGCAGGCTTTCTGAAAAATTCTATGAGGTCAATGGCTCTATTACTTATAAAGGCATTTCTTTTGCTCTTACCAAGAGTTTCTGCTTTGAAGTTAGTATTGTATGCACTATACAGTAAAAAGTCTATAAGGTCGGGTACAACGGCTTCAGCTCCCTCATTTTCAAGGAGTTCAACTACCCCGTTATTTGCACTTGGCAGGAATTTAACAAGGATTTCTCCCACTATGCCTACCTTGGTTTTGGTAAGCCCTTCTACACGAGGAAGATTGTCAAAGTCAGCCACAATTTGTTTACAGTTCTTATTAAAGGTGAGCATATTAGCCCTTTTCAGACTTTCTATACACTTTTTCTCCCACTTCCTGTGAAGCTCATCAGCAGAGCCTTTTACAAGCTCATAAGGTCTTGTAGCATAGAGCACCCTCATAAACAAATCTCCATAAACAAGAGCCTGTAAACAGCGAAGCAGTATAGGAGGAGTAGTACTAAAGCCCGGATTTTTCTCAAGTCCCTGTACAGAAAGAGAAATAACAGGTATATGAGCCAGCCCTTCCTTCTTTAGAGCTCTGCGGATAAATCCTATGTAGTTGGATGCACGACAGCCACCGCCGGTCTGGCTTATAAAGATTGCGAGCTTATTTACATCATATTTGCCTGACTTAATAGCACTCATAATCTGTCCTACCACTATAAGTGAAGGATAGCAGGCATCATTATTTACATATTTAAGTCCTGTATCTATTACAGAATGTTCATCAGCGAGGAGTTCAATATGGTAACCGCCCCATTCAATAGCAGTTTTAAGCATTTCAAAATGAATAGGTGACATCTGAGGACAGAGGATGGTGTAATCCTTCATTTCCTTCTCAAATACAGCTCTGTCGGTAGCAGAGGAAATATCAAAGTTTGTCTGAGGGTTAGCTTCCCTATCTTTAACTGCTGAAAGTAATGAACGGATTCTAATCCTTGCAGCACCGAGGTTATTTACCTCATCTATCTTAAGTACAGTATATATCTTTCCGGCTCTTTCAAGGATGTCACTTACCTGATCCGTAGTTACCGCATCCAGACCGCAACCAAATGAGTTGAGCTGGATTAAATCAAGGGCAGGATTGGTTTTTACATAGCAGGCAGCCTTATAAAGTCTTGAATGGTACATCCACTGATCCATAACCACAAGAGGGCGTTCCACCTGACCGAGATGTGAGATAGAATCCTCTGTAAGTACAGCGACTCCGAATGAAGTGATGAGTTCAGGGATACCGTGATTAATCTCAGGATCTACGTGGTATGGTCTTCCGGCAAGGACTATTCCTTTTTTGCCTGTTTCTTTAAGGTAAGCAATAACTTCTTCTCCCTTTGCCTCTGTATCCTTTTTGGACTGGAGAAGCTCATTCCAAGCTTCTTTAGCGGCGGCCTTTATCTCGCTCTTCGGTATTCTTCCTTCAAATATTTTCACAAGTCTGTCGGTAAGTATTTTCTCGGACTCAAGTGAAAGGAAAGGATTTTCAAAAGTAATGGAAGGATCTGCAAGTTCTTCCATATTATTTTTTATATTTTCACCATAAGAGGTTACTATAGGGCAGTTATAATGGTTATTTGAGTCAGGTGTTTCGTTACGCTCGTAAATTACACAAGGGTAGAAAATGTGTTTAACACCCTTTTTAAGCAGCCACATAACGTGACCATGTGCAATCTTAGCAGGATAACATTCAGACTCGCTAGGTATTGACTCTATTCCAAGTTCATATATGCTTCTGCTTGAGCGTGGAGAGAGTACAACTCTGAATCCAAGTTTGGTAAAGAAGGTAAACCAGAGAGGATAATTCTCATACATATTAAGCACTCTTGGGATACCTATAGTTCCACGAGGAGCTTCTTTTTCAGTCAGAGACTTATAACCGAAGATTCTCTGCATCTTGTACTCAAAAAGGTTAGGAATATTGTCCTTGTTCTTCTCAAGACCAAGTCCTCTTTCACATCTGTTACCTGATATATAATTTCTTCCGCCGGTAAATGTATTTACTGTGAGCATACAGTGGTTATTACATTTCCGGCATCTTTCCATATTTGTCTCATAGCTTAAGCTTTTAAT
This sequence comes from Catonella sp., assembly GCF_052169795.1. Lineage (GTDB taxonomy): Bacteria > Bacillota > Clostridia > Lachnospirales > Lachnospiraceae > Catonella. The sequence goes on from NZ_JBQNBU010000022.1 coordinate 2,492, forward strand.
CTGCTCATAGGAAAGAGTAGTGGTCTCGTCACCCTTTCTATAATGCTTTCTTGCTATTAGGGCAGCACCAAAAGCACCCATTATACCGGCTATGTCAGGTCTTATAGCCTTTGTACCGGAAACTTTTTCAAAGCTGCGAAGTACCGCATCATTATAGAAAGTACCGCCCTGCACTACTATATTTTCACCTAAATCTTTAGGATCGGTAAGCTTTATAACTTTAAGCAGGGCATTTTTAATAACTGAATACGCAAGACCTGAGGAAATATCTGATACACTTGCACCTTCTTTCTGAGCCTGCTTAACCTTGGAGTTCATAAATACGGTACAGCGAGAACCGAGGTCGATAGGATTTTCTGCTAAAAGTGCAACTTTTGCAAAGTCTGCAACTTCATAATTAAGTGATTTTGCAAAGGTTTCTATAAATGAGCCACAGCCGGATGAACAGGCTTCGTTAAGCTGGATGCCGTCAACTGTACCGTCTTTTATTTTGATACATTTCATATCCTGACCGCCTATGTCGAGGATACAGTCTACTTTAGGATTGAAGAAGGAAGCTGCGGTATAATGTGCCACAGTTTCAACTTCACCTTCATCCAAAAGGAAGGCAGCCTTAAGCAGGGCTTCACCATAGCCTGTAGAACAGCTTCTTGCAATCTTACAGTCCTTAGGCATAAGCTCATGTATTTCATTAAATGCCTTGATAGAAGTCTTAAGAGGACTTCCGTTATTACTGCTGTAGAATGAATACAAAAGGGTTCCATCCTCTGCTACAACCGCTACCTTGGTAGTTGTAGAGCCTGCATCTATACCTAAGAAACATTTTCCATGGTAATCTGCAAGATTTCCCTTTTTTACTTCAGCTTTCTTATGTTCAGCCTTAAATGCTTCATAATCTTCTTCGCTGTTAAAAAGCGGCTCAAGCCTCGCTACTTCAAAATCCATATTTACCTTATTATGAAGCGTATTATGGAGGTTGGCTAGGGTTGTAGTCTTTTCATATTTTGAACTCATAGCAGAGCCCATAGCCGCAAAAAGATGTGAGCCCTCAGGGGCGACTATATTTTCAGGTCCAAGCTCCAAGGTTCTTACAAAAGCAGCCTGAAGTTCGGTAAGAAAGTGCAGAGGTCCTCCAAGAAAGGCTACATTTCCCCTGATTGGTTTACCACAGGCAAGACCGCTTATGGTTTGATTTACAACTGCCTGAAAGATAGAAGCCGCAAGGTCGGGCTTGGTAGCACCGTCATTTATAAGCGGCTGTATATCGGATTTTGCAAATACACCGCAGCGGGCAGCTATAGGGTAAATAGACTGATAACTTTTTGCATACTCATTAAGACCGGAAGCATCAGTCTTTAAAAGACTTGCCATCTGGTCGATAAAGGAGCCTGTGCCACCGGCACAGATTCCGTTCATTCTCTGTTCTATACCGCCTGTAAAGTAAATGATTTTGGCATCTTCGCCACCCAGCTCAATTGCAACATCAGTATGAGGAGCAAAGGTTTTAAGAGCTGTAGCTACTGCTATAACTTCCTGCACAAAAGGAATGTCAAGATGTTTGGAGAGAGTAAGCCCGCCTGAACCTGTTATCATAGCATAAACTTCTGCATTTCCACAGACCTTTATTGCGTCGTGGAGAAGGCTTGCAAGAGTTTCCTGTATGTTGGCATAATGCCTTTGGTAATCTGAAAAAAGAACTTTCAAATCATTATCTATAAGTGCAACTTTAACTGTAGTAGAGCCTATATCTATACCTAAGCGGTACTTTGTTTCTGACATAAATTATACTCCTATTTAATAAAAATATTCAATATATTTAGCACAATTAGTTTGCATACAGGCTATTATACCACAACGAAAAAAAAAGGGTAGTAGAAAAAATTTACAAAAATGTGTTTTTTATAGAACATTTTTATATTATAAAATGCTCCTATTGTTGACAAGGGTTTGCTTAGAATTTATAATAGAAAGTATGTATATGTTTTTAACAATGATTAGGAGAGTAGTAAATGAATAATTTTCTAGACAAAATGGAAAGGAAACTGGGACGGTTTGCAATTAAAAATCTTATGCTGTATATTATCGGTATATATATAGTAGGTGCTTTGCTTTCTGTAGCAGCTCCGACATTTTATGTAGACTATCTTTCTATAAATATAGAAAAGGTTATGCGGGGTGAAGTATGGAGGTTGATTACATTTATTCTTGAGCCTTTAAGCAGTATGAGAGGTGGAACATCGATTATATTTTTCGTTATTACCCTGTATTTTTATTGGATTTTAGGTACAAATCTTGAATATGCCTGGGGGACCTTTAGATTTAATGTATATTATCTTTCCGGGATTTTGTTTAATATAATAGCAGCGGTAATTACATATGCAGTAACCGGGGATGCAAATTCCGGATTATATTTCGGTCTGAATTATATAAATGAGTCCCTGCTTTTGGCTTATTGTGCTATGTATCCTGATTATCAGGTATTGCTTATGTTTGTATTGCCTGTGAAGATGAAGTATTTGGGTATATTTTATGGTGCCTTTGTAGTGCTTCAGATAGTACAGAATGCAGCAGCAGGGAACTTTATGTTTGCAATAGCCATAGTGGTTGCCCTTCTAAACTTTATATGGTTTTTCTTTTCTACAAAGAATTATAGGCAGAAATTTAACAATAAGATACGCAGGATGAAATTTGAGGCAAGGAAAAAATCTGTCGAGCATGGTTTCAGCACAGAAAAGGGGGTTGCACGGCATAAATGTGCAATTTGTGGAAGGACTGAACTTGATAATCCGGACCTTGAATTTAGATTTTGTTCAAAATGTGAGGGCAATTATGAATATTGCAATGAACATTTATTTACACATCAGCATGTAACAAAAGGTTTTACAATTAATTAATATATAAGTGAGGAAATGAAAATGAGTAAGAGAACAAGTGTTATGTCAGATATTAGAAAAGGTAAGAATCTTGATAAAAGCCTGCCTATTTTTGCAAGGGAGCTTTCAGCAGTTTATGGAAGCTTGTCAGTATTAAATCTTTCTATGAATTATTCAAATTATTTCATAAATAGCAGGGAAAAAGAAACAGATAGAGGATTTGCAAGTATTGGAAAGCAGATTAATGATTTAATTAAATCATTATTAGATAAGGGAGAAGTGTACGCAGAGAACATAGAGGAAATTGAAAAGATAAGGGAAGAAGTAAAGGATAGGGTTGATAGTGCCACAGCTTTTTTGAGTGCATTTGAGAATTTTAACTATGTACTTTCAAGAAAACTACCTAATAAAGATTATGAAGGACAGGAAATTGATACTGATGAGGAAGCAAAAAAGATTCTTGCTTATATTTTTGAAGATGAGGATAATATAGCTATTAATTCAAAAATACAAAGGGTTATTTCAGAACTTCCTATCAGATATACAAAGGGAAAGTTTTTTGACATAATCGAAACTTCTGTAGACCGCTATACAGGGGCTGATAAAAAAGCACTTAAAGCTTTTGCCTACATGGTTAGGCAGGCAGGTATGATTTATAATTTAGATAAGATGCAGAGTTTGTATCCTGAACTTGCTGATGAACTTGAGTATTTTAAGAATTTTGAGTTTGACAAGGCTGAAAAGAAAGAACTTCTTACTGAAAGTATAAAGCTTAGTTCAACCATAGCAAGATGTTCAGATCTTACAGATGACGGTATTCTAATAATGGAAGTTGTAAATGATTTATATGCTGTTTTGCTCAATTTTAACAATATCAGCAAAGAGGCTGTAAAGCTTGAAATGGAGATGATACAATTTACTAATGAGAGCTTTGCGGATGATGATATGGGAGTTGATGAATTTGATGTGAAAATGGCTCAGATTTTTACTAAACTTGAAGGAAAGCTTGAGTCTGTTTATGAAAGCCTTATGGGATACGAAGGGCAACTTTTTGATATACAGACAAGGTTTGAAAAAGAAGTTTCTGAATTGGGATGTGGTGAGGAGTATGACTCTCTATATAAGTGTAGCATATTAAGACAGGGTAGTCTTTTTGCAGATTTAAAAGACCTTGAGGATACAGGCATTGCCTCAGAGGCTGATTTGAATAAGATTAAGGAAAGTCTTAGAACAGAATTTGATAGAATATTTGGAGAAGTAGACAGAAGTGTAAGAAGGGGAATAATGGCTCAGGTCATTGGAAGCATCCCTGTTTACTTCGAAAATAGGACAGAAGTTATGGATTACATAAGATCTTCTCTTGTTTCATGTAATAGTAGGGAAGAACTGGTGGCTACTATAAAGGCAATAACAGAAATAATTTGTGAATGATGGTGATATAATGATAATAATAGGCGAAACTCTCATAACAGAAGGACTTATGAAGTCTGATATGATAAGGGAAAAGGTTATTGCTTCCCTTAAAAAGGGGAAGTTTTCGCCTATTGGTGCATTCGGAATATTTGAACCTCAGAACCCGGATAACTTATACGAAATAATTGCATTAAATGAGTTAAGAAAAACTCCATATAGGAGATCAATTTACAGGCTGATAGCCCTGACAGGTTCAAAGTCTGAGGCAATAATGCTGGTGGCAAGACTTTGGATTAAAAAAGAGGGTCAAAAGGAGTAAAGCATTGGAGATTGTAGGTATTCTGTTGATAGGACTTAAGATAATAGGGTTGGCTCTGCTTGGTTTATTGCTTATACTGTTAGCAATAATATTATTGTTTCTGTTTATACCGTTTACCTATAAATTTAGTTTAAAATATACAGATAAGCAATTTGGTATTAAAGGAGAAATAAGCTTCCTATTTAGGTTTATATGGGCAGGGTTCAGCTATGAGAATGAACTATTCTATAGTGTTAAAACAGCCTTTTTCACTCTCGCTTCCGACGATAGGCAGATGAAAAAAACGGAAGCAGTATCTAACCAACCGGTTAAGGTTGAAGAAGGAGAGGCTGTACAGGGAGAATTAGGAAAAAAGTCTGAGATAAAAAATACCGATGAAATAAAGGCTGAGAATGATTTAAAAGAAGCGGTGGAAGTAAGGATAGAGGAAGAGAATCCTAAAGAAGAAAAGCCTAAAGAAGAAAAAAAAGAAACAAATAAGCTCAAAAAGAGAAAGACAGCCTTATTTTCCAAGATGAAACATAAAATAAAAAGAATTAAGACAAAGTGGAAGGTCTTTAAAGAAAGATTAAAAGGCATTAACTTAAAAAAAGAAGCTATAATTCACTTTTTGAATTCAGAGGGTACACTAGATGGAGCATGGTATCTTTTTACTCAAGGAAAAAGACTGATAAAGATGGTTTGCCCTAAGAGGATAAAAGGTTGGCTTAGATTCGGTACGGGAGATGTGTATACTGAGGGGCAGTATCTTTCGTATTTATGTCTAATCTATCCTTTTTTGGGAAGACAGTTTGAAATCATACCTGAATGGGATGAGGAAGTGATTGAAACAGATGTCTTTTTTTCAGGCAGAATAACTCTGTTTATAATAATTTTAGTTATTTTAAAAGTATTGTTTAGTAAGCGGGTTAAGTTATTAAGAAAAAATTTTAACAGATGTAAGATAATTTTTGAGAAAAACTAGGAGAGCAAATATGGCCAGTAATAATTTTGATGAAACAATGACAGCCTTATTTAAAGGTATGGATGGCTTTATAACAAGTAAAACTGTGGTAGGAGATGCAATAAAGTTTGAAGATGGAACTACCATACTTCCCTTGGTGGATGTTTCTTTCGGTGCAGGGGCAGGTGCTTTTGCGAGTGAATCCAAGAAGAAGGACAATGGAGTAGGGGCTATGTCAGGTAAAATAACACCAAGTTCAGTGTTGGTGATTAAAAATGGGAGTGTGCGTCTTGTAAATATTAAAAATCAAGATCTCATAACCAAACTCTTGGACATGATACCTGATTTTTCGGCGAAATTTTCTGATATGATGGGAAAGAACAAGGGTGAGCAAGAAGAGGTTGTAAAGGAAGAAAAAATTCCGGAAAATGAAGAAGAACTTGCAAAGAAATTAAATAAGTAAAATCAGCTTTAAGGGGAAAAGGAAAAATGGTAGATAATCTTACTTTGCTTACAGATTTTTATGAATTGACTATGATGCAGGGTTATTTTAAAAATAAAAAAGATCCTACAGTGGTTTTTGATATGTTTTACAGGCATAATCCCTCAGACAACGGGTTTGCAGTGGCAGCAGGGCTTGAGCAGGTAATAGAGGTTATTAAAAATTTAAATTTTAATTATGAAGATGTGGAATATCTTCGCTCGCTTAAGATGTTTAATGAGGATTTTTTGGACTATCTCTCAGGTTTTCATTTTACAGGTGATATATATGCAGTACCTGAAGGAACGGTTGTATTTCCAATGGAGCCTTTAGTTAAAGTAGTTGCTCCTATTATGCAGGCTCAATTAATTGAAACTGTAATTCTGAATCTGATAAATCATCAGAGCCTTATAGCGACCAAAGCTACTAGGGTTTGCTATGCGGCTGAGGGTGACTTTGTAATGGAATTCGGTCTTAGGAGGGCGCAAGGGCCCGATGCAGGTACACTTGGAGCAAGAGCAGCTGTAATAGGCGGTTGTGCAGGTACAAGTAATGTAATATGTGCAAAGAAGTTCGGAGTGCCTGCCCTCGGTACCCATGCCCATAGTTGGATAATGAGTTTTTCGGATGAATACACTGCATTTAAGGAATATGCAAGCCTCTATCCTGATAATGCAATTCTTTTAGTAGACACCTATGATACTCTTCGTTCGGGAGTTCCTAACGCAATAAGGGTGTTTAGGGAGATGAGGGAAGCCGGCATAAATATGGGAAGGTACGGAATAAGAATTGACAGTGGCGACCTTGCTTATATTTCAAAAAAAGCAAGAAAAATGCTTGATGAAGCCGGTTTTAGTGATGCAAGTATAGTGGCTTCATCTGACTTGGATGAAAATTTGATTTCATCGCTTAAGTTGCAGAAGGCAAGTATAGACTCGTGGGGAGTTGGCACAAAGCTGATAACAAGTGCGGATTGTCCTGCCTTTGGAGGAGTATACAAACTTGCTGCTATTCAGAACGAAGATGGTAGTTTTGAGCCTAAGATTAAGCTTTCTGAAAATACATGGAAGATAACCAATCCGGGGAATAAGACAATATTTAGGATTTATGATATGGAGGGCAAGATTAAAGGAGACCTCATAGCATTTTCTGATGAAATTATAAGCGAAGATGAAGAATACATGATGTTCGATCCTATAGAAACTTGGAAGAAAACCCGATTAATTCCGGGAGAATTTAAAGTGAGGGAGCTTCTTGTGCCAATCTTTCTTAAGGGACAGTGTGTATACAGCTCTCTCGGTGTAATGGAGATAAGGGATTATTGTGCTAAAGAACTGGATACTTTATGGGATGAAACCAGAAGACTTGTCAATCCACATGAAGTCCATGTAGATTTGACACAGAGGTTATGGGATGCAAAGAAAAAATTACTTGATGATTATAATAATGCTCTTAGAATAGATAAAAAGGTTACAGAGCTGTAGCAGGAGATAGAATGAGACTGATATTAGTAGGTATTTTGTTGACTTTATTTGGTATATTCAGCATAGTAGGTATTCCGTTACTCTTCCTTATAGGAAAGATAAATGCCGGTTTACAACAGAGAATAAGCTGCTCTATAGTAAAAATAATGTTTGGAAAGATATTATTTTTATCAGGAATAAAGAAAAAAGTCATAGGTGTGGAGAGGGTTCCAAAAGATGAACCGGTGCTTTTTATTTTTAATCACAGAGGATTTTTTGATGTGATACTTGCTTTTTATACAGTTCCTGTACTCGCAGGATTTGTCTCAAAAAAGGAAATTGCAAAAGTACCCGGGCTTAGGATATGGATGAGATTCATACGCTGTGTATTATTAGACAGGGAGAATCCTCGTGAAGGTATTAAGGCCATACTTAAGGGAATAGAAACAATTAAGTCAGGGACTTCCATGTTTATCTCACCGGAGGGTACCAGATATAGTGGAGAGGGTATGCTGGAGTTCAAACCGGGAAGTTTGAAGATGGCTGAAAAGGCAGGTTGCCCTATAGTACCGGTTGCAATTACTAATGCAAATAAGGTTTTTGAAGATCATCTGCCTTGGATTCAGTCTACGGAGATGACTATAGAGTACGGAGAACCTATCTTAATACACGAACTTTCCAAAGAGGCCAGGATGAAGCTTCTTGAAAATTGTCGAGAAAAAGTGCTTGAATTATACGAGAAAAATCTATAATAGTCAGATTAATTTTATTTTACTATTATTTGATTCTTTTTATAAATATTTAAGTGTGATATACTGGTTAAAAGGAGGGCTATGTTATGGAATTAGCGAAACCAAAGATTTATACAGAGGAAGATTATTATAGTTTACCTGAGAATTTAAGGGCTGAGCTGATAGATGGAGATTTGATTTACAATCAGGCTGCTCCGTCGAGAAAACATCAGACTATACTTGGAAAGCTTTTTGCAAGGATAAGCAATTATATTGATTCAAAGGCAGGTTCCTGCCAGGTATATCCTGCACCATTTGCTGTTAAACTCTGGGAGGACAGAAATACTATAGTAGAGCCTGATATCAGCGTTATCTGTGATGAAGATAAACTTACTGACAGAGGCTGTACAGGAGCGCCGGACTGGATTATAGAAATTGTATCACCGGGTAATCCAAGGCATGATTATGTGCTTAAGTTGAATCTTTATAATGAGGCAGGAGTAAGAGAATATTGGATAGTTGATCCTGAAAAGGAAAGTGTATGGGTGTATTATTTTGAAGAATCAGAGTTTAAAGCCGAGACTTATTCTTTTAAGGATGAAATTAAGGTTAATATTTATGATGATTTGTATGTAGATTTTAAAGAGATTGAACTGTAATAAAATCCCTTCTGATTAAAATGAATTCAGAAGGGATTATTTTGTCTTTGCACAAATAATGTGCCTCATTAAGCTTTATGGTCATCATTTCTATATTGCAATGTAACTTTATAGCTCTTTATTGCTGTATGAAATTATTGATATTTTTAATGATATTAAATATATTAGTAAAGTTGAGATTAGCAGGATAATAATTAATAAACTATCATTTAAATTTTTTAAAAAGTCAAAATTAATTTTAATTCTTAGCTTAGATATAATTGTAGGACCTAATGAAATTAGGACAATAACGGACATTACAATATATCGCCCTGCTCTGACACCAAACAAGGTAGTTAGCAATAAGTACAATGAAGCGGTGATAATGAAGACAAAAATTGAGGTAACGAAATTCATTATTGTAATGTTTCCTAATTCAGTAATAAAAAATGATTCAATAAAATATATAAAGGCAGAGTAGAAAAATACCATGATCATAAGTATATATCTTTTGATAACTTGAGTGCTTCTGCTGTATCCTATTGTGGTGATAAGGGCAGCTGCTTTGGGATATTTTTCTTCCTCTTCATCAATGCTTGAAAATAATGTCATTGCCAATAATGTGCTCATAACGGTAAGTGTAATCCCGGCCGGAATAGTCATACCACTACCTGCGAAAGTTAAAAAAGCAGGAATTAAAATAGCTACAAGCATAACAATAAGCCAGATTTTTCTTACGATAAGATAATCTTTTTTAATAAGATTAAGCATAATGTTTACCTCCTTCAATGTATGCAAGCATCAAAGCTTCAAGATTAATTCTTTCACTTATGATTTCAGGGATACTCTCTTTAAGTTCAGTTAAATGATTAGTAATTCCGGTAAATCCATATTCATTTATATTTAAGCAGATGAACAATTTTCTGTTGTTTTCAGTTAAAAATTTTTTATCCCCTTTAACAGATACAAATGAATCAAGTAAATAATCTTTATCTTCTACAAAAATAATTTTTCCATTATTTATAAATACAATAATATCAGCAAATTTATCTAAATCAGATATTATATGACTGGAATAAAATACTCCTTTGCCACCATTTTCCATGAACTCACTTAGAATATCCAATAGCTCTTTTCGTACCAGAGGGTCAAGTCCTGATGTAGGCTCATCCATTATGAGTAACTCAGCATGATGGGATAATGCAAGGGTTAATGCGAACTTCATTTTCATTCCTTTTGATAAAGTGGAGATTTTCTGATTTTCATTTAAGGAGAATCTATTCATAAAATCACTATATATTTTTTCATCCCATTTTGTATAAGCTTTTGCAACAATATTTTTCATATCTTTCATTTTAAGAGTTTCATATAAATAACCATCATCAAATACAATGCCTATTCTCTCTTTGATTTCTTTTTCATTTTTGTCTATATCTTTTCCAAGTATTTTGACTGTTCCTGAAATTTTCTTTGATAATCCAAGCATTGTTCTTATAGTTGTAGTTTTTCCCTAACCATTTAAGCCAATAAAACCTGCAACACAACCGGTTGGTATGGAAATTGAAACATTTGATAATTCAAAATTTTCATATTTTTTATATAGTCCATTAATTTCAATAACATTATTCATAATCAATCCTCCTCGTACAAAATATCCATCATACTGTTCAAATCTTCTTTTGTTATCTGTAAAGATTTTGCCGTCTGAATAAGTTCTGCCATTTTCTTCTCAACCAATCTTCTCTTTGCATCCTGTAAAAGCTCAATGTTTCCGGTTGATACAAAAGTTCCAAGTCCTGCTTGGCTTACAACAAATCCTTCTGACTCCAGCTCATTATACACTCTTCGTATAGTCAGTACACTTACCTGTAAATCGTTGGCAAAAGTCCTGATAGATGGAAGAGAATCTCCCTCGGCTAATTCTTCTTTTAGAATACTATCTTTTATCTGGTCTTTTATTTGCTGGTATAGCGGTACATTGGAGTTATTAGAAATAATTATTTTCAAAAGCATCGTCCTTTCAATTTTTAATGTGATGTTTATTAATACACATTATATACTATATAACCATAGTAGTCAAGGATAAAGAATTTTCAATATAGTGGGAAATTATAAAAAAATTTTTGGTAATTATATAGAAATATGATAAAATATCTATTATGAAGGGAGGAATGAGTTATGGAATTAGCAAAGCCAAAACTTTATACAGAAGAAGATTACTACAGTTTACCGGAAAATATAAGAGCTGAACTTATAGATGGAGATTTGATTTATAATCAGGCTGCTCCATCGAGAAAACATCAGACTATACTTATGGAACTTGCAGGAACAATACGAAACTATATTAAGGCAAAGGCAGGTTCCTGCCATGTGTATCCTGCACCATTTGCTGTTAAGCTGATGAAAGATAGGAACACTATAGTAGAGCCTGATATCAGTGTTATCTGTGATGAAGATAAGCTTACAGACAGAGGCTGCACCGGAGCACCGGACTGGATTATAGAAATTGTATCTCCGGGTAATTCAAGACATGATTATGTACTTAAGCTGAATCTTTATAATGAGGCAGGAGTAAGAGAATATTGGATAGTTGATCCTACGAAGGAAAGTATATGGGTGTATTATTTTGAAGAATCAAAGTTTAAAGCCGAGACTTATTCTTTTAAGGATAAAATTAAGGTTAATATTTACGATGATTTGTATGTAGATTTTGCTGGGATTGATATGTAGAGAAACCCCTTCTGACTGATAATAATTTACAGTCGGAAGGGCTTTTTTTATATAAATATGATATAATAATTTCAGCTGATTAGGGTAAAATTATTATGATTATAGAGGTATACAATGTTTAGAATTGCTATTTGTGATGATGTAAAAGAAGTATGTGATGAGATTAAAAATATCATTTTAGAGAATAAAGAACTGCAAAACGAAAAAATTGAAATTGATATATTTAATAATGGTGAGACTCTTATAGAAGAGCTAAGAGAGAATACCCAATATGACCTTATCTTTTTAGATATCGAGCTTGGTGAGATAAATGGAGTGGAAGTGGGACATATCATAAGGGACAATATGGAAGATTATACTACTAAGATAGTATACATATCCGGAAAAAACAGCTATGACAGGCAGCTCTTTGATGTACAGCCGATAAAATTTATAAGCAAACCTATAGAAGAAGAAAAGGTGATTAAAGCAGTTCTCTTAGCTATAAAAATATCTGATAAAGAGAACAAAGCCTTTGAGTTTAAAAACTTTAAGAGTACTGTAAAGGTACTTTATTCAGAAATAATATACTTTGAAAGTGATAAAAGAGAAATTAAAATAGTATGTGTAAAAGAAACTTACAGGTTTTATGGGAAAATGGAGGAAATTAAAAAGCATTTACCGGAATTTTTTATACAGCCTCACCGCTCGTATATAGTAAATTATAAACAGATTAAACACTTTAAACCGGATGAACTTATAGTATTTACCGGTGACAGGATTACTATTAGCCGGTCTAAACGGAGAGAAATAAAGGAAATACAGATTAAATACGAGAAAAAGAGGATGGAAGATGAGTTTGATTAACCTTGTTTTTATAATTATTAATGTTTTGGGAGTATATACTGTATATAAGCTTATGGGGATATTCTGTGGGAATGAAACGATAAAAAATAAGAAGGTATTATTTTTATCTTATTTTGTGTATTATCTGTTAAGCTGCGTGATTTTTATATATCTAAATATACCTATTGTATTACTGATATTTAACTTCTTAATATATTTTATTATTAGCTTAAATTACAAAGTAAGAATGAAAAAGAGGCTGATGGCGATTATTTATACATATCTGATACAAATAATTGTGGAAGTGCCATTTATAATATCAGCTAATTATATAGGGCTAAGTATTTTTGAAAAAACGGATTTAAGGTCAATGTATTTAATTATAAGTGTCAGACTGTTTACATATTTAGTGGTTATAATCTTAGATGGGTATATGATAACCAAAAGAGAAGAAACTGATATACCTTTTTCTTCATGGATAGGAATAGTGAGTGTACCCGTAGTTACATTAATTTTGCTGATTTTGTTTTTAAATATTGCTACTTCTGTCAGTAAAATAGAGGTTATTTTAGCAGTAAGCCTGATAGTGACAGTAAATATTACAAATTACTTTTTATATAACAGTACTTTAAGTATAATGAGAGAAAATAATCGCAGAGCTATAATTGAACAGCAAAATGAATATTATGTAAAACAGTTTGATATGATAAGAGAAAATATCAATAATGTAGAGAGACTTAAGCATGACATGAAGAATCATATATTTATGCTCAAATCTCTTTATGACAATAAGAAAAAATATGAATACGAGGAATATTTTGAAGAAATTTTGAGAGAAGTGGAAGGTAAAGAAAAGATTATAAATTCAGGAAATGTAATAGTTGACAGCATTTTAAATTATAAGCTTGAAAGTTTAAGAGCGGATAATGTAGAACTTTCAGTGAATATAAATATTCCTGCAAAGATGGAAGTTTCAGATTTTGATTTAACTACAATTCTGGGAAATTTGCTTGATAATGCCATAAGAGCAGTAAAAGAAACAGAAGAAAATAAATATTTAAATATTGATATTCAGTATAAATCAGGGAGGCTTATAATTTGGTTTGTAAATTCATATAAGCATATAGAAAAATCAAAAATAGGTAATTATTTTATTTCAACGAAAGAGGATAAAAATAAACATGGGATAGGACAGATAAGTATTGAAAGGACTGTGGATAAATATGATGGAATAATAGATGTTAAATATGGAGATAAAAAGTTTGAAACAATGATAATTTTATATTGTTGAGATATATAAAAGGTTAATGCTCTGATGTCGCATAAAAATGATGATATTAGAGCATTTTTATATGTGAATTTATGCTTATGATGTAAGTTATTACATTTAAACCTATATTTCGTTACATTTTACGCACAGAGCGTTTTAATACTGTATAATAAAAACAAATAATGAATACAGTAGCTTTTTCGCTTGCTATATCCTTACTATCCATTCAAGGAGTTTTTGCAGCTGGCGCAGAGATTCCTAAAGAATTTGGGTTGGAAAAAATTATATGCAATTGGATGCTTCCATTATTTTTAAGTATACTAATATGTTTCACAATATCTAGATTTGTCTTTGTAGTTACCGTATCTACTTCATCTATGGATAACACATTGAAAAAGGGAGATGTTTTGTTGGTGACCCGCACCAATTTAGAGGAAATAGGCTATGGGGATATAATAGTTTTTAATCATCGTATTTTTAATCCTAATGAAGTTGCTTATGACGAAAAATATGTGAAAAGGCTTATAGGATTGCCTGGTGACGAGATTACTATTTTAAATAATCAACTTTATATTAACAATAAAGTTATTAAAGAAGAATATATATATGATGATGAAGATGGAAGACTATTTAGCGGTGACTTTTCTGTTCCTGATAATGAATTTTTTGTACTTGGAGATTATAGGAATATTTCTTTTGACTCTAGATTTTGGAGATATCCCTATGTAAAAAAAGAAGATATTTTAGGTAAAGTAATTTTTAATTTTTCAAACTTGCCATATTAAACATTGTTTTTATTTACATTTTTAATATATGTTAGAGTGTTTGTAATGAAAATACCTAATAGAAAAGGAGATAATATTGTATGAGAAATAAAATGATTAAAATTATAAACAAGACAGTTTGTATGGGTGCATTGTTTTTTGCATTTGTGAGTGCAAATACTTCTTGCGTTTTTGTATTTCATCAGCCTAAGATGCCTGAAAAAATCAAAAAACTTCGCAGGTTTTAGCTATGGAAGCTTTATCTGAAAAAATCATAACAAATATAATAAAGAGTGGAGAGTCCATAGAGGATTGCAGAGAAGTATATGTATATGGACTGACTCAGCTTTTTAGAACTTTACTGAATTTATTTACGACAGTTATAATAGGCTTTTGTATGGGAATGCTTTCAGAGAGTATAGTATTTGTTATCTGCCTGATGTTAATCAGGTCATATTCCGGTGGATATCACTCTGACAGTCCTATAAGGTGTTATTTAATATCAGTGATTGCTGTGATAATGGCACTTGGTAGTATAAAACTTTCTGTATGGAATGAATATTCAAGTGTATTGGTGATGGTAATTTCGAATGGTATACTCTTACTATACGCACCTATAGGTCATAGAAATAAGCCACTGGAAGATATTGAGGTCTTGGTATATAAGAGAAGGTTAAAATGGATATTGTTGGCATTAACGGTAACTTTTATGATGTTTGTACTTGTTAATTGGATAACTTTATCATATGTGGTAAGTTCAGCTGTTTTACTAAGTGCTGTAATGCTTTTGGTTGCTAAGATGGATAACTGGTTTAGTTGTTTATAAGTTGTAATAGAAAATGGGGCTTAAAAACTTGATGTAAGGAGAAACATATGAAAGATAGAAATCCACAGAGGTATAAGAATGGAGATTAATATCGTAGATTTTTCTAAACAGTATAGTTAGTAGTATATTTATATATTATATACGAGGAGGATATTATATGTTAAAAAGAACAAGTATACTATATCTGATAACAATTTTGTTTGCATTTTCCGCATTTCGTACAGATTTGTTTGCAAGTGAAGAACCGCACTTACAGACAACAGAAATGTTGGAGGCTGAGTTGCATATTAACTTTAATTCAGAGAGTGAGAAAATAATAGATAAAGTTATTTCTTTTGATGAATTATCGCATCAAGTTTTTAAAAATTATAATAACTATGATAAAAAGTCATCAATACTGACTCTGAACATTAGTATGCCAAAAGAATTTACAATTTCTAAAAGTGAAGCTAGGAGTTATGGTGAAAGATATTTTAATGATAAAATAAAAAAAATATCTAATTTGTTTGATGTAAATGCGGATATAGATGACATTGAATTTCAAACTATTGTTAAGGCATATGCGTTAGAAGATAATAACTTTATTGAATTTGCTAGGTTCATAGATATTTATGAAAATTATGAATATAACAATGAGATGAAAGATTTAATAAATAGCATAGAGTTACTAGAGTATGAATCATCAGATAAGCTTTTTGATGATGATAGATTTAATGCTTTGATTTCAATGATGCCAGTTGATACCGAAAAATATCCATCTACTGTTAAGAGTGATGCAATTGTAGATACATATTCAAACAGACAGTTGTCAGAATATGATGGTAAAAAAGCAAAAGAATATGCAAAAAAGTGGGCTAAAAAAACTAATAATAAAGACTATGGATACTATGCCAATTATTATAATCATCCAACACCTAGTAATAATGATATGTGGTCAGAAGGTAAAGGAGATAATAAGAGGAACTGGAATGATTGTACTAATTTTGTTTCTCAATGTTTGGCAGCTGGAGGTGCTGTACAGATTAAAGAAGGATGGTGGAATCCTCACAAAGATAAGGGAAATTGGTATTATTCTGGCAGTAAGCCATCACATACTTGGGGAGGAGCAAACAATTTTTTCCACCATTGGAGTGATAGAGTAGGTGTTCGTTCAAAAGCGGGTGATACTAAGGTAGGGGATCCAGTAAGTTTAGATTTTGATGGTGATAAAGTTGTCGATCACACAGTAATCATAACATCAGTTAATGGAAGAAGTATAAGTAAAATGCTGTATGCTTGTCATACTTCTGATCAATTTGAAGAAACTGGAAAGTCTTTATCGACATTGTTTAATACCTATAAACGAGTGTGGGTATATCCTTTATCATAATGGTATAGTATGAAAAAGAGAATGAGAAAATTAGTCTTTATCCCCATAATAATTTTATTTTTAACTTCCAGCATGATAATTTCTTACAAAGAATTTAGAATATGGAATCCGTTTGTGCCTTTGAATGGATTGGTAAGGGTTTCGGTATTAGGTGAAGAATATTATGAGATTCAGGAATATCCTAAAGTTATTATTGCAAATAAAAATTTTAAGTTGGTACATTATATGAAAAATTTAGGATATGAATCCATAGAGACGAATAAGGATAGTATCTTAGAAAATATTCATGAATTTAAATTAGGCGAATCAAGTTCGTTTGTAGAAGTAATTAAGCATATAAATTTTTATGTTTGGATGTGGAGGGAATAATAAAACCGAAAACATAAGCAGTTTAAAATAGTAAATCAGAAATGGTTTGCTGTTTTTACAAAACTCTAAAATTAGCTTTCCTTGATATACAGCTGTTGTGACAGTATTTTTGAAGGTTGCATCTTTAATGGAAAAAAAGTTCAAGGAAAAATGCTGAGGATATGTTTAACATTCAAACCTGCTTGACTAAAAATGCACTATCTACTATTTATATAACACGTGAAGCAACAGTTAAAGACGAAGAAAAAGTAAAATTATGTCAAAGAACACCAGATGAACTTAATGGTTATTCTTTAAGACGTTTTAATGGTTGGAAATAAAGAGTGCAGTTACTCACATCATAATCAATATTTAAAATGAGTAAATTAGAAATTCAAGTTACAGTTTGATTGTGACTTGAATTTCCTTTGAAAAGTAAGGTTAAATAAAAGGAGCCTTTATGAAGTATAAAATGTCTGTTATTCTAAATATTATTTTAACAATAACTGTAATTTTTATTTTTACTTATATAGCAACAGATAAAAATATTAATAAAGAGAAAGAAAATAATAATTCAATAGATACCAAAACAGCTGCAGATAGGATTGAGAATTATGTAAAATCCATATTTGGATTTAATTTTGAAGATAATTTTGGAGACATAAGCATAGATATTGAAGAAGGAAAATACACGGTGAACATAGCATTTGTACCAAGTGTAGGTTCATTTCCAGTTAAATCTGAGATATATGAATATGTCGGATTTCGTTCTTACCAGATAATTTCTTTTTTTTCTGAAGTAAGAAGATTTAATTATACTGTTTTATGGGATGACAAGGACAAAAAAGAGGCTATGAAACTTATAATTGATGAAGAAGCTGTAAAAGAACTTTATAGTAACTATTGGGAGGCAGTTCGTAGTAAAAATGAGGGCTATGAGAATACATATAAAAATATTTTTTTATCAATTATAGAAACGGAGGAGTCAAAGGCATGGAGAGAAGTTATAGATAAAAATGCAAATATGCCATAAGAATGACTAAACAAGAAGTGGTACATATAATACCCCAGAACGAAAAGATAAAAATGAGAGACTATACAAGATAAGAAGCCAAAACAGGAGCTACGACCAATTTGTAATCGTAGCTCCTTATTTACATATTACACAGCTTCCTGCTGTTTTTCTTTATAATGATGTGCCTCTTCAAGCATCATATCCTTAACCTTCATAAGCCTTATCTGAGTACTTCTTTCGTTCTCGTCAAGCTTCATGGTTATCATCTTGATATTAGCCTGTAAGGTAGGTATCATAACGTATTCAAGAGCATTAACACGTCTTCTGGTCTTTTCAATTTCAGCAGCCATAAGTGAGCAGGACTTCTCTACCTCTGCGAGGGTGATAAGATCCTTCTGAATACTTGAAAGAGAGAGAACGGCAGTGTCAAGGTCGCTTGAAGTAAAGGCAAAACCGTATGAGTAGATATCTCCTTCATCACTGGTTCTGGCCTTTGTTTCAAATTGAGGTATATTAACACTCATTACATTACGGGTGCTTACCTCAACTGTCAGCTCCTGCTTAGGTGCCATAAAGGCAACTCTTACAGTCTCATCTGACATGGTAGAGCGGGCTATAACAAAGTTCTTGTTTGCATTCTTAAGGTCTTCTTCAACCTTTTCACGCAGAGCTTTGTTTTTTCTAACAAGGTCGAGGAACTCACGCATAAGCTCATCACGCTTGTCTTTTAAGAGCTTATGTCCTCTGGTAGCGGTAATAAGTTTACCTTTAAGCCTCGTAAGCTCCATTCTTGTTGCATTAACAGTTGCCAAATTTTCACCTCCCTTGATAATTATATTGATGGATTACTTTTTATCGTAGTACATATCAAGGTACTCGTCACGAATTCTCTTCAGCTCACTTCTAGGAAGGATTCTGAGGAGATCCCAGCCGATATTGAGGGTTTCTTCAATGCTTCTGTCTGTTCTAAAGCCCTGTGATACATAAACAGCTTCAAATTCATCTGCAAACTTAGCATAGAGCTTGTCTATATCTGAAAGAGCTGCCTCACCGAGGATGACCATAAGCTCCTTAGCATCCTTACCACGAGCGTAAGCTGAGAAGAGCTGGTTCATGGTGTTTGCGTGGTCTGCTCTGGTCTTGCCCTCACCGATACCCTTATCCTTAAGACGGGAAAGAGATGGGAGAACGTTGATAGGTGGCTCAATCTTCTTACGATAAAGATCACGTGAGAGAATAATCTGTCCCTCTGTAATATATCCTGTAAGGTCAGGAATTGGGTGAGTCTTATCATCCTCAGGCATGGTAAGAATAGGAATCATAGTGATAGATCCGTTCTTTCCGTTCTGACGGCCTGCACGCTCATACATAGTAGCAAGGTCAGTATACATGTAACCAGGATATCCACGACGTCCCGGAACTTCCTTACGAGCAGCTGATATCTCACGAAGAGCATCTGCATAGTTTGTAATATCTGTAAGGATAACAAGTACGTGCATTCCCTTTTCGAAAGCAAGGAACTCAGCTGTGGTAAGTGCCATCTTAGGAGTAGCAATACGCTCTACAGCAGGGTCATTTGCAAGGTTCATAAAGAGAACTGCTCTGTCAATAGCTCCTGTCTCCTTGAAGGACTCTACGAAGTAGTTAGACTCTTCAAAGGTAATACCCATAGCAGCAAATACAACCGCAAACGGCTCGTCTGTTCCTACAACCTTTGCCTGACGTGCAATCTGTGCAGCAAGCTCAGCATGTGGAAGACCTGAACCTGAGAAGATAGGAAGTTTCTGTCCACGAACAAGGGTATTAAGACCGTCAATAGCGGATACACCTGTCTGAATGAACTCCTCAGGGTAGCTTCTTGCAGCAGGGTTCATAGGAAGGCCTGCTACATCACGTCTTTCTTCAGGAAGGATTTCCGGACCGCCGTCAATAGGACGACCAAGACCGTCGAAGACACGAGAGAGCATATCTTCAGACACACCAATCTCCATGCTTCTTCCAAGAAAACGTACCTTTGAGCTTTCAAGGTTGATACCTGTTGAAGACTCAAAAAGCTGTACAAGAGCATTACCGTCATCTATTTCAAGTACCCTACATCTACGTCTGCTACCGTCAGCAAGTTCGATTTCACCGAGTTCATCGTATGCGACATCAGTTACGCCGCGTACGAGCATAAGAGGACCGGCAACCTCTTGTATTGTTCTATATTCTTTTGCCATTAGAAGTCTACCTCCTGTGCAACATCATCTGCTTCTTTAGCAAGGGCTGCCTCGATTTCCTTAAATCTGGCATCAACCTTGTCCTCAGCAGTATATTTAAAACGACCGATAGGCTCACGAACTTCCATAGCTATAAGCTTATTGATATTTGCACCCTTATCAAGAGCCTCAAGACAAATATCATAGAAAGTAAGTATAAGTTTCATAAGCATAAACTGTTTATGAAGAGAAGTATAAGTATCTTCCTCCATAAATGCGTTCTGCTGGAGTAAATCCTCTCTTACAGATCTTGCAACTTCCATCTTAAGACGGTCAGGAGCTGAAAGAGCATCTTCACCAACGAGCTGAACCATTTCCTTAAGTGCTGACTCATCCTGAAGGATAGCCATTACTCTGTTCTTATATGGAACCCAGTCCTCACTGATATTTTTGGCAAACCAAGGATCCATTGTATTATAAAGAGAATAACTCTCAAGCCAGTTAATAGCAGGGAAGTGACGCTGATAAGCAAGGTTGGCATCAAGTCTCCAGAATACCTTTACAATACGAAGCGTAGCCTGTGTAACCGGCTCAGATATATCACCGCCGGCAGGGGAAACCGCACCGATAACTGAGAGGCTTCCTTCTTTATCCTCCTCGCCAAGTACCTTAACCCTGCCTGCACGCTCATAGAACTGTGCAAGACGGGAACCGAGGTAAGCAGGATAACCTTCTTCACCCGGCATTTCCTCAAGACGACCTGACATCTCACGAAGAGCCTCTGCCCAACGGGAAGTGGAGTCAGCCATCAGAGCTACTGAATAACCCATATCCCTGAAGTACTCAGCTATGGTAATACCTGTATATACACTTGCCTCACGAGCCGCAACCGGCATATCTGAGGTATTTGCAATAAGTACTGTTCTTTCCATAAGAGAGTGACCTGTCTTAGGATCGATAAGCTCTGGGAACTCGTTAAGAACGTCTGTCATCTCATTTCCACGCTCACCGCAACCGATATAAACCACGATGTCAGCCTCTGCCCATTTTGCAAGCTGATGCTGAACTACGGTCTTACCTGAACCGAAAGGTCCCGGAACTGCAGCAACACCACCCTTAGCTATAGGGAAGAGGGTATCTACTATTCTCTGTCCTGTGATAAGCGGCATATCAGGTGAAAGTTTCTGCTTGTAAGGACGCTCCTTACGAACAGGCCATTTCTGCATAAGACCAACTTCTTTAAGCTCGCCGTTAGCATTTTTAACCTTAGCCACCATATCTGTAATCTTGTAATCACCTTCAGCAATTTCAGCGATTTCACCATCTACACCGATAGGTGCAAGAATCTTGTGGGAAACTACCTGAGTTTCCTGAACAGTTCCGATTATGTCGCCATGTGTAACCTTGTCACCTACCTTTTTAGAAGGTACAAAGTGCCATACTTTTTCACGCTTAAGTGCAGGAACTTCAACACCACGGCTGAGGAGATTTCCTCCTGTTACCTTCATAATGTCATCAAGAGGGCGCTGAATTCCGTCATAAATACTTCCGATAAGACCTGGTCCTAACTCAACACTCATAGGAAGTCCTGTAGACTCAACAGGTGCTCCCGGAGCAAGACCGGAGGTTTCTTCATAAACCTGTATAGAAGCTTCATCACCGTGCATTTCGATGATTTCTCCTATAAGACGCTGCTCACTTACACGAACAACGTCGAACATATTTGCTCCGCCCATACCTCTGGCTATAACAAGAGGTCCGGCGATTTTTTTGATTGTTCCTGTATTCATTCTTATGCTCCTTAGTTATTAAAGATGATATCTGAACCAACTGCCTGTTCCACAGACTTCTTGACTAACTCAATTCCCTTACCGGTATTGCCGGAAACTCCCGGAATGAGTATGATTGCAGGAAGTAATTCTTCCCTGTAATGATCAATCAAGTCACTTAATTTTTCAGCCAAAGCCTCAGTCATATAGATGATGGAATAATCTCCTTCAGCCAGTTCACGAAGCTTCTTGGCTGCTTCAGCCTGTTCGGTAAAAGGGAAGGTGTCAAAACCAAGAGCACCGAAACCATAGATACTGTCTATGTCTCCCATAACTGCTATTCTAGACATACATTTCCCTTACCCTTTCCCTGAGGGAATCATCGGAAAGATTATTTATCTTCCCTGAGAGGATGATTCTCACAGATTTTATTTCATTTTCCCTTGCAAGTATATAGGCTGCAAGAGGTCCGATTGAAAACGGATTATGACGCTGTGGACGAATTTTTGCAATTATCAGATTATCACACCACCGTTCAAATGCTGAAGGGGATTTTTTAATCTCAGGAACTGCATCCAAATAGGCTGTGTGTGAAAGATATTCATAAATTGCATCAAGGCTTTCAGTAGCAGCTTTTGCAAGCCTGTCTACATTTAGAGAATCACAAGGAGCTAATGCCTTTTCAAGGAAGGAAATATCCTTACCTATCATACAAGCTCTTATAGCAGTCTTTATATTGGCAGCCGCTACTGTGAGTTCTCCATATAATTCAAGTATTTCATTACCTGACTTTTTGCCGGACTCATATATTTTAGTAAGTGCAGCCTTGTCGATAATGATATCGCAAAGCCCACCATCGCCTGTGTGTAAAAGAGTATCAAGGGATTCCGCTGCAACCTTCTGCATGTCAGACGGAAGTGTAGAAAAATCCCTCTGCTGAAGTGCCTTACGGATGATTTCCGGATCAATAGAGCACTGATCTTTTTCTAAATAAATGTCATCACGGTTTATCTGTTCGGCAGCAGATTTAACTGCGGCTTTCAGGTTGTGATAGTCATTTGCGTAGAGAAATACATCGAAGACATGGGGATCGGAAATAAGCTCGGAAATAAATTTCCAGGTCTTATCCCTCTCATTCTTCAGTATGGTGGATAAAGACATTGAATCATCTATGTCCCAACCATGGTCTGATAACAGGCGAAGGCATTCATCATAGCTTTTTGCGGCAAGAAGAGATTCGAGAACCGAACTTGTTAATAGACGAAGCTCAGCACTGCGGATTCTTGCGACCGCATAAACATATTCTTCTGACATATTACCTCCAAGTTTTTTCATGGTTAAAACAAGAGTTTCTGTACCTTATCCTGTACCGCTTCTATATTTGTCTCAAAAAGAGAGGTGATAGAGCAGTTCTGGTCTATACCTTCATAAAGAAGGACGAAACCTCCGTCTATAGGACGGGTTTCTTTAGAAACAGTGAGCTTGCCGCCTTTAGACATAGCAATGGCATTAAGCTTTGTTTCAAAATCAGCAGGAAGTCTGTTAAGATCCTTTTCGTTAAAAATGATTGTTCCTGCAGCAGGACTTACATTTTTTTCTGCTAATTTAAGTATTTTATCGAAATATACGCTATCAGGAAGAGCATAGATTAAATTCTTAGCTTCTTCTATTACTTCACCTATCAGTTTTTGCTTTTCCTCAAGAATCAGACGGCGCTTTCTAAGGGCAGCAGCCGATTCAGCAGTGGATTTGCTGGCAGACAGGCGAACAGAAGTATCGTGATTAATTTTTTCACAAGCTTCTGCAGCTTCTTTTTCAGCACCGGCAATAATAATCGCAGCTTCAGCATTAGCTTTGTCGATGATAGCGGCTACGCTTTGATCGGCTTCAGCTTTGATTTCGCTGGTGATTTTTTCTAATCCTGTCATGTTGCCTCCTTGTTTATTTTTTAAAAAACTTCTGAATTACAAATATGGTGTTCAGATGAAGTTCTTTCTCACTTTGTTCGAAAGAACGGCTAATTTTCTAAACTCATACTTCGTATTCGTTAAGAAAATTATGCCATTCCGTTTACACCGATGAGTGCAAGGAAAGAAACAAGAAGTGCTAAGATCGCATAAGTCTCAACCATTGAAGGGAAGATCATTGACTTACCGAACTGATCAGGTCTTTTTGCTGCAAGAGCGATAGAAGCAACGGCAGCCTTAGCCTGATATACTGCTGACATATAACCTGCTATAGCTATAGGCATACAAGCTGCAAAATAAGCAAGACCTTTTACAAGAGAAATCTCCTGAACATTACCACCGATTACTCCAAGGTTAAGGAGAGCGATGAAGGCGATAAGGAGACCATAAATACCCTGTGTACCAGGAAGAAGCTGTAATACAAGAACACGACCGAACTGGCTTGGATCATCAGTAACAACGCCTGCTGCTGCCTGACCTGCAATACCTACACCCTTAGCTGAACCGGCACCTGCAACACCTGCTGCGAGTGCAGCACCAAGAACTGCAAAGAAAAGTCCTAAACCTGACATAAAAATTACCTCCAAAATTTTGATTTTTAATTGAGTTATTCATTGTTTTTAACTGTAAAATATTTTGTATTTTCAGCAAAAGGAACAAATTCCTTACCACCACCGTTATAGAACTTACCAAAAAACTCAACATACTCAAGACGGTTGGTATGCACGTAAGCACCCAATGCGTTGATAAGAATGTTTATTGTATGTCCTACTACAAATATTACTATGAAGAATATAAGACCAAAAAGATTTCCGCCCGGCATAACTGCGATAGTGTTAAATACCTGTGAAATAACACCTGTTGCAAGACCGAGAGCAAGAAGTCTTGAGTAGGAGAGTACATCACTTAAGTATCCGCTTATGCCATAAAGAGCATAAAGACCTTTAAGAAGCCTCTTAAGAGGGTTCTTTGATTCTCTGCCTCCCATTACAAGAATTCCTGTTGCACCGGCAAGAGCACATACTGTAAATACTGTGACAACTGCCTGTGGGAAGTTTATAGTGAACTTGAACATATTCTGTATCATCTCTGTGGTAAGTAAAAGTCCTAACAGACCGCCAAAGAAGAGATACCAGCATATTACATCAAATACAGCCTCGACTATTTTGCCCTGCTTTAAGTTGGAATAAAGAGCAATTCCGAGTCCGCACATAAGATGGATGATACCGATAACAAATGCAATACCGAGTAAAGTTACAGGATCTTTAATCGGATCAAGTAAGTAAGGCAGGTTTACAGCCTTTCCGAAGAAAGTTTCAGTAAATTTAGGGACAACATCGCCAAAGAAACTGCCGAAGATAAAGCCCCAGATTGTTGTGCCTATACCGCAACCGAAGAACATCTGTAACATTCTCTTAGTGCCTTCTTCAAGTCTGCCCTTGAACTTGGTCAGTATAAATAATGTAGCAAATACCATTATAAGTCCGTAAGCAGCATCTGAAAGCATAAGACCATAAAGTCCGTAGTAGAAAATAGAAGCGAGGAAGGTTGGATCAACCTCTCCCTTTCCTGGAAGTGCATAGCCTGAAACAACTCCTTCTATAGGAGCGGCATATGCATTATTTGAAAGTTTAACAGGCACATTCTCTTCATCGGAAGGTGTGCTGTATTCCACAACGCAGTCAAACTTAGAGGTGATTGCGGCATCAAGGGACTTAATATCTCTTTCAGGTATGTATCCTGTGATGCAAAATACTCGTTTTGACTGGAAAAGCCCGCCAATTACACCGTATTTGTCTGCACGCATAGTGAAGTAGTCAACTATAAAGGTGATTTCTCTTCTCTTATCTGCGTATCCTGCAATCTTGTTTGTGGCAGTTTTGATGATTTCTTCCTGTTTTGCCAAATCTTTTGCTATGCTTTTTTCCTGCTCGGCAGGAATTACACCCGGAAGAGCAGGTCTTGCAAAGCTTAAAGAGCGCAGGGCATCTTCGGTTTCCTTGGCTTCGCTGCAGTGGCAGATTATGAGGACGCAGGTCTGCTCCTCGTTACTGCTAATGATGGAGATATCTACTTTCTGTACGGCGGGAGCCTTTTCAGCAAATGCAAGCTGTAAGGAACTCTGATCGTAAGCTGTCGGAAATGTTCCAATAAAGGCTTTAGTGTATTTAGTGCCTTTATAATCAAGTGGAAGCGTGAAGCCAAGCCATGGCGCAAGCATCTCTCTCTGATTAACCAGCTTTGGAATTTCAGCCTCAGCCTCAGCCTTCTGTTTGTTAAGGCTGTTCAGTTCGTAGACCATATCCATAATCTTGTCACGCTTTGTTACGAGCGACTCGTAGTCAGAGGCATTCATCTTATCTCTACCGGCAAATGAATCCATCATTCCGGCTTTGACGGGAACTTCCCTGTCTAAGATGGCAAGAGCCTGTGATGCAAGGTTTGCATTCTTTTCAAAAGTAGCTTTGGCAGAAGAGGTATCGGTCTGTTTAAAGAGAGTATCAGTTTGACCGTCTTTGCTAACGAAGAGTTCTTTTCCTGCATCAGCATTGATTTCGACTGCACCAAGTCTTTGTAAGCTCTCGAGAATAGGCTTCCTGTCCTTTTTTAGAGCAGCTATGAACAAGCGTTTCATAGGTAGTACGGACATGTTTAACTCCTCCTTTCCTTATTAAATTTTCAGTACATTTTAGCAGGCTTGTGGGGGAGATTGTTAAAATAGTATCTCCGTGACTTTTTCAGCCACCTCTTTTTTCTTGCCTTCTGCCTGTGAGCGAAGAGCTTTTACTTCTTCAGAGCTTTCAATTTCCGCTTTTTGCAGGAAACTCTCATTTACTTTGCTTATTTCAGTAAGCTTAGATTCAGCGCCTGTTTTGGCAGCAGAAATCTTAGATGAAATGAGTTCTTTTGCATCAGAATGAGCTTTTGAAATAATCTCGGAAGCTCTTTCTTTTGCATCTCGTTCAGCTGTTTCAGCTAATTTCTCAGCTTCACGAATAGTGCTGATAGCATCCGTTGACAATAATAATCACCGCCTCTCGTGTATTTTAGTATAGGTATTTTCTGTATGAAAACCTATCTTGTATTTTATCTCAATATTGGGGTATAGTCAATCAAGATTAAAGTTTTAGATAAGATTTTCGTAAGGAAATTTTTAAAATACAGAATATATGATTGAAATATTAAGAAATATAGAGAAATGTCACAAACAATTTAAGAAAAATGCAGATATTTTACTAAAATTATTGTTATTAATATAAATTACTGATAGTTTTATAATAAAAAACAGATGACAGATTGAATATAATTTGATAGAATAATTAGCGAGGACTAATTCATATTAAAATAGTAGGTTAAGGAGAAGATTATTATGATGAAGGATTACTTAAAAGATGCCGATATGGAGAAATTGGCAACAGTACTTGAAATCAAGCAGGCGTACAAGGATGGTAAGTATACATTGGAAGAAGCAAGGGCTTTGCTTAAAGAAAAAGTAAAAACCCTTACACCGGCGGAAGTAGCGCTCGCAGAGCAGGAACTTACAAAGGAAGAGGAAGATGAATGTCGTAAAGAAGACATACAGAAGATGCTTGAACTCTTTGAAGGGATTATGGAAGTAGGGCGTCCTAAGCTCCGTGAGGATCATCCGATTTTAAGATATTTTGAAGAAAATGATGAGATGAGGAAACAGTTGCTTGCAGTGGAAGATTTGGTGCAGTATCCGGTGATAAAAAACCAGTGGTTTGAACTTTATGATAAGTTAAGAGAATTTCGCATCCATCTTTCGAGAAAACAGAATCAGCTTTATCCTGTGCTTGAGAAGAAAGGTTTTACGAGGCCTACAACTACTATGTGGACTTTGGATGACTTTATAAGGGATGAAATATCTGAATTCAGAGCCTTGCTTGAAGCAGGTAAGGAAGAGGAATTTATAGAAAAACAGACTACACTGGTAGAAGATATAAGGGATTTGATGACTAAAGAAGAAACAGTACTTTATCCTACTTCACTAAAGCTTATAAATGATAAAGAATTTGAAGATATGAAATCAGGCGACCTTGAAATTGGCTTTGCATTTGGAGTGGGAGGAAAGGCCGCAGAGAGTAAAATCAATAATGAAAAAATAGAGAAGCCTGTAAATGAAGGCTTTATAGGAGAGCTTGCTAATCTTCTTGGTAAGTATGGGCTTGCTTCTAATAATAATGAAGAACTTGATGTGACCACAGGAAAGCTGACGCTTAACCAAATAAATATGATATTTAAGAACCTGCCTCTTGACATATCTTTTGTAGATGAAAATGAAATAGTTAAGTTTTATTCGGACACAGACCATAGAATTTTTCCAAGAAGCAAGAATGTAATAGGAAGAGATGTAAAAAACTGTCATCCTAGAAAGAGTGTGCATATAGTAGAAGAGATTGTGGATAAATTCAGAAAGGGTGAGGAAGATCATGTAGATTTTTGGATAAATAAGCCGGGAGTATTTATTTACATATATTATGCGGCTGTAAGGGATGAAGCAGGGAATTTTAAGGGAGTGATTGAAATTATGCAGGACTGCACCAGAATCAGAAACCTTCAAGGCTCAAGAACCCTTCTTAACTGGGATGAGGGACTTAAGGGAGATGTGGTTGGAGAAGATAGCGGACAGGATGAAAAGACAGATAATCTGAATGCATCAAAAATAGAAAAGGAAGCTGAGGATGAGGTTGTAAATAATGATGGAAGGATTGAAGTGACTCCTGATACTAAGCTTACAGCCTTGCTTGCAGCCTGCCCTCACCTTAAAGAGGAACTTCCTAAGATAAATCCTAAATTTAAAATGCTAAATTCTCCTCTAGGCAGGGTGATGATACCGAAGGCAACTGTAAGAATAATGAGCGAGCGTTCGGAAATGGACTTGGATGAATTGATTAAGGCAATAAAAGAGGTAGTTGAAAAATAAAAAATAAAGTTTATAATAGAAAACTCCCTGATATTATTTTGTTAGATAATGTCAGGGAGTATAATTATTCCTAAATTTCATATCAAATATGTTATTTAAGAAGATGTATTTCTTTATTATTATGTTAAAATAATAACTATCTTTTTATAAGGAGGGAATATGGTAAGGCACATAGTTTTATGGAAATTAAAAAAAGAGATGACTGAGGAAGCACTTAAAAATTATGCTTCTCACCCTGAGCATATAGCCGTTGCGGAGAATAAAGTCAAACCGTTCGTTTCGGAAAGAATATGTTATGATTATGAAATAAATTAACTAATAAAATTAAAGAGAGGAAGAAAGTAAATGCCTGAAAAAAGTTCAAGAGAGAGATTGGAAAGCAGACTCGGCTTCATACTTATAAGTGCGGGATGTGCGATAGGAATAGGAAATGTATGGAAATTTCCATATCTTGCAGGTCAGAATGGTGGAGGCATCTTTGTATTGATTTATTTATTCTTCCTGGCTGTACTTGGTATTCCTGTTATGACTATGGAGTTTTCAATGGGCAGAGCAAGCAGAAAAAGTCCTGTACATTTATATCAGAAAATAGAAAAAGCAGGAAGCAAGTGGCATCTGCATGGGCTTGCCTGCATGGCGGGAAATTACATTCTGATGATGTTTTATACTACAGTTGCAGGCTGGATGATTAAATATTTTGTGTCAATGGCTTACGGTAAGTTTGAAGGACTTAATAAGGATGGAGTGGCGAGCCTCTTTACGGGAATGTTGGGTTCTCCTGTTACCCAGGTATCTTACATGGCGGTAGTAGTGGTTGTGGGCTTTTTTATCAACTCTATGGGACTTCAAAAGGGACTTGAAAAGGTAAGTAAATGGATGATGTCAAGTCTCCTTATTATAATGCTGTTACTTGCAGTAAACAGCCTTTTTATGAAGGGAAGTGCCGAGGGACTTAGTTTTTATTTGCTACCTGATGTAAATAAGGTGAGTCAGATAGGATGGTCAAAGGTAATAGTTTCCGCTATGAACCAGGCATTTTTTACTCTGAGTATAGGTATAGGCTCTATGGCGATTTTTGGGAGTTATATAGGAAATGAAAGAAGTCTTATGGGAGAATCGGTGAATGTTGCCGTATTGGATACCTTTGTAGCGATAGTTTCAGGACTTATTATTTTCCCTGCCTGCTTTACTTATGGAGTACAGCCTGATAGTGGTCCAAGCCTTATATTTATAACTCTCCCTAACATATTTAACAATATGCCTTTTGGCAGGGTTTGGGGC
Organism: Catonella sp.; assembly: GCF_052169795.1. GTDB lineage: Bacteria > Bacillota > Clostridia > Lachnospirales > Lachnospiraceae > Catonella. Next base: position 32,660 of record NZ_JBQNBU010000022.1, read on the forward strand.
AGTCTTTTCTTTGTATTTATGAGTTTTGCAGCCTTTTCGACTGTGCTTGCAGTATTTGAGACTATCCTTGCCTGCACTATGGATCTTACGGGTTGGAGCAGGAAAAAGGCAAGTATTGTAAATTGTATTGCAATATTGCTACTTTCACTTCCATGTGCGCTCGGCTTCAATATCCTTAGCTTCATTGAACCTATGGGAAAGGGAACTAGCTTTTTGGATTTGGAAGATTTTTTAGTAAGTAATCTAATCCTGCCTATCGGTTCATTTATCTTTGTGCTTTTTTGTATAAGCAAGAGAGGATGGGGATGGGATAATTTTGTGGCAGAGGCAAACAAGGGGAAGGGAATTAAGGTACGGAGCCTAATGAAGGGATATATGACTTATGTACTTCCTGTTATAGTAATGGCTTTTATTTTACTAGGATTATTTTATAAGGGATAATAAAGGTAAAATATACATCTGATATAAGTTTTGAAATAAAAAATGCTAAAATCCTGATAAATCAATGTTATAGAGGATTTTAGTATTTTTAACTTATACTCTAAAATGATTAAAATCAGGAATTGGTATCAAAATATCTTGAAATCAGAGTTTGTTGGTGTTATTATTTAGTTGTTACAGTATACTATTGTTAATCTGTTTTATTAAATCTTGAGATAATTATTCTAAATTTCTCATTTATTTCA
>NZ_JBQNBU010000023.1:0-33027 GCF_052169795.1 Catonella sp.
TAAGCCACTCTGCATCTGCATATATCCTGTCTCTGGTTACACCCGGAGTGTCTTTTACTATAGAAATATCACTGCCTGCAAGTTTATTAAAAAGTGTGGACTTACCTACATTAGGTCTTCCTACTATTGCTACTATTGGTTTCAAATTTCACCTCTAAATTTGTTATGTTTTATGCTACTCTGTAATTTTACCTTATTGAGTGGTGTTTGTAAAGGTTAGAAGCATTATTCATTGAAAGTAAGTAAACGCAGTACTGATTCATACTTACACCTTCTTCCTTAGACTGGTCAGCCAGTAATTTATGCAAGCTTTTTGGCAATCTTAACTTAAATTGTCCGGAATAATCATCATATGATGAAGGTTCAGGAATAGTTTTTCCATCTTCCAAAGCTGCAGTAATCCATTCTATTTTTGCATCATTCACATTCTTAACAGCTGCTTCAAGTGTATCACCAACCGTTATACATCCCGGAAGCTCCGGATATCTTGCCGCAAATCCTCCTTCATCTATGTCTGGAACGATTTCCAACTTATATGGAAGCTTTAAGTAATAATCAATTGTCTTCATATAACATTTCCTCCTCAACTATATCTCGCACCATTTCAACATATACCTTTTTAATTGGTTCATGTTTAGGAATTGTAATCGGATTCTTACCTAGTTTACGAAAAGTATAATGGCTACTTCCACTTCTTGGTGCATTCATAACATATCCATAGTATTCCAAGATTTTTTGTAATTCATTAAACCTCATATCTTTTGACAAAAATAATAGCTTTCTTAAAAGTTTTTCCCATTTGGACATTAATAACTCCTAACATAATTATATTTGGTGTCGTATTTGGTGTCAAGTTTACCTTAAAATTTTAGAACCCACCCTGGTTATAAGCCCTTGCTATGAAATAAGACGGCTCATAATAGGCACTGCAGTTATAATCATCAAGTTTATCGCAAAGCTTATTATTATAAACTCTTATAATTCCCTCAACTTCACTCTCATTCGGCTGTGCTGTATTATAAATCAGGCGTTCATAAACTTTGCCCATTTGGAGAGGAGTAGGTATTCTATCCACCAGTTCATAATTCACATCAGTCACATCTACATTGCCCTTTTCTAAACCATACTCACTAATCCACTCATCTTCTACATCCAAAGGATTTTTGGAATGAAGTACATTAGCCACACTTATAAGATGATTCATATTTTCCTCTCCCAGCTTATTTACAACATAACTATTACGCTGATGTAGTCTTCTTGCCACACGCTCTATCATATAACAGATAAATTTAACATCATCTCTTGTAATTTCTTCATCCGGAAAATATATATTAGTCATAGTTTCTCACTCCCTTCAAAATTTAAAGTTTTCAAAGCTTCTTCTGTACAAAAAACTATCTGATGTGTAGGATATTTGAACTTAACCAGTTCCCAAAAGGCTGCTTTTGAAATATTGCCGTCTATATAATCTTCTACATAGTCCCAAACCTGATCATCTGCCATAGGTCCTTCTACAATATCAAAATTATGTTCTTTTCCTAAACGGCAGTTCACCACAAATTCCAACCATTCTTCCGTCATAGTTTCAAATATACAAATTTTTAATTTAGAATTTTCTTTATATGTATAATTATTAACATATGATTTACCAGACTTAGAACTTGCCCACCTCATAGCCTGTCTTTTTATATTAGTACAGTAAAATCCATATCCAAAGTCTTTATAATGACTGTTTATTAAGATTTTAGGATTTTGCACTATAACATTACTTCCATGATAGAGCATAATATGATTACCCATAAATATTTCTCCAACCAACCTATATTCAACAATCTCACTACTTATATTTACACTTATATCAGTATACTCTAAACTCTTTTAAAAATCCAGCAACTGCAAAGTTGTTACATAAAAAGACGGCATCTTCCCTTACAGAAATTTGCCGCCTAATTATTTACTTTACCTAATTATTTTACAAGCAAAAGTGCCATCTTAAATCTTCCGACCGCTTTTACACTGTGAAGGGCATTTTTATCGAACTTGAAGTTATCACCTTCGTTTACCTCATAGTCTTTACCCTCATAGTTTATAATTCCCTTGCCTTCAAGAGCAAAAACTATTGCTTCACCAGGAGCACGATGCTCTGAAAGATAGCAGCCCTCGTCAAAAGCCATTATCATAAACTTAAGATTGTCCTGTCCGATAAGGTCTACATTTGCTATGCTTCCCTTCTCATAATCAAGTAAGTTTTTTAATTTTGTAACCTCTCCTGCTTTTAATACACTATTCATATTTATCTCCTTTTCAAGTAATATTTCTATATATGACAGACCGCTCTCTGTACCGGCCGACATACCGCATAAAGTTTTGGGTGCTACATATAACAAGGCATTTTCAGACATATGTTCTGTATCATTTTCATTCAGATTAAACACACCAAATCCGTCTGTACCTATGTAAAGTACCGGGCAGTCATAACTTTCCTTACTTATATCAGTACCTTTTCCAAGCCTGAAATAAGTAATCGGTGCATCCGAAAGTCCTAATTTTGTAGAAATGGTAAGTTCATTTTTTACTTTATATTCTTCTGAAAACTTAAATCTACCGCCTTTAATCATAGCCGCCTCCCTTGTCAAAATAGTTTAATGATATAACTTACCGTCTGATTGCAACGGGAATTATACTTTTCTTTTTCTCTCCTTTATAATCGCCTTCATTTATGATAATTTCTACATCAAAAGCATCCTCAATATTGGTTTTATTAAGGATTTCATTTGTTTTTCCATAAATATATGAACCATCTTTTTTCATAAGAATAGTCTTATCGGATATCATAAGGGCGTTGGTAGGATAATGGGTATTGATAATTGCACTGAGTCCATCTTCATGTACCAACTTGTTTATCAAGTCAAGAACCAAAATCTGATTATGAAAATCAAGGCCTGTTTCCGGTTCATCAAGGACTATGAGCTTTGGTTCATTTATAAGTGCCTTGGCTATCAGTATCATCTGAAGTTCACCGCCGCTCATCTTATTGCAGTCTTTATCTGCCAGATACAGGATTCCGTTTTCCTTAAGTATTTCATACGCCCTTTCATAATCTTTTTTACCGGGCTGTTCAAAGGTATTAAGGTGTGAACTTCGACCTAACACAACCAAATCTATGCCACTGTAAGAAAATGCAAAATTATGAGACTGTGGAATATAAGACACAGATTTCCAAAAGTCTTTGGGTTTCATGGTTTTTATATCATTACCGTACAGCCTTGCCTCTCCCTTATTAAAATTTAGCAGTCCCAGACAACATTTTAACAAAGTAGTCTTTCCGACTCCGTTAGGTCCCAATACCGAAAGTGCCTCACCCTTGTCTACACCAAGGTTAATACCGTTTATCACTGTCTTACCACCCGGATAAGAAAATGCACCATTTGAAACTTCTAATATCATCTTAAATTTTTCCTGTTCCTCCTAAGTAACGAAATAAATATCGGAGCTCCAACTATGGCAGTCAGTATCGACAGAGGAAGTTCTATTACGCTTATGCTTCTTGACATAGTGTCAATAGCAATCATAAATGCAGCTCCAATGCTCATGCTTATAGGAATTACATATCTGTTATTGCTGCCTACCAACATTCTTGAAAGATGCGGAACTAAAAGTCCTATCCAACCCACCTGCCCACACATAGACACGCTTGAAGCTGTAATAAGGGTAGAAGCAAGTATGAAAGCCAGTCTTATTTTTCTTATGTCCATACCGCTTGCCTTTGCCTCATCTTCACTTAACGAAAGTATATTTAATTTCCATCTCAGCAGGTAAATAACTGCTACTCCTATCAAGATTAGCGGGCTTCCTATCAGTATCTTTGTGTAAGAGGCAGAAGCAAAGCTTCCCATCAGCCAGTAGGTTATCTCTGGCAGCTTGCTTGTAGGATCTGCCGTATATTTTAGCAATGAGCCTATTGCATTGAATAAAGATGAAATTATAACACCCGAAAGCACTAAAAACACTATTGAACGTTCTGTATCATTGCCTGCCACCTTCATTGTTATCCATACCGCCGCAAGTCCGAATACAAGTGCAATAAGCTGTACTTCTAATATACTTCTGCCAAGTAAAATTGCTAAGATCGCTCCTACACAGGTGCCGCTTGTTACACCCAAAATATCAGGTGTAGCAAGCGGATTGGAAAAAAGTGATTGGAATGTACTGCCTGCCAGACTCAAACCCATTCCCACTATTACTGCCATTATAATTCGGGGTAGTCTTATGTTCATAATAATGGAAAAGAACTCAGCTTCCTCTCCTTTTCCGTTTATTACCATCATCAATGTGTCCACAACTTCCTTTACAGACAGAAACATTCTTCCGCTGCAAAGTGCAATAAGTGCAAATACTATAGGGGTAACAAACATAAGTGCATATGAAAGTAATGTAAAATGATTATTTCTAATCCACAGATTATCTTTCATTATAATCTAACATCCCCTTCATTTCCTCATCGGTAACATCATAACCATAAAAATCTTTATAATATTTGCGGATAGTATCTTCAAGCGGATAATCCTTAAACTGCTCAGGATAGGTTCTTGAAGCCATCCAAGCAAGCACTAACGGTGCATCAGGATTAGGCGTAAACCAGTTCCACATACCAAGTGTTGTATTATATACCCTCTTATCCTTTACAGCCTTTATAGTAGAGAAATCCGCACCCTCTACCTTATTTTCTATAACATCCGACGGAATCATATCAAGAAGTCCCGGTCCATCCAAGAAAAGAAGTGAAGGATTCCACTTATATATCTGTTCCATACTTACCTGGGCAAAGCCTTTGGTCTCTCCTGCCAGATTCTTAACCTTTAATCTCTGAAGCCAGAAATCTCCGAACGAGCCTTTACCGGCAACCATAGGGACACCGTTTGCATATTTCCAAAGTATCATAGTATCCGGTCTGTCTTTATCATCAACCTTAGCTATTCTTTCCGTAACATCAGCCACTATCTTGTCACCTTCAGCTATGAAGTTGTCCATCTTACCTTTTTCTCCGAAAACATCCTCCAAAAGCCTCAACCACTCTTTATATCTTTCTATCGGATCGGCGGGTGTACTTGCCCCTATTGTAGCAAACCCCACTGCAGGTATGCCTGATTTTTTGAGTATTTCCGCATGCTCTTTATTTTGAGCATTATAAAAAATAACATCCGGCTTGAGTTTAATAATCTCTTCTATATTCAAATCACTCTGAGCATAGACGGTATCACTGCTTTTAAAAAGCTCAGGAGCAATGTTTTTTAATGCCGTCTTAGTAATAATATCCTTGAATGAACCCGCAAAACCTACAATCTTAGGTGCATCCCCCTGAAAATATGCCATATATGTAGATAAAATAGGAATTTGATCAATAACTATTCTGTTGATTTCATTCGGAACTTCTACTGTATTGCCACCATGGTCAACTACATTGTGCGTAGCCATACCCTTAACTTCGCTTATCATATTTTCGTTCTGATTGGACGAACTCATCATTGATGACGAAGAATTTTTTGAAGATGTCGACTGTGCAACAGATGTATTTTGAGTTACACTACTTTTTTTCTCGATATTTGCAGAATTACCTCCACAAGCACTAAGAGCTATCATAGCTCCAACCATAAGTGCCGTAAACCTTGCCTTTTTCATAATATCCTCCTAAAATATAACTTAGTTAGCTGCAACTAATTTAAGTATATTTTAGGAAGATATTATTTTCTATTGCAATTGCAACATTTTATAAAATTAGTTAAATCAGCAGCTTACACTTACATTTATCCCATTCAATTATACCTTCGTACTTCATTCTAGATATTTCTCTTGACAAGGCACTTCTATCAATTCCTAAGAAATTAGCAAGTTCTTGATTATTCATGGTTCTCTTACCACACATTCCATCCTCACTAAACTCTTCTATATATGAAATCACTTTAGCCCTTATGCTCTTTTGACTCATAACTCTTATTCTTTTTTCCTGAATGACACTTTCTTCTGCTATCTGCCTAAGTAGATTTGCAGTCATCATAGATGCAAATGTACATCTCCTTGCATAAGGTTTAAATAAATTAGAGAATTTTAAAAATAAAATTTTAGAATCCTTCTTTGCAATAGCACTGGCCAAATACTTTTGTCCCACTATGCAGGAATTAGCACAGGCAAAAAAACCGGATTCCATTATATTTCCCATATTGGTCTCACTTCCATCAGACTCAGGAATTACTAAAGACAGCTTACCTGAAAGCACAACCCCGGCATATTCGGTTCGACTCCCATAAGACAGGATGATACTCCCTGCTATATACTCCCTAATGTATCCTTCAAGACATTTTACAATATGAAGAATTGCCTCCAAGTCTAAATTATAAAATAATTTAGAGCTTCTTAAAATATCATAATACTGTTCTATTTCTAAATTCATTTAATACATACTCCTCAAAATACTCGCCACATTTTCTAAGTTCCCCCAGTACCACCTTCACACCTCTATCTGTCTTGTACCAGTTAGTCGCCGTTATTCCCTGTGTGTCAGTAGGTACAATATAAAACTTTGTATTTGGAAAGATATGAGAATATGTCATAAACACCCTCCTTGCGTGAAAAGCCTGAGGACAAATGATTGCACTTTTCACCTCCATCCCTTTACTTTCAAGTAATTCTTTTGAAAATATAGCATTCTCATAAGTATTAGTAGCCCTCTCCTCCATTAAAATATCTGCATCCGATACACCGTTTTTAACAAGCACAGAACTCAAAAACTCTGCTTCAGTCCTATAATTCCCCTTGTACCTATCTTCTGTAACCCGTTCATTTAAAAACTTACCTATCTTATAAAAATACATTCCCGAAGGCATTATTTTCTTTGATAAATCTTTTCCATAAAGTTCAGAAGCCGTTTCAGCAAGTCCCCAGTTTGATGAACCGGGTATGAAAATAATATCCGACTTTTCCGGCTCATCTTTTATAAAAATAAACTTAGTTATATCTTCTGTGTTATTCCTCATCAATTTTTCGCTCCATTCTATGCTTTATTATAATTTTAATGCAAATGACACTTACGGTCAATACAATTTGCAAATGATTTGCAAACATGCACAATTTTATCTAATGTTTTTTCTAATTTTTTAGTGACTTTTATCGAATTAACTATTATAATGTAAATATAGCTTTTATGTAGGCTAATATTTCAATTTTTGAAAGGAGAATGGTTATGAAAGGTTATGCAATGCTTAAGATTGGTGAGTCAGGCTGGAATTCTCTTGAGGCACAGGCTGGCTTCTCTATGCATTCAGGCGGAATGCTTGCAGGCTGGAAGTTCTCTAACTTTAAAGATGGTGTGTTCTCCGAATTCTTCCATGTAAATGATGCAGACGGAAACCTTGCCCTTCTTCCTGATAATATAAATACTGTTGATGCTTGTATGCTCTCTGATATGGTTCCTACCGGTTTCCATGGTGTAGAACTTGCTGATGTGCAGTTTGGTGATGTTGTACTTGTTATCGGCATTGGGCCTGTTGGTCTTATGTCAGTAGCAGGAGCTAACCTCCGTGGTGCTTCAAGAATTATTGCTGTCGGTACAAGACCTGTTTGTGTTGAAGCAGCAAAAGGTTATGGTGCTACAGATTTTATCAGCTACAAGAATGGTCCTATTGATGAGCAGGTTATGAAGATGACTGATGGCAAGGGTGTTGATAAAGTTATTATCGCCGGCGGTGGTGTTGAGACATTTTCACCTGCTGTTAAGTGCTTAAAGCCGGGCGGAAAAATTGGTAATGTAAATTACTTAGGATCCGGAGAAAACATCGATATTCCTCTTAACAAAGTATCTTGATGGGACTGTTGAAATTCCTATAAAAGATGAGTCAGAAAATATGCCTGATACTTTTTCCTTAAACAATATTTCTGTCCGCTCTATTGAAAGATTTATTATATTTTTAGAAAATCTTATAAGAGGAGTATATGGGAATGTATTCAGAGCTAAAGGAAGCTTTGCTATAAGAGGAGTTAATCTAAGATTTGATGTATCAGATAACAGATATCAGATTGAGACAGATACCAATGAAATATCTGATAAAGTAGTCTTTATTGGAAATGATATTAAAAAACAAAAAATCAGAGAAATTTTCTTTGAAAGTTCCAATTTTATTAAAATTGGCGTAAAAAATTCTATGTTAAACCCTGTCTGACATTTTAATCAGACAGGGTTTAGTTATATATGGCTATTTAATTATTCCTCTTTACCTGCATTAGCAGCATTTTCTTCTACTACCTTTGCCTGTACATCGGCAGGTGCAGCCTCATAGTGGCTAAATTCATAAGAAAACTCTCCTATTCCACCTGTCATAGATCTGAGGTCTGTAGAATATCCCATAAGGCTTGCCTGCGGAATATCATCAAGGATTTCAGTTCTTCCATCATAAAGGGTATTCATGCCACTTACTCTTCCACGTCTCTTATTAAGATCTCCCATTACATCACCTGTATACTCATCAGGAACTACTACTCTGAGAGTTACGATAGGCTCTAAAAGTATAGGCATAGCCTGCATAAAACCATCTTTAAAAGCCTGTGTAGCAGCTGTTTTAAATGCCATTTCAGAAGAATCTACAGGGTGATAAGAACCATCTGTAAGTGTAGCTTTAAGTCCTACTACAGGATAACCTGCAAGAGGTCCCTTAGTTACACACTCTGCTATACCCTTTTCAATAGCAGGGAAGAAGTTCTTTGGAATGGCACCGCCAAATACAGTTTCTTCAAAAATATACTGTTTTTCCAGATCATTTGATGGTTCAAATGTAATATGTACATCACCATACTGACCATGTCCACCGGTCTGCTTTTTATACTTATTCTGTACTGAAACCTTCTTCTTAATCGTTTCCTTATAAGGAATACGAGGTTTAAGAAGCTCAATTTCAACCTTATATCTTGATGCAAGCTTGCTTACCACAACATCCAAATGCTGGTCACCAATACCATAGATTAATGACTGGCGATTTGCACTGTCATTTACAAGCTTAATAGTTGGATCTTCATCTACAATCTTAGCCAGAGCACTGGCAATCTTATCATCATCACCCTTATTCTTAGTTACATATCTCATATAAGTATATGGAACTGAGAATGTTGGCTTGTCATATACTACAGGTACAGCCTTAGTAGCTATACTGTCACCCGTTGCAATATCAAGTTTGCCTATTGCACCAATATCACCGGCATGAAGTTCTTTCACTTCTATCTGCTCTTTTCCCCTAAGCACATAAAGTCTTGAAATCTTTTCTTCAACATCCTTTGCTACATTATAAATGGTAGAATCAGCTTTAAGTACACCTGAGCAAATTTTAATAAGCGAGAATTTTCCAATAAACGGATCTGCTATTGTCTTAAATACCTTAGCTGTCATCTCTTTATTCTCATCATAATCAGCATGGAAACTATTGCCGGTCTTCTGATTAATACCTGTAATTATAGTCTTATTAGGCGATGGGAAATAGCTTATAATCTGATCAATAAGGTTTCTTACACCCTTGGCTTCAGTACCTGAACCCATAAGAACCGGTACGAGACTTGCATCACCAACACTCTTTCTAAGTGCTGTAGACATCTCAGCCTGTGTAAATTCCTCACCATTGAAAAACTTATCCATCATATCATCACTAGTCTCAGCTACTGCCTCTAAAAGTGCATCTCTGTAAGTTTGTAAATATTCCATAGAATAGTCAGGAATATCTGAATCTATATAAGTGCCGTCGTCATTAAATCTACGACCTGCCATTTTTACCACATTTACAAAACCGACAAACTTTTCATTTTCACGGATTGGAAGCTGGAAAGGAGCCACTCTTGTTCCATAGAGTTCCTGAAGTGCTTCCACAACTTTTCTGTAACTTGCATTATCATCATCCATATCTGTTACAAAGAACATTCTTGGAAGTTTATATTTTTCACAAAGATTCCATGCCTTCTCTGTACCTACCTGTACACCTGCTTTAGCCGAAATTACAATAACAGCTGCATCTGCTGCACTTACAGCTTCTTCTGCCTCTCCAACAAAATCAAAGTACCCCGGAGTATCTAAAATATTAATCTTTGTATCTTCACTTACAATCGGAATAACGGAAGTATGTATGGAGAAAGTTCTCTTCTGCTCTTCTTTATCATAATCACTGATAGTTGAGCCATCTTCAATCTTTCCCTGCCTTGAAATTACACCTGTTACAAATGCCATGGCCTCTGCAAGTGTAGTCTTACCACAGCTGCCATGGCCAAGTAGAGCTACGTTTCTGATTCTTTCATACTTGAAAATGTCCATATTTTTCTCCAATCTGCCACAAACTTATGTAGCCTGAATTTTGGATTTATCACATATAGATATTGTACATTTTTTTATATGTTTTTTCAAGTATTATGTTAATATTTTACATGGTTTTACTGATTTATTCTACTTCGTTCGTACATAAATGTAGTATTTTTATATGCTATTTCTATTTTTTTATCCCTCATGCTATAATGATATATATTATCAGACAAAATGTCCTCCGCAGACACCACTGTATTATTTATGTTTTTCACCATGTCTCGTAAGGCAGATATATCCTTATCTCCTTTATTACTGATTACAATAGTTTCATGGATTGAACTGGGAAGAATATATAAATCAGACTTTAATTTAGATGAAAGTTCTTCAAGAATTTTGTCATACAAAATAACTCCGGCACCACTGCTTTTTTTATCATTGCAAATAATATACATTTCCTCTTCTTCATCATATCTCTCATTACTTGGTATGAAACTTGACATTGGAATAATCTCAGCCTTAAGGAGTTTAGGAGTATTCTCTTTGGCTATATTCCAAATCTTCTCACAGGTAAGCCCAAACTGCTCTGCCATTTCATTAGTAATATGTACTACTCCAAAATCTTTTCCTACATCAGTTGCAATATACGCAAAAATCACTGCTAAATCCATAATTTTAATAAACGGCCTTTCAGAAAGTCTAAGTTTATTCATATCATAATTTACCAACTCAAAGATTATCTTAGCCTTTATTCTATCTATATCTGTATAATCAACTTGATTAAAATGCGGATAATCCAAATCTTTTAATATATGATAAAGTTCAGTTACAACATTTTCAAAATTATACTCTACATTATCTTCATATTCTCGATAAAAATCTTCAAGATAAACTATTCTAGATATCTTCTTAGTATTTTCCTTCGATAATACTGAAAGTCCATAACGGTATATGCCGTTGTTTTTAGCAACCTTCTTCAATACAACCTCATAATAAGGTTCTAATTTCGCAGATAAGCCCATTCTTACTGCTTCAATAAATTCATTATACTTCAAATTTCCTCGCTTTCTTCCCATTTTTCAGAATCAAATATAAGCAAATTATAAAGCATATATGAAATATCTACAACGGCATTTTTACCAAAATTTCAGACTCATATTCGGCATTTTATACAATTATCTTATTTCTTCAGCTTCCAAAAGCATTCCATAATATGTTCCTTCAGCCATCTTACCTCCACTTGCAACTACAACTCTCTCTACTTCATCATCAGATACCCCGGAAAAAGATATACTATGCCCTAATTTTTCAGCAACATCCACAACTATTTTTAAATATTCGATAACCTCAGTCTTTTCATTTTCCTCTAAAAGTCTGCTTACAGAAATGGATAGTTGAGCAGATGGCAGATTTTTTAATATATCCATAGACATTCCACCACTACCATATCTTCCAATTCTGAATCCAAAACCTCTTTCAAGCATTTCTTCAATAACAAAACTATATTCAGGCAAATCTTCCATCAAAATATTTTCATCTACTTCTATTATAATTTTTTTTACATTAATTTGGGCTTCTTCAACAATCGCATATAACTTATTTCTAAAATCATAATTTAGCACCAATCTTCTTGCAAGCGGGAAAATTACATTCTTATCAGGAAATTTCTTTATCTCTTCACAGGCTCTTTTTACTGTATTTTCACCAAGTGCAAGTATCTGTCCTGTTTTTTCTGCAAAACCTATAAATTTCCTTGCTCTCCACACTCCCTTTTCTCCCCTGTCCCATAACAATCTCAACCTGACCGTATCATAGGTTCTGCTTCCTATATCAAAAATGGGAGAATACTTAATCAGAATACTGTCATTTTTTATTGCAGTAGTAAGACTTGATTGCAATTCAATATTTTCAAGTTCCTTCTCAGACATTTCTTCACTATAATAACAGTAATTATCTTTTCCAAGATGTTTTGCTTCGGTTAATGCAGCTGTAACATTTTTAATTATCAAATCTGCTTTAGCTCCATCTCTTGGTGCTACTGCGGCTCCTATGCTTGTAGTTACCACTACCTGTCCAAAGGAAGTTATAAAAGGAAATCTGAATGAAGTACCTATTCTTTTTATTTTTTCATTAAAATCTGTCAAATCAATTATATTTTGGCTAAGTATCATAAATTCATCACCACTAAGCTTAGCCAAATAATCATTTTCATCAAGATTCTGTCTAAGCCTATGACTAACATCCAAAATTAATTCTTCACATTTGGCATGCCCCCATAAATCATCTATTTGTTTAAAATTATCCAAATCAACATACATAATTCCTATTGATTCTTCTTTTCTCAGAGTTTCTAAAATATGAGTAAGCATTTCATTAAAAGCTATACCATTAGGAAGACCTGTTAAGGCATCTTCATAAGCAAGCTTCTTTATCTTATCCTCACTTGCTTTTATCTCCCTATACTTCATATTAAGCTCTTCCTGTGTAGTATTAATTTCGCTATATACATTATCAAGAGCACTTAGTGTATCTTTTAATTTCTTTTCTGCTTCTTTTTTTTCTCTTAATATCTTATTTCTTGAAAAAAATAAACCAGTTGCAAGAACCGTCATAATGCCTATCACTACATACAATAATGTTGTCAAAATATCTCCTCCTGCTTAAAACTTTCATCTGCTAATATTATAGCATAAATATGTCATAAATCTATACCTTGTTTTTAAACACTTCTTTAAGATTTGTATATCATCTGATTTTTGTATAGTCTGCTATCAGCTAAATCCCCTATGACTTTAATACAGCCCCTTATATGCAAGAAAACAGGGAGATTTTATCTTTCTCCCTGTTTTCTTTATAAATGATAGTTACTCACAAACTTATTTAATTATTAAGCCTCAGCAACTCCAAGGTACTCCAAGATACCTTTCGCCGCATGTTTACCGGCACCCATAGCAAGAATAACTGTAGCAGCTCCTGTAACAGCATCTCCGCCTGCATATACACCTGTCTTTGTAGTTTCACCGTTCTCATCCTTAGCAACAAGGCAGCCCCATTTATTAGATTCAAGCCCCTTAGTTGTAGAAGAAATAAGTGGGTTAGGACTTGTACCGAGAGACATAATAACTGTATCACACTCGATAACAAATTCAGAATTTGGAACCTCCTGTGGTCTTCTACGACCTGACTCATCAGGCTCACCAAGCTCCATTCTTACACATTTACAGCCTTTTACCCAACCATTCTCATCCTCAATAATTTCAATAGGATTAGTAAGTACATCAAAGATAATTCCCTCTTCTTTAGCGTGATGAACCTCTTCCACTCTGGCAGGAAGCTCTTCTTCAGATCTTCTGTATACAATATGTGTTTCAGCTCCAAGCCTAAGTGCAGTTCTTGCAGCATCCATAGCAACATTACCGCCACCTACAACCACTACCTTTTTACCCGGATGAATAGGTGTATCATAATTATCATCAAAAGCCTTCATAAGGTTTGATCTTGTAAGGTATTCATTAGCAGAGAATACACCATTAGCATTCTCACCCGGAATTCCCATAAACTTAGGAAGACCTGCACCTGAACCGATAAATACTGCATCAAAGCCTTCTTCTTCCATAAGTTCATCTATAGTAATAGATCTGCCTATTACATAGTCAGTCTTTATCTCTACACCGAGAGCCTTAACATTATCAACTTCGTATTTAACAACTGTCTCTTTTGGAAGACGGAATTCAGGAATACCATACACAAGTACTCCTCCAGCTTCATGAAGAGCCTCATATATAACCACATCACAGCCTGCCTTAGCAAGATCTCCGGCTGCTGTAAGCCCTGCAGGACCTGCACCTATAACAGCAACTCTCTTACCGTTCTTAACCTTTGCAGGCTCCGGACGGATTTCATGCTCACGAGCCCAGTCAGCTGTAAATCTTTCAAGTTTACCTATAGATACTGCATCTCCCTTAATACCCCTTACGCAGTATTTCTCACACTGTGACTCCTGAGGACAGACACGGCCACATACTGCAGGCAGTGCACTGTATTTACTTATAGTATCATAAGCCCCCTTAACATCCCCTTCTTTAACTTTCATAATAAATCCCGGAATATCAATACCTACAGGACAACCTCCTACACAGCGTGGATTTTTACAATTAAGACATCTTGTAGACTCATCCATAGCCTCTTCAATATTATATCCATAACAAACTTCTTCAAAGTTTTTTGCTCTTACTTTAGCTTCCTGCTCTCTTACAGGAATTCTCTGCATTGGATTAACTGCCATTTTTTTATCTCCTTTATTAGCTTAACTTAGTCTACTTTCTGAGGATTAGGTGTCATACATCCCGGTCCCTTGTGTGTATCACCTTCCTGAAGTTTCAATGTTTTTCTTCCTTCTTCAGACTTATACATACGCTGTCTGTTCATAGCCTCATCAAAGTTTATAAGATGTCCGTCAAACTCAGGACCATCTACACAGGCAAATTTAATCTTATCCCCTACAGAAAGACGGCAGGCACCACACATACCTGTACCATCAACCATAATAGGATTCATACTTACTATAGTAGGTATGCCAAGCTCTTTTGTGGTAAGACAGACAAACTTCATCATTATCATAGGTCCGATTGCTACTACTCTTGTATACTCTTTTCCATGATTTGCAAGAAGGTCTTTAAGACAGTCATTAACATTTCCTTTAAATCCATAAGAGCCGTCATCTGTAGCAATATAAAGATTACTTGCCCATTGCTTCATCTCCTCTTCGAGAATAAGCAAGTCCTTAGTTCTTGCACCTACAATAACATCAGCCTCATAACCATTTTCCTTAAGCCATTTAACCTGTGGATATACAGGAGCTGTACCTACACCACCGGCCATAAAAAGAATCTTTTCTTTTGCAAGTTCTTCTCTAGGCATTGTGCAAAGTTCTGATGGCTGTCCAAGAGGACCAACAATATCCTTATAACCGTTATCATCTTCTTTTTCCATTCTCTTAGTTGAAGCCCCAACCGACTGATAAACGAGAGTAATGGTATTTTTCTCCCTATCATAATCGCAAATTGTAAGGGGAACTCTTTCAGCTTTATCATCAAGTCTTACAATTACAAACTGTCCCGGAAGGCAGGCCTTAGCTACATTAGGTGCTTCTACATCTACCAGCCAGATATTATTTGCCAGGTAGCGCTTATTTACAACCTTAAACATTTTTTTATCCTCCTAAAATACCACAAAATTAATCTATCCTGATAATAGTACCACAAATTCTCAAAAAATTAAACTATTATTAGAGATTTTTTATCAATAAAAGCAGGTATTCCACCTGCTTTTTAGTTAGTTTAGACTAATTTTTTCAATTTTTTGTGAAATTTATTAACTTTTCTGTCAAATTTTTCATTGAATCTGCAAACAACTTTCCGCCACACTCTTTTAAGTATTGCTCATCCCTAAATCCCCATAAAACCGATATGCATGGAAGTCCTACATTGGATGCTGTCTGAATATCTACTTCCGAATCTCCTATATATATGCTGTTACTCTTATCCGCTCCAAGTTCCTGCATTGCCATAAGCACCATATCAGGCTCCGGTTTATGCCTTATTTCAGGTTTTTCTCCTATTGCCACCTTTATTTTACCGCCAAAATATTTACTACTAAGCGACTTCACTGCTTTGTCTATTTTATTGGATACAATTGCCACTTCAATACCATTAGCCTTTATCTCATCCAGCATTGAAAGTGTTCCTTTATAAGGAGCCGTTTTTATATCAGAATGCAGGTTATAATATTTTCCAAAATCATTATAAAGTTTATCAATAAATACCTCATCATTTTTAAACTCTTTCGGTACCGCTCTCTCCACAAGTTTTCTTATGCCGTTTCCCACAAAACTTTTTATCTCATCCTTGGTTCTGGTTGGAAAATCATTCTCTTTCAATATGTAATTCATAGAATCCATAAGGTCATCTAAGGTATCCAAAAGTGTACCGTCCAAATCAAAAATTGCATATAATTTAGCCATTTTATCCCTCCGCACAGTCATATCTGTTTATTATATTTCCATCAAAATCTTTCCATGTAAATACCTTATCTTCATAAGTCATATACCCATTATGACTATTTTCTTTTGGTATTGAAGTTGAACCGGGGTTCATATATATATAATTTTCATAAACCGTACATTTAGGAATGTGGGTATGACCACAAAGTAAAACATCTCCCTTATTAAGTTTTGGCGGATTAGTCTCACCATAAATATGCCCATGTGTAGCGAAAATATTAATTCCATCTGCATTTATAATAACATAATCTGCAAGGCAAGGAAATTCTAATACCATTTGGTCTACTTCTGCCTCACAATTGCCCCTCACGCAGATAATTTTATCACTTAAATTATTTAACAACGCTATCACTTCCTTTGGATTATGTCCATAAGGCAAGTCATTCCTTGGTCCATGGTAGAGGATGTCACCTAGCAAAAGTAATTTATCTGCTTTTTCTTTTTCAAAACTTTCTATAACCTTCTTCGCATAATAAGCGGAGCCATGTATATCTGATGCTATTAATAATTTCATAATTTTTCCTTTCAAAACCTATAATATAAGTTTGTATTTAAATATCTTTCTCAAATTAAATTTTATCATAAAAAAGCTATAACTGCATTATTTTTATCACAATACAGCATTCGCCAATACATATTGTTACTTAAAATGTCCAATAAAATGCTATGGTCTTAATTTAATTTATTCTCTATAATTAATGTTGTCAGATTTATTGTTTCCCTAAACAATATTTTATATAAGTGAGGTTATTACTGTGAAAAGAAAAAAATTATTTGTATGTCTTGTTGCTATACTTAGTGTACCATTGTTAGCTTCAATTTTTAGTTTTTCCTATATACCGAAGTTTAATCTTTATACTAAGTCCGAAATAACTATATGCGGTGATAAAAAGACACCAAATCCAATAAGCACTTTTTCAGATACCCCTGCTTAATTCTAAATAACAAATTCTAAAACTAAATTTATTATAACATCTGATAATTTATTGTATTCTTGTTATAATTCTATACTCAATAAATTATCAGATATTTCTATTATAATATGATGTGATATATTAGTACCATACTTCATTTTTATTAAAGTTATTTGTATAATATTCTTTTATACTTTTTGCATCATCATACACTTCATAGAGTTCTGCGATATAAAACATATTTTTACAAATTTCACCTGCTTCTTTTTTCTTATCAGTTTCTTCTTTTATAGTTGAAATATAGTCTAACATATCCAGTAATAATCCACTTTCATTTTCTTTCAGCATCCTGTGTATTACCTTATTTGCAAGTTCATTACTTTTATCATACTCTTTATTGTCTTTTAACATTTTTATCAAATCTCTACTTATAATAGCAGTTCTGAAGTAATATGTTCCTCTTTGTTTATGCTCTTTTTCTAATAATTTCTCCAAAAATAAAATTCCATCTTTATTATTTACTTTTGCCTTTTCCCTAGCTATACAACTCAGCAATTCCAGTTCTTCTCTGCTAAATATAAGTTTATGATTAATATCTATGTCTGTATATAACAACAAATTCCATAATGTGTTTATTCTATCTGTTTCATCTAAAGATTTGGATAATTCATAAAGCCCTAAAATTTGTCTATTTATTGAGATAGTAATATCTAATTTCTCTGACAATTCTTTACATTTTATTATTGCTTCATCACACATTCTAAGTGATATTAACTTCCTACATTCTGAATTTAGCATTAATGTATCATAATCTTCAGTTTCAATCTCACTACTATAGTATAAAGCCCTAAGTTTCAATCTTTCTTTCAATAAAGCAAGTGTAGTTTTACTTGGAGTTACTTTTCCTTTCTCAGCCCTTGCACAAGTACTTACAGAACATATATCTCCTGCAACCTCCTCTAATGTAAGACCTAACTCTATTCTACGCAACTTTAACATATCACTTAGCAGTAAATGTTTCTTTCTCTCAAATCTTTGTAATTCTACCCTAAATTCAGGACAGACTCCATATTTATCAAATACAGTCAACAAAGCATTTCTTTGAAAATTACGAATTTTGGACAGTCCATATGACATCTCATCCTTTATTAAATGTTTTAAAATTTCAGGCACTTCTCTTATTGTGTAATTTTTAATCAATATTTTCAATGTTTCATGTTCTATTTTTAATCTTTTCTTTCTGCTTAGCATACTTTTATCGTGAGTTAATAATATAAGTGCAATTCTTGGAATGATTTTTCCTTTAATCAAATCATCTTTTAACCTATGACTGTAATATTTGTAAAAAGAATACAGCTTTTTAGTTATATCATCATCTACCTGTATAGTATAAAGTAAGTCATAATAATTAGCTAAAAGATGACCTTCAAATATAGATAATAATGCTCTATTAGTCACAATATTATCAATATCTGTTATTGTGTATAATAGAGCCTTTTTTATATAGTGTAAAGCTTTATCCAAATTTTTGTACACAAATCTTTCAATCACGTAATCTATAAAATCCCTATATTGATATTGAAACTTTACATTGATCTGTTTAAATACTTCAAATTCATTTCTTTTATCTATAAGTCCTTTCCAGTCATTATTTTCTATACAAAGCAGACATTCTTCATACCAAGTGTAAAATTTATGAACTTCCTCAGGAACTATAAATTCAAATCTATTAGATGATACTCCCATTCTCTCAAGTAAGGTAATGAATGTAATCATATCAGGAATCATAATATCCGATTCATAATTACACCAAGTACTTCTTGCTAAAATTCCCTGAAAAACTTCTGTTTGGGTAAGTTTTAAATTTTCTCTTATGTTTCTAAGTGTATAGCCGAAATTGTCAGTCAGGTATTTCTTCATTATTCCTCCAATCTTTCACCATAACTTATATATTAAAGATAAGCGAAAAATTACTCAATACTCAATTTTATCGTACTTAAATTAAGTTTCTCTTCGCTGCTAACTTTGTCAAATATACATTGTTGATAATATTTCTCATTAGTAACCCAAAAAGTTATTGCTAAATTCAAACCTAATTTTCTACAAACTTTTACAAAATTCTTCATAAAAAGTAAATCTTTTTTTGAAAATGATATGTTTTCATCAGAATAATACCATTCATGTGTATGCATAATTATAGGATAACTGTTGTATCATCATTGACTTCTAAATACTCAAGAAACTCTTTCCAAAATACCGTTGCATTTATTATCAAACTTAAACTCCTTATAACTTTATTATCTTATCAAATTTCCCCAAATATTTTTCATTCCAGTCATGGGTTACAACTATCCTTGTCTTATCTTTCATATCAAATATAATCTTATTTATTATCTCCTTATTCTCAGGATCTAAGTCAGAAGTCGGCTCATCTAAAATGATTATCTCAGAATCATTAAATAAGGCTCTGGCTATTGAAACTCTTTTCTTCTCTCCTCCGGACATTTCATCAGGATCAAGTTCTTCATCTTTATGCAATTCCATAAAATTTCTAAGATTTACCTTCTCAAGAATTTCCTTAAACTTAGCCTCTGCACCATCTTCCATCTTTGCAAACATTGTAACATTATCAAACAATGAAGATTTAAAAATGAAGCTTTCCTGTGGAACCAGATATACTTTGCTGTAAAGCTCTTCTTCCGTAATTTCCTGTAAATCCTTGCCATCATATTTAATTTTACCGCTATAATTTAAGAAAGATTTGAGCAGAAGCTTTATTAAAGTAGATTTGCCTGAACCGCTTTCTCCAGTTACCGCAACTATCTCTCCATTGCCTACATTCAAAGAAAAATCCTTGAATATTTCCTTATCTTCATAAGCAAAACTAAGTTTTTCTATAGCTATATCAGCTTTTGTCAATCTGTTATCTGATTGAAGATGTGTAGTATCAATCACATTATCATCAATATTTTTATTCAGATAAGGCATAAATTTTTCAAGGAAAACTTTAGCAGACTTCATTTCTATACCGCTTTCAAGTGAATTTGAAAATGCATCTGAAAAATTTGCAAATGCTGCAGTAACTGTAATTATAAGTCCGGGACTTATTATATTTTTCACAACCAAAAAGGAGCAAAGTCCTGTCAGGATTAATTGATTAATGCTTACAATCGCAAACATTGTTGCCCTAATCATATTAGTTGTTACGTTATAATGCATATATGAAACTGAACGCTTTTCATTAACTTTTTCAAAAATACCGATATATTCATCAGAATGTCCTGATCTCTTTACAACATCAAACCCTTTAACCATTTCCTGCAGGCGGCTTAAATAAGTTTCATTTGCACTTGTTTTTTCTTTATTTATATTTATCGTCTTCCCTGTCATAACCTTGCTTATAAGGATAGGAAGAATTGTAAGTATAACTGTTGTTATGACCATCAGATAATTAACTCGAAGCAATGTAACAGCAGCCACTATAACTGATGTCGAGTATGATAAAAGCCCATATAATCCGTCTAAATATCCAATTCTAAATTCTTCAATGTCATTATTTAAGATATTCATATAATAATCAGAATTCTTTTCTTTTAGCTTTGACATAGGAAGTCTGAATAAGCTTTTAATTAAAATCAAGAGCAGGTTGTCTCTTGTTCCAAACATGAATCTCTGCCAGAATATATACTTTACAAAAGTACATCCCCATTGAGCTGCCATGTAAAATACGGTAAGTGAAACTGTAAGCGGCATATCTTTAATATTAGATTTTATTGCCATATCCATAATGTCACTCATTCCGATAAGTGCTTGCATCAAGAAAATATCACCCACTATAGAAAAAAAGAGACTTATTGCAAGTCTGGTTCTATTCTCCTTGTTAATTATTTTCATCTCATCCCCCTATATTAAACTATTATAGTTATTTGAATTATTATTATATACATCTTCAATTATCAAAGGAAGTACTTTTTCAATTTTATTTTTTATATTAATACAGGCAATATCTGTAGAATTATCATTTGAAAACAAAAGTAAACTTGCAGGACAGGCACCACATAAATTTCTTGCCCAACATTTGGTACATTCTTGCTTTACACTTCTATTCACACTTTTTAATAAATTATAAACTTTTTCATATTCATTTTCATTACTGAATGAGTATTTATTTTCTAGCATAAACATATGCTCTTTATTATATGTTACTTCAAAACAGACTAATTTAGCATTACTCTAGTATAATAACTATCTTTGCTTCATATCATTCCATATTAAATTATATGCATTCTTTTAAATATCTATACACATATATTTAAAATGGTTATATATATTGTAGCAAAGATAGGATTAAAAAACAGAGCATTTTATTTGACTTTTTACTACTTAATATGTCCAACAAAATGCTCTTATATTTAACTCAAATATGCTTCTGTAACTTACTTAATCAATCTTTCCATTTCCTCTATAACTCTCTCAAATACTTCAAGTGCAGAGTTAATAGGCTCTTTTGTAGCCATGTCTACTCCTGCTATTCTAAGGAGACTGACAGGGTCAGCGGTACATCCACTATGTAAAAATTCCATATAATCCTTTAACGCAGTTTCACCTTCCTTTAAGATACGATGTGCAATAGCAACAGCTGCCGAATAGCCTGTCGCATACTGATATACATAGAAATTATAGTAGAAATGAGGTATTCTCATCCACTCGTAACCTATCAATTCATCACTCACCATATCTTCACCAAAATACTTTTTATTTAATTTTAAATAAAGTGCAGTGAGGTTCTCATGTGTAAGAGGCTCACCTCCCTCAGCCATCTCAGTTGCAGTTTTTTCAAATTCTGCAAACATAGTCTGCCTGTAAATAGTGCCTTTAAAACTGTCCATATAATGGTTAAGAAGATAGGCTCTTTCTTTATTATCCTTAGCATTTTTAAGCATATATTCCATAAGAAGTACTTCATTTGTAGTAGAGGCAACCTCAGCTACAAAAATCTTATACTGTGAATCCATAAAGTGCTGTTTTTCATTTGAAAAATATGAATGCATAGCATGTCCCATTTCATGAGCCAGAGTGAAAACATTATCAAGAGTTCCATTGAAATTAAGAAGTACAAAAGGATGTACTCCATAAACTCCTGATGAATAAGCACCACCACGCTTACCTTCATTTTCAACTACATCTATCCAACGCTCTGTGAAAGCCTTTTTTAAGAGATTTACATAATTAGTTCCTAGAGGCTCCACTGCTTTAAGCACAAGCTCTTTAGCCTCTTCTATGGTATATTTTACCTCATAATCCTTAACTATCGGCACATATACATCATACATATGAAGTTCATCAACTTCTAAGAGTTTCTTTCTAAGTCTTACATATCTATGCATCTTATCAAGATTGTCATTTATTGCCTCTACAAGATTTTTATAAACTTCAGGTGATACATTATTACTGTCAACAGCAGCCTCAAGTGTTGAAGAATACTTTCTTGCTCTTGCATTAAACATAAGTTGTTTAACCTGTCCTGCATAAAGAGTTGCCCAAGTATTTTTGAAACTTCCAAATGTTTCATAATATTTTTCAAAAACTTCTTTACGCAGATTCCTGTCTTTGCTTTCCTCAAGTGGTACAAATCTACCATTTGTAATCTGTATTTTTTCGCCTTTTTCATCAGTTATCTCAGGGAATTTGAGATCCGCATTTGAAAGAGTTGCAAAGCCTTCATAAGGAAGCTCAGAAATTTCATTTGTTCCGGCAAGCAGCCTTTCAAGTTCCGGACTTAGAGAATGCTCTTTGCCTCTCCTTACTTCTGTAATGAATACCTTATATTTTATAAGCTCCGGTCTCTCCTTATAGAATTTTTCTATAACTTCATCGCTTACAGCTATAATTTCAGGTTCTAAAAAGGATAATTTTTCAGAAATTCCTACTTCCAATGACATGGCCTTTGAATAAAGTGTCTGCCCCAAAGTAGCTGTGGTATCCACATCTCTCATTTTAAATGCATATCCAAATACAAGATGGCATTTCAAATTACACTTTTCAACCATTTCAAGCACCTGATACAGGTTTTCTGCACTCTCAGCTGCCTTGCCTAAAAACTTTACAATTTCATCAGCTAAACTTACAGCCTCATTTAAAGTTTTTTCCCAATCTTTTTCAGATGCAAATATGTCCTCAATTTTCCAAGTAAGTTCTGTGGCAACTTCACTTCTCTTTGGCAGTTTATTTTCCATCGGTCTATCTCCTTAATATTTATACGAAATCTATTTTATCAGTCTCCAAGCTTTTTAAGCTCTGCAAGCACCTTATTTAATTTCTCCTCAGAATCTTTTAAGCTCTCTCCCTTAATACCTGCATAGAACTTAATCTTAGGCTCAGTTCCTGAAGGTCTTACACAGAACCATGCATCGCCGGTCATATCAAAGTAGAGTACATTTGACTTAGGAAGTCCTGTTGTTCCGGTCTCACCGGTAGTTAAATCCTTAACAACATCGTTTTCATAGTCTCTTGTCTTAACTACCTTATAGCCTGCAAGCTCTGTTGGAGGATTCTTACGGAGATTATCGAGGATTTCATTAATACGCTTAGCACCATCCTCTCCTGCAAGAGTCATTGTATAGATACCCTCTTTGAAATATCCGTACTTCTCGTACATATTTACCATCTGATCCCAAAGAGTAAGTCCCTTGTCCATATAGTAAGCAGCAGCTTCGCAAAGACCTACTACAGCCATAATACCGTCTTTATCTCTGGCATGTGTTCCTATTAAGCAACCATAGCTTTCTTCAAAACCAAACTCATAGGTTCCTCTGCCCTTTTCTTCAAAGCCCTTAATCTGCTGCCCTATGAACTTAAAGCCTGTGAGTACCTCAATTAAGTCAAGCTTATAATACTCAGCTATCTTAAATGCAAGATTTGTTGAAACTATGGTTGTAATGAGGGTACTATCATCTTTAAGTAATCCCTTTTCCTGCTTTACAGAAAGTTCATACTCTGCAAGAAGCATACCTGACATATTTCCGGTAAACTGTATATATTTTCCGGTCTTCTTATCCTTTGCATACACACCAAGACGGTCAGCATCAGGATCGTTGGCAAGCACTATGTCTGCATCCTTTTCTTTAGCCAACTTAAGTGCAAGTGCAAATGCCTTCTCATCTTCCGGATTTGGATAGTCAAGAGTAGTAAAATCTCCATCCGGCTCTTCCTGCTCCTTAACTATATAAACTTCCTTAAATCCTAATTCCTTAAGCATTCTCTGGACAGGCACATTTCCGGTACCATGGAAAGGAGTATACACTATTTTTAAGTTCTCCGCCTGTTTCTTTATAATTTCAGGACTGAGAATGAGTTTCTTAAGTTCAGCCACATACTTATCATCCATTTCAGCACCGATTACATTGAAAAGCCCTGCTTTTACAGCTTCGTCCTTATCCATAGTCTTTATATCTGAATATGCTGTTGACTTTACAAGGTCAATTATATCCTTATCTACAGGTGCTGTTATCTGACAGCCGTCATCCCAATATACCTTGTATCCATTGTATTCCGGTGGGTTATGACTGGCTGTGACCATTATTCCTGCTGTACACTTAAGCTCTCTTACTGCATATGAAAGCTCCGGAGTAGGACGAAGTGCGTCAAACACATAAGCCTTAATTCCATTTGCATTTAATGTAAGAGCTGCCGCTTCTGCAAATTCAGGTGAAAAATGTCTTGAGTCAAAGGAAATTGCAACCCCCTTAGCTTCTGCACCCTTACTTATTATGTACTTTGCAAGTCCCTGAGTAGCTCTTCTTACTGTGTAAAGATTCATACGGTTGGTACCGGCTCCTACTACACCTCTTAGCCCTCCCGTACCAAACTCAAGATCCTTGTAAAATCTGTCCCTTATTTCAGCATCATTACCGGCTATAGCCTTAAGTTCAGCCTTTGTTGCATCATCAAATACAGGGCTTGTAAGCCACTCTTCATAAAGTTTCTTGTCGTCCATACCTTCCTCCTATTCTGCTTCTGCACTACGCATGATATCCATAACCTCTACATCTGTGTCAAACTTTATCTTAACTATGGACTGAGGATGTGGGCAGGCTTCTATCTCTGCCCCATTCTCATCCCACATTTTAAGAACTGTAGCATTTATATCTCTGCCATCCGCCTTCATTATTTGAAGCTTATCGCCTACACTGAACTTATTTTTCTGTTCAAATATGGCAGTGCCATCTTCATTTACCTTATCTATATAACCATAATACTTACAACCTGTTACATAGGTATTATTATCATAAATCTGTGAAGTGCTGTCAGGCTTATCAAAAAAGAAACCTGTAGTAAAGTTACGATAGGTACATTTTTTAATTTCTTCTGCATACCAACCTTTATTGGCCTCAAATAAAACAGTGGACTCAAACCAGTCATCAATAGCCTTTCTATAAGTTCTTGCCACTGTAGCTACATAAAGAGCAGTCTTCATACGGCCTTCAATCTTAAAGCTGTCTATTCCAGCCTTAACAAGTTCCGGTACATAGTCTATCATACAAAGGTCTTTAGAGTTAAATATGTAAGTCCCTCTTTCATTCTCCTCTATAGGCATGTACTCGCCTGGTCTGTTTTCCTCAACCACATGGTACTTCCAGCGACAAGGATGGGTACAGGCTCCCTGGTTGGCATCTCTGCCTGTCATATAATTTGAAAGCAGGCATCGTCCTGAATAAGCCATACACATAGCTCCATGTACAAATGTCTCTATTTCCCTGTCCGCAGGAATATTTTTTCTAATTTCTGCTATCTCATCTAAAGAAAGCTCCCTTGCAGATACAACCCTTTTAGCACCAAGTCCATACCAAAAATTAAAATCTGCATAATTTACATTATTTGCCTGTGTACTGATATGGATTTCTATTTCAGGAACTACTTCCTTAGCAATCATAAACACACCCGGATCTGAAATAATTATTGCATCAGGCTTTATTTCTTTAAGCTCCTTAAAATATTCTCTTACTCCATCCAAATCTTTATCATGTGCTGTAATATTTGCTGTAACAAACACTCTCTTTCCCTTTTCGTGGGCGTACCTTACTCCCTCTTTCATATCTTCGCAGGAAAAGTTTTTAGCCTTTGCCCTCAGTCCATACATTTCTCCACCTATATACACAGCATCTGCACCGTATTTAATAGCAAGCTTAAGTACTTCAAGGCAGCTTGCCGGAATCAGCAACTCCGGCTTTTTTAATTCAATATTATCTTTCATTCATTCTTCCATTCTAAATTTACTTTTTAACAGATACTGCCATGCCGTCACCGGCTTCTAAAAGCATTGTTTTTAAATCTTTATCTGAAAGAAGTAACTTCACATACTCCCTCATCCTGGCATGAATTGTCCTATCCCTTCTCACCACTGTATACCTTGAGTCAAGAAGTCTTCCCTCCTGAAGCATATTATCTGTAATAAATATTCCATTGGGTAATAACAGTTTTTTTATGTTGTTAAAAAAATTAATATACTGCCCCTTTGCCGCATCCATAAATATAAAATCGTATGTATTTCCTTTAGATACAAGCTCATCTAAAACTTCTATAGCATCCCCTTTTATGAGGGTTATCTGCCTGTTTTTATCAATTTTTTTAAAATTCTCCTCAGCCTTTAAGGCTCTTTCTTCCATTTTTTCGATTGTAGTTATCTTTGCCTTTTTATCCAAAAATTCAAGCATAAATAGCGAGGAAAAACCGGTGGCAGTACCAACTTCAAGTATATTCAAGGGTTTTTTTAGTTCCAGCATAAACCTTATCAGATGTTGACTTCCTTTTCTTATAATGGGAACATTATCTTTTATACTTTGAATTTCTAAATCTGCAAGATACTCCGGTAGACCATCCGGGATGCTCTCCAGGAAGTCTTCAAATCTTTCATGCTCAACCATCATTTTTTCTTCTCCGTACTTTTATTTGGCGTAGTTATTACTTTAAAAATCCGGTCATAATCCATATCACTGCTGACTTTATAAGTTCCCGGCAAAATATTTAGTTTAGTCAGCTTCGCCCTTACATAAAAAGAATACTTATTAGGTATTACTTTCTTTGCTTCAAGTAGTCTTGCTACCTCCATTGTTGACTCACCTTTATTTATAGTAAGTTCTGTAGTATAACCTGAATCTTTGGTAACTGATACCGAGCCGAATACCTGATAGGCAAAATCATATACATAATGGCTGGCTTTAATCACCATATAAACTATTACCATATAAAATATTATATTCAGAAAAATATGTATAATTGCTCCAAATATATTTAATACAATCCTTCCTGTTCTTCTGCCGGCCGCCACCAGTTCACCCCCTGAATCAATATTCAACATCTGTTATTATAGTAATTATCATTGGAGAACGCTTTGTCTGTTTCCAAATAAAATCACTTAATGCATCTCTTATTTCATTTCTAATTCTATTTCTTTCAATAGTTCCCTTATCCTGACATCTGATTAGTGCCTCATTTACAGTATTCATTGCTTCTTTCAGTATTGTATCCGATTCCTTTACATAGATGAAACCTTTCGTTACAATTTCTGCATCAGATACCATGAGGTTGCTTCCTTTTTCCATAGCAAAGGTAACTATAACAAGACCATCCTCAGAAAGTTTCTGCCTATCCCTCATAACGGCATTGCCTACATCGCCTATTCCAAGCCCATCAACCATAATTCCCTTACATTCCACCTGGTCAACTACTTTTCCGCTATCTTCTTTGATTTCAAGTACATTTCCATTTTTGAGTATGAAAATATTTTCTTTTGGTATACCCATATCTTCCGCAAGTTCAGCATGGCGAACCAAATGTCTATACTCACCATGAATTGGAATAGAATACTTAGGCTTAATTAGAGAATACATCAGCTTTATCTCTTCCTGGCAAGCATGACCCGATACATGGGCATCCTGAAAAATCACTTTTGCACCCTTAAGATATAGTTCATTAATCACCCTTGATACTGATTTTTCATTTCCGGGAATTGGTGTAGAACTGAATACTATTGTATCTCCCGGCTTAATGCTGACTTTTTTGTGGATAGAAGCAGCCATTCTTGAAAGTGCTGCCATAGCTTCTCCCTGACTTCCTGTAGTTATAAGTACAAGCTGTTCATCAGAATAGTCCTTCATCTGGTCAATATCTATAAGAGTATTTTCTTTTAAGTTAATATAACCCAGTTCTCTTGCTATAGTTATAATATTGACCATACTCCTGCCATCTACAACTACTTTTCTGCCAAAGTTTTCAGCTGAATTAATAATCTGCTGAACTCTGTCTACATTGGAAGCAAAGGTAGCAACGATAATCCTATTATTTTTATTTTCAGCAAAGATATTATCAAATGTTTTTCCAACAGATCTTTCTGACATTGTAAATCCCGGTTTATGCACATTGGTGGATTCACACATAAGTGCAAGCACACCTTTACGGCCTATTTCACCAAACCGCTGTAAATCAATCGGATCTCCAAATACCGGCGTATAGTCTACCTTAAAGTCGCCTGTATGTACTATTGTACCCACCGGCGAATATATGGCAAGTGCTGCTGCATCACTTATGCTGTGATTAGTCCTTATAAATTCAATTCTAAAGCAACCTAAATTAATCGACTGTCCATATTTTAATATTTTTCTTTTGGTAGTCTTAAGCATATTTCTTTCGCTTAATTTACTCTCTAAAATCGCAACTGTAAGCCTTGTTGCATACACCGGTACATTTATATCCTTTAAGATATACGGCAATGCACCTATATGATCCTCATGACCATGTGTAATAACAAAGCCCTTAACCTTGTCTATATTCTTTTTCAGATAATTTACATTTGGAATAACGCAGTCTATTCCAAGCATATCATCTTCCGGAAATGACATTCCACAGTCAACAACTATTATACTGTCCTCATATTCGAAAGCAGTAATATTCATTCCGATATGTTCAAGACCGCCAAGCGGTATAATTTTCAACCCCTTAACAGGCTTTTTTACTTCTTTTGCCGTCTTCCTTGGCTTTATTTCCCTCGAAACTTCTTTTCTCATTTTAGAGATAGCCGGAAGCTTATCTATGTTTACACCTTCATTTACCTGCTTCATTTTACGGCTTTTCTCTGTTTTCTTTTTTGCTGTTTTCTCAGTTTTATGGACCGATTCTTCAGTTTCTTTTTTTGTCCGCCTATACCTGTTTGTAGCTTTTCCTATGCTCTCTACCAGTTTTCCAAATTTCTTATCATTCTTTTTATCATTATTATTTTCTGACATTTTACCTCCTTAATTTAGGAGTAAATCAGTCCTGATTGTTAGTCTCTCTGCAAGCCTTACAATATCCGTAGAGCTTAACTTCATGGTTGACAACCTGAAAACCTGTCAACTTATTAATCTCATTTTCAAGCGGTTCCATAAAATCTTTCTCAAATGAAAATACACTATTACAGCTTAGGCAAATCAGATGATGATGTCTGTGTCCACTGGCAGACGATTTACCAATCTCATATCTGATAAATCCGTCATCAAGACTCAGCTTATCTATAATTCCCATGTCTGATAGCAACTGAATTGTACGATATACAGTTGCCAGCCCAATATCCGGATGATCTAATCTTACTAAATCAAAGATTTCTTCTGCTGTAAGATGTTCATCCTCTCTCTGTTGCAACACTTCAAGGACAGCTAATCGCTGCCCTGTTACTTTTAAGCCCTTTGACTTAAGTAATGCCTTAAAATTCTCATTTCCTTTTTCATTCTGCATGGCTTCACCTATTCCTCAGGTTCTGATATACTTCGTTTACATTATTCCTCGTCTATCTCAAAATCCACATCATCCATCATTTCTTCAAAGACTTTTGATACCGTTAAAATTTCTTTTTCATCTTCTACAACTGTGTAGGTCACATCTTCTCCATCTTCAGAAACACTGTCTTCTTTGATAATAAATACATCGACTGTCTCATCATCATTCTCCAAATCTTCAATTTCAGCATCTGAAACCAAAAGATAATTCACTCCTGCAAGCTTTGTCTGACAGAGCACTGTAAGCTCTTCATTTTCTCCATCCTCATCAACAAACTCAATAGTTCTTAATTCTTCATTCTCTAACATAGTTTCTCCATTTCTTATTTTTATTTTTTATTTGAATTCATATAATCTTCTAAAATAAATACAGCTGCTACCTTATCAACTATTTTTTCACGCTCTTCCCGCTTTAGTCCGGCTTCTATCATTACTTCATGAGCACTTACCGTAGTAAGCCTCTCATCATGAAGTATGACCTCTATACCCGTTCTCGCAGTAAGTTTTTTTGCAAATTCTTCTGAAAGCTCGCACCTTTTACTTACAGAGCCATCCATGTTCTTTGGATAGCCTAATACTATTTTTTCTACCTCATATTCCTTTACAAGCTCTGTTATCCTGGCTAAAGTCTGGCGAAGTTTATTCTCTTCTTTTCTTCTAATAACTTCAAGTCCCTGTGCAGTTATACCTAATTCATCTGTAACAGCTACACCACAGGTCTTAGAGCCTAAATCCAGTGCCATTATTCTCATTAACGCTTACCCTTGAACATAGACTTTTTAGTATGGGTAAATGAATCTATATAATGTTCCATTAGCTCCTCTACCAGTTCATCTCTCTCAACCTTCATTATCATACTTCTGGCATTATTATGGTTGGTTATATAAGTAGGATCTCCTGACATAATATAACCTACAAGCTGATTTACAGGATTATATCCTTTTTCATTAAGAGCCTCATATACCTTTTTAATCACATCCCCAACTTCTATCTCAGGGACGGCACTTACCTCTTTAAAATATTGTGTGTTATTTATATCTGCCAATTCTTTTTCTTCCTTCCGAATAATTCTGTTAAATATATTACTTCAATTTTAATATAAGTAGAGATAGATTGCAAGCAATAAGTTTAGCACTTAGGCTTATACATAATCTCATTAATTGTCGATACTGTCAAAAATGCATCAGGATCTGTCATTCTTACATACTGCATAAGCATTCCATACTCCCTTTTATTTACTACTGCCACTATTTCTTCCTGCTCAGTATTATTATAAGCACCTACAACTTTGTACAAGGTAGCTCCACTATGCATATTTTCAAGGATAAACCTCTTAATATCCTCTCTTTTATTAGACAAAATACAAACCTTCTTTTTAATATTTGTACCAAACAAGAAATAATCCAGTATAATTCCATTTAAATAAGTACCCAGCACACTTAAAACCACTGTTTTTTTATCATAGGCAAAAACAGCAGAAAGCGAAACCAACATTCCTGCAAGCGACATTGCCCTTCCCTTATCTATATGCAGATATTTATTGAGAAGTTTTACTATTATGTCAAGTCCTCCGGAAGAGGCATTGTGATTAAACAAAAGGCTAAGTCCTATACTTACTACAAAGATATAGCATATCATATCTAAGAATGCATCATTGGTAAGTCCATTGTATGACGGAAATATCTTTTCCAAAATTCCTATGAAAATAGGTAAAATTATTGATGTATATACTGTTTTTCCACCAAATTCCTTACCAATAAAAATAAAGCCTATAATTAAAAGCCCCACATTAAACAGTAAACTGATGGTTGCTACACTGAGCGGAATAAATTTCTGTAAAACTATTGCCAGTCCCGCTATGCTTGCAATAGCCAAATTATTTGGCATCATAAAAAAGAATACGGCTACTGCTACTATAAATGTAGCAAAGGTGATTACTGCCATATCCTGAATGTAATACCAATACTTATCTTTCATGTTTACTCCTAAAAATCAGATTCATCTTTTCTACCTGATAAAATCTATGTTTATTTTTAAAATTATAGCATATTTTTATTTGAATGGCAATTTATCCCAAACTATTCAATATTTTTTCTCTATATTTCTTTCAATCTTATTATTTCTTCTACCGTAAGTTCTCTTACTTCACCTAATTGCAAGTTTTTATCAAGTACAAGACTTCCCATAGAAAGCCTCTTTAAGTACATAACCTCATTCTCCACAGCCTCAAACATACGCTTCACCTGATGAAATTTTCCTTCCGATATTGTAATTTTAGCTGCAAATTTATTTTCAGAATCACAGATTTCAAGCTTAGCAGGTTTACAAATAAAGTCTCCCAAATCTAACCCACTTGAAAAAATCTCTATATCAGATGCTTTAACAGGGTTTCTAAGCTCTGCATAATAAACCTTATCCACATGATTTTTAGGAGAAAGAAGTTTGTGGTTTAATTCCCCGTCATTTGTAATAAGTAAAAGCCCTTCTGTATCCTTATCAAGCCTGCCTACAGGAGAAAGCTCATCAAATCTCGGACAGTTTACTTCTGTTTCCTTAAAAACATCCATAACTGTCTTGGTTTTTCCCTTCTCTGTAGAGGTAATTACTCCCTGTGGCTTATTCATCATATAGTAGTAATATTCTACATATCCCACCTGCTTACCATCTATACAAATTTCATCACTTTCAGTATCTACCTTGGTTTCAGGAGTTTTAATAACAACTCCGTTAGCTGTAATTCGACCTTTTCTTATATATTCCTTCACCTTGCTTCTGGTTTCAGAAGTCATATCTGATAAGTACTTATCAAGTCTGATAGTTTTTGACATTGGTTGCTCCGTTTCATATATATATTTATTCAAACCGGAAAGTTAAACCCCAATTTGAGATTAAAGTATCCTAAAAAAATTGTGCCATATA
>NZ_JBQNBU010000024.1:0-31792 GCF_052169795.1 Catonella sp.
GCACCACCAACGGATCCACCGGCACCGCCAGTGGCACCGCCGAACGATCCACCAGCGAACCCACCGGCACCACCAACGGATCCACCGGCACCGCCAGTGGCACCGCCGAACGATCCACCAGCGAACCCACCGGCACCACCAACGGATCCACCGGCACCACCAGTGGCACCGCCGCCGGTAACCCCTAACGATCCGCCAGCGGATCCACCGGCACCACCAGTGGCACCGCCACCAACAACCCCGAATACACCACCGGAGAAACCGAAAGATCCGCCGGCGACCCCAAATACACCGCCGGAGAAACCGAAAGATCCACCGGAAAAACCGAAAGATCCGCCAGAAAAACCGAAAGATCCACCGGCGACCCCGAATACTCCACCGGAAAAACCGGAAGATCCACCTGCGACCCCACCGGAGCCACCAACATCGGTGACCCCACCGCCGGCGACCCCGAATACACCACCGCCAACACCGGTGACACCGCCACCAACACCGGAGATACCGGAATATCCGATATCCGAACCACCTGATCCTAATGATCCTAACAGTCCGGATGAATTTATAGCGGTAGATGAAGATGGAACACCTCAAGGACGCTATGTGAAGAAGAAAATGCCGGATGGAACAAATAAGTATGTTGAGGTAGATACAGATGAAATTCCAAAAGGAGTTACTACCCTTCCGAAAACCGGAGGTGCATCAAATAACTTTTATTATGTGGCAGGTTTGATGTTGATTGCGATGGCAGGATTTGTTATTAAAAGGAAAGATGATTGTCGATAAAAAGACATAAATTATTGCATTTATATTCGATAAATGATTCTTTTCCATATATTATTTATAAAGAACACCAGTGAAACATAAGTGTAGCTGGTGTTTTTTTTTGACTATACATAAGGTTGTATTTTTCAAACAGCTAAATTCATTTAATTGTGTCCCTTCCTAAAATTCCCTTTGTAAGAGGCACCTATCAGACTAAATGCAACACCATGTTTCATATAAGCTGAAAAAAAACTACAAGCAGCAATTTATTAATAGTTTTACGGAGAAAACTGATTGACAGATGGATATAGATTGTGGTATTCTCATAAAGCTATATTCCATGAAAGCTTTTTTGGTAAGTATGCCGGCTCTATATAATAAACCATATGCAGTTAAAAAGTTTATAATTGTGAATTTTTATTAGTGCTAGTGCAAAATGAAGTAATCCTTGTAAAAATATGAGTAAGCAGCCATTTTTTGCGTGTCAAAAGAGAATTTTATACTTTTGAGGCGTGTATCATAAAAATAAAAAATAAGAAAAGGAATGGTAGACATGAAGAAAAAAGGATTTAAAAGCATTAAAAGTATGATTTTGTTGGGTGGCTTTGCAACTATAACCTTAATATGTATGATTATCCTGTCAATTAGTTCGGTATTATCATATAACGCTTTTAAGGAACAGGTGCAAGAAGATATGCATGTTATAGCAAAACAGGTGTCGGAAAAACTTGTATCTGACATAGAAACGACGGAGAAAGTTGTTGAAGAACTTGCTATAAATCCGATGCTTTTTTATGGGGGGGGGGGGTACACAAAGGATGAAGTTGTGAGTTTCTTTGAGAAAAGAGCTAAAGAAACCGGCTTTAGTTTATTTTTTACAGTAAATGAAAAAGGTAAAGGTGTTAATCTCACTCAAAAAAGCGAAACTTTTGATGTGTCGGATACTGAGTATTTTAAGCATTCCATCAAAGGAGAAACATATACAAGCTCCATAATAAATGATGTAGTGACGGGCGAAAAAATCATTATTATATCAACGCCATACTATGAGCCGGGTACAAATAAGTTGGCAGGAGTTTTTGCCGGCATAAAAAGTGTAGATTTTATTTCAAAAATGTGTGCAGATTTTAAATGGGGCGAAACCGGAAATATTGCAGTTTATGATGAAACTACAAATGTTGTCGGACATACCAATGCTGATGTACTTGCAAGTGGACTTAATCTTATAGAAAAAGCAAGTACAGATAAAGAGTATAAGTCTGTTGCAGAATTTTTCAAAAGGGCAATTGATAGCAAAACAGATGTTGTAGGAACTTATGATTGGTTTGGGAAGAAAAGGTTTGGAGCGATATGTAATATAGCAGAGAGAGGGTATATTACACTTGTTGCAATAAATGAAGATGAAATGTTTGGACATTTGAATAAATTACAGTTTAATCTTTTGCTACTTATAATAGGTTTAACTTTACTTGGTGTAGCAATGATATATTTTACATTTGCAAGACCTTTAGCTAATGTATTTAAAAACTTAAAAACAGATTTACTTAATATAGCAAATTACGATTTAAGCAAAGAATCTGTAAAAGATTATTCAAGGAGAAAAGACGAGATAGGCGATATTTATGATTCTACTACAACTTTAAAGAATAATATCGTAAGTATAATTTCAAATATATCTTCCCATGCTCAAAATACAGCAGCAACAGCAGAAGAGCTAACAGCAACTACACAAGCAACAACAGAAACTGCTAATGAGGTTGCAAATGCTGTGAGTAATATAGCAGATGGAGCTACAAGTCAAGCAGAAGACACTCAAAATGCAACTAAGAATGTAGAAAATACAAATAATTTATTAAGCCATACACTGGCTGTGTTGGAAGAATTGTATAAATCAACAGAATTTATAAACGAAAAGAAAGAAGAAGGAAGTAAAACCTTAGAAGAATTGTTGCTTGCAACAGGCAGAGTTAGTGAGAGTTCTCGAGAAATAGCTGAGATAATCGCTCAAACAGATGAAAGTGCAGAGAAAATATCGAGTGCGAGTGATATGATACAGTCGGTTTCGGATCAGACTAATTTACTTGCCTTGAATGCTGCAATCGAAGCAGCCAGAGCTGGCGAAGCGGGGAAAGGCTTTGCAGTGGTTGCAGAAGAAATAAGAAAACTTGCTGAGCAGACAGCGGGATTTACAGGCGATATAAAAATTACAATTACCGATTTACAGGAAAAGACTAAAAAAGCTGTTGAAGCTATGGAGTTTGCAAAAGAAGCTGTAAATGAACAAGAAATGAAACTTGATGAAACAGGAAATAAATTCAATCAGATAACTGAGGCTTTAGGGAAGAGTCAAGAAATAGTAAATGAAGTATCGCAAGAGGCTAAAGCTATTGTTAAAGGAAATGAAGAAATAACAAAGGTTATTGAGAGCCTTTCAGCAATAGCAGAAGAAAATGCAGCGACAACAGAAGAAGTTTCTGCATCTGTAGATATACAAGTACAATCAATACAGGGCATATCTGAAGCGAGTGAAAACTTGGCTGAGATAGCGACAGATTTACAGACGGAAGTTTCCAAGTTTATTATTTAGGTGATAAATCAAGAATAATATAAGCTGAACTCAAAAACATACAATTATGGTTTTGAAATCCAACTTTGATGGATAGTTATTTTAAATTATGTTAAATACTTTTGAGAGAAAAGATAGGGAGAAACATAGTATGGATGTAAAAAGTAGTAAGTTAAATAGCCTTGGTGTTAAGACAGGAATTATAATAGCGGTAATATTATTTGTTGTGTTTGGTGGAAAAGCAGTTTATGATACACAAAAAAATTATAGGGAAGCAATTATAAATGGAGAGAATTACAGGTTAGAGGAAACGAGAAAATACGCAAGCAAGTTAGAAATGAAGTTTACACAGGCTTATCAAATTGGGTACGATATAAAATCAGTAGTGGAAAACACAATGTCAAAAATCCCTACAGAAAATAGAAATAGGGATTTGATACTTAGTAATATTTCGGCGATTTTGGAATATGATGACCTGGTATATGGGATAGGGATATTCTTTGAGCCTAATAAGTTTGATGGCAAAGATGCTGATAATGGACGATTTTCAAAATATATAGAAAAAAATGATGGAAAGATAAGTATTGTTGATGAGGATAACATTGACAATGTAGAGTGGTATACACGCCCGTTGTCGGAGAAAAAAACAATAATAACAGACCCTTATCTTGACACAGATGGAACAATGGTAACATCATATTCTTTTCCAATTTTATCAGAGTCGACTGGTATAGGCGTAATTGTGGTAGATGTTTTAATTGATGATGTACAACAAGAATTAAAAGAAAACTCTAACGGCTCTGAAGATTTTAAAGGGGTAATTACTGATAAAGGGATATTTGTTGCTAATGCTATGGATGATAGTCAGCTTTTGAAAAACTTATTTGACCAAATTCCTGAAGCTAAAAACAGTGTTCAAGAAGCTGTTGCTAACGGGTACAAAATAAACAAAGAAATAATAGCCGGAACAAATCTTATGGGTAAAGAGATATATGTTCCTGTTAATCTAAAAGGGGTAAACAATAAATGGTGTTTTGAATCGGTAACATCAATGGATTACCTGCTTAAAGATGTAAAACAAACTGCAATGATAACTATTATATTTAACATAAGCCTGATCATTGCCATGGTAACTATAATAATTGTTTTGTTATACAAAAAAGTGGCATGCCCATTATCTATTGTTGAGAAAGCTATGTCGAAAATGTCTAATTATAATTTAGATGTGAATGACGAAGCGAAGAAGGCAGCGAGGTATATGGATAACAAAGATGAAATAGGAAGTGTTATGAGATCCATAAGGGATATGAGTGCCGCTTTAGTATCCGTAATATCAGGAATCTCATCTCATTCGCAAAATACTGCTGCAACAGCCGAAGAGCTTACAGCAACAGCTCAGGCAACATCTGAGATGGCAAATGAAGTGTCGATAGCGGTTACCAATATAGCTGAGGGAGCTACAAGCCAGGCACAGGACACACAGAGTGCAGCTCAATCAGTAGATACCTCTAATTCACTTCTTGAAGCTATGATTGAAACCTTACATGAACTTTCAGATGCTACAGAGACAATAGATAAGTGCAAGAACGAAGGTAATGAGACCCTTAAAGAACTGATTAAGATATCAGATGAGAACAGGGAAATCTCAACTAAAGTCAGCCGGGTTATAGATGAGACCAACCAGGCAACTGAGAAGATATCAAGTGCTTCTGAAATGATACAGTCTATTTCAGACCAGACAAATCTTCTTGCTCTTAATGCGGCTATAGAGGCAGCCAGAGCAGGTGAGGCAGGTAAGGGCTTTGCGGTAGTTGCTGATGAGATTAGAAAGCTTGCAGAACAGAGTGCAGGATTTACAAATGAAATCAGAGGTGTTATTGACGAGCTGAAGGTTAAGGCTGAGTCAGCAGTTGACATGATGGAAGACTCTAATAAGATGGTTGTTGAGCAGAGTAGAAAGGTTGCTGAAACTAGCGAGAAGTTTGAGGAAATTTCAAAAGCTGTAGAGAGCTCCAAGGTTATTGTAGGTGAAATAAACAGAGCTTCAAAGACTATTGAAACTGAGAATAGCAATGTAATTAAGTTTGTTGAGAATCTTTCAGCTATAGCTGAAGAGAATGCAGCTACTACAGAGGAAGCTGCAGCTAATGTAGATACTCAGGTTCAGTCTATTGCAGATATTTCACAGGCTAGTGAAAATCTTGCTGATATTGCAATGCAATTGCAAGCTGAAGTTTCAAAGTTTAATATGTGATATAAAACTTAATTAATAAAAGTTGTCTAAGAAATAAAGCAATTGTACTCAAATGCAATTACTGAAATGAAGGTAGCAGAACCTATTATAAGGTTTGCTACCTTTTTGTTTTAATAGGAAGATTATTTAAAATTATCTATTAAAAATAAATTATTTTTAGAATTTTAATAATTAATTTAAAATAGTGATAAAACTATTGCAAAAATATCAGAAATTTATTAAAATGTAACTATAATAAGAATGATGAAAATTCATAATAAGTAGTTAAAAATATTTATAATTATATAATATTTTAACAATTATATAATTATGAAATAATGAATTTTCTGCATTAATAACTAAAAATTTAATTTTTGGAGGAGAAAAAATGAGAAAATTATCAATTAAAACATTAATTACGGTTTGTTTTGCAGGAATACTCATTGTTTCCAGTTTGCTCATGCTTCTTGTAACGCAGGGTATGGTAAAAAAATATTTTAGAAGACAGGTGCATGATGACATGAAAGTTATAGTTGGACAGGTAGCCAACAACATAAATATGGAAATGAAGCTGGTTGAGAGTTCTGTAACTGAACTTTCTCAAAATGCTCTTTTAGCTGATAGGTACTCACTTTGGAGTGAAAAAACAAACTTTTTTGGAAATAGGGCAAAGGAACTTGGATTTAAAACCTTTTTTTATACTGATCTTGTGGGGAAAGCTACAAATATAACTCCTGAAGCTGAAGTGTTTGATGTTTCTGAAATGGAATATTTCAAGCAGGCATTAGCAGGCAAGATTTACATATCTGAAATAATTAATGATACAAAGGATGGCTCAAAAGTTATAGTAATTGCAGCTCCATACTATAGATATGGTCAGATAGAAGGTGTATTTGGAGCAGTGAAAAGCATGGACTTTATGAATAAACTCTGCGCAGAGTTTGAATGGCAGTCATCAGGTATTCTTTCGGTATTTGACAGTAATACACAGTTAATTGCTCATACTAACAGCCAGTTAGTAGAAGAAGGAATTAATGTAATGGATAAGGCATCGGATACTGCTTATGATGGATTGGTAGATTTTTTTAATAATGAAGTAAAGCAAAATGATTCAGGCGTAGGAGAGTATAAGTTTTCAGGTAATAAAAAACTGGCAGGTTATTATAATCTTAAGAGCAGAGGGCTTACCTTGATTACATCTATAGATGAGGATGAAGTATATGCTCCTAGTGGGGAACTTACGGTATTATTGCTTGTAATTTCTATAATTATACTTGTCATTGGTATTGTAGCAGTATTTTTCATTGCATCGCTCTTAGCTAAGGCTATAAAGTCCTTGAAGGAAGATATTACAAAGTTAGCAGAATATAATTTGAGAGCTGAGCCTGAGAATGATTATTCGAACAAACAAAATGAAATTGGAGATATTTACAGGGCAACTCAAGAGCTTAAGGCAAATTTCGTAGAAATTATAGAAAAGATGATTAATTCTTCAAAAGAGCTGAATTTATCCTGTCAGAGTTTCTTTGATAAATCAGATAAAATCAGTGAATCTACAGAACAGATTGCAAAAACTTTGGAAACTGTAGCACATAGTGTAAGTTCACAGGCAGAAGATACTCAAATTGGTGTGGTTCAGGTGGAAAATTTGAGTGAAATGATTGATAAAAATGATTCCAATCTTAAAATATTGAAAGATGCTTCGGGAAATGCAGAAGAGTTAAAGAATGAGGGAATGATTACAATGTTAGAGCTTTTAAAGTCTACTGAAAGCAATAAAGTTATATCAGGGGAGATAAAGGAGGCTATTGACAATACCCAGATAAGTGTTGATGAAATAAAGTCAGCCGGTGAGATGATTCGTTCTATAGCAGAGCAGACCAATCTTCTTGCATTGAATGCTGCTATAGAGGCAGCTAGGGCAGGTGAGGCAGGTAAGGGATTTGCAGTAGTTGCAGAAGAAATAAGAAAGCTTGCAGAAAATTCAAGTAAGTTTACAGAGAATATTAATCAGTCTGTAAATGAATTGCTAAAGCGTACAGCTTATGCAGTAGAAAAGATAAATGAATCTGCTGAAATAGTGGTTAATCAGGCACATAATGTTGATGAAGTTGAAGTTCGTTTTAAGGGAATTTCAGATGCAATTACTAAGCTAAAATTGGCTATGGATGAAATTATTATTTCAAACAAACAGATTGGCGAGGCACAAGGAAAATTATACGATATTATGCAGAATACTTCAGCATTATCAAAAGAAAATTCAGCTGCTACGGATGAAATCTCTGCATCTACTGAGGAACAGGCAAGGACATTTGAAGAGGTAAAGAATGAAAGTCATGCCCTTATGGAACTCTCCATGGAACTTGATGAGGTTATTAAAAAATTTAAGTTATAAGACTTGCAATTACAACGAAATTCTGTTAAAATACTTGCTAGTGTGTTTTGTGTTTAGATAATCTAAAATTTCCATTGGAGATAGAGGAGGTGCTGTAATGGCAAAGTGTGAAGTTTGTGGAAAAGGCGTTAGCTTCGGTATAGCTGTGAGTCATTCCCACAGAAGAAACAACAGATCTTGGAAGGCTAATGTAAGAACTGTCAGGGTTAAAACTCCGGGCGGTGCTAAGACTATGCATGTTTGTGCTGCATGCCTTCGTAGTGGCAGTGTAGAGCGTGCGTAATTAAATAATGATAAAAGAGGCTGTTACCGGAGTAGTGACAGCTTTTTTTATTGAGTAGGAATTTCTTTGAAGTTTATTAAATAGGGCATTTGTATGTAATTATAGAATTTATAACAAGATAGTTAGGAGATTTGATATGGAGCAGTATAAGAAAGAGTTTATTGAATTTATGGTTGAATGTGAAGTTCTTAAATTTGGTGATTTTACGCTTAAAAGTGGAAGAAAATCACCATTTTTTATGAATGCAGGAGCTTATGTTACCGGCGGACAGTTAAGGAAACTTGGCAAGTTCTATGCAATGGCAATACATGAAGCTTATGGTGATGATTTTGATATACTGTTTGGACCTGCTTATAAGGGAATTCCATTATCTGTAGCTACAGTAGCAGCATTTGATGAACTTTATGGAAAGGAAATCAGATATTCTTCTAATAGGAAAGAAATCAAAGACCATGGCGATACAGGAATATTACTTGGAAGTAAGATGAAATCAGGGGATAAGGTGGTTATAATTGAGGATGTTACTACATCGGGCAAGTCCATTGAAGAAACTTATCCTATCATAAAGTCAATGGGAGATATAAATGTAGTAGGAATGATGGTTTCTCTTGACAGAGGTGAAAGGGGAAAGGGGGAAATAAGTGCCCTTAATGAAGTTGCAGAAACATATGGTTTTCCTACCGGAGCAATAGTTACGATGAAAGAAGTAATAGAGTATTTATATAATAGAGAAGTCAAGGGAAAAATTGTCATTGATGATGAGCTTAAAGTAAGAATTGATGAATATTATAAGCAGTATGGAGCAAAATAAATTTTTAATATTAAAAAAAATTGATATTTTACTACTCTATTGAAGTAAAACTGAATAAATGACAAAAATTTTGGCTATTTTGTATATCATTAGCTTAATATTATGTATAGTTTGCACAAAAATACTTGGTAAATTACTGGGTTTAAACTTTGTCTGAATTGTACAAAAAATCAGATACTTTTTCTATTCATATACTCCTTAAAATATCTTTACAAATGATATTTTAGGGAGTATTATTTTTTTTAGGGAAACATATAACTTAAATCTGATGATAGAGTTCTTTATTTTTATTTATTACTTTATTAAATCAAATTAATTCAATTTTTAATGTTTGGGAGGTATTTATGCTTGTGGCCTTTTGGAGCAGTGCAGAGATACGAACAGGAGTTACTACTAATACTGCGCTGATTTCTCATTTTTATGCTCAAAGATATAAGAAAAAAGTAGCACTATTCGAAAATCATGTTCCGGGAAGATATGGATTAGAGGATATTTTAATTGGTAAAAAACAGTTGCCATTTCTTTTTGAAGAACCAATTTACTATAATAGAAATAATAATATAAATTATTTTTATGGATTAATGAAGGCCGGGCTTCCGGTAAATGGATTAAGTAATGCAGCCTTAAGGATGGCAAATGGCAGGTTGCATTATTTTCCACAAAACTCATTAAACCATGATCTCTTTGATTATGAAATGAATAAGATAATTGACAGATTATTAGATGAACTAAATGAAAGGTATGAAGTAGTATTTTCAGATTTAAAAAGAACACATACTATGACAACAAAGAAG
Organism: Catonella sp.; assembly: GCF_052169795.1. Classification (GTDB taxonomy): domain Bacteria; phylum Bacillota; class Clostridia; order Lachnospirales; family Lachnospiraceae; genus Catonella. Next base: position 9,845 of record NZ_JBQNBU010000024.1, read on the forward strand.
ATTATAGAAAGAGCAGATCTTTTATTTATTAACTTACCACAGGATGACATTGATATTAATGGAATTTTAAATGAATATTCTTTAGATAAAAATAAAGTTTATTTCATTGTAAGCAGGTATAAAAGTGCATCTGATACTAAATTTGACGAATTGATGTCTGAGTATGGTATTACGGAAGAGAGAATATCATATATTCCTTATTATGAATCGTTGGCAGGAATATGTAAAAATGGTAATTTAGCAAGTTTTTTAATAAAAAATTTGTGGTCTACAAGAAGAGAAAAAAGTTATGAATTGGTTTCACAGCTGAGAAAACTTACAGCATATATAAGAGATATGGCAGAGAAGCAAGAGGAAAAGGAGCTGAGTATATGATAAGCAGCTTTGATGAACTTTTAATAGCTGTAAAAGGAGACTTTACACAGCTGTTAAGGGTTAATTTGAATATCGGACCATTTCTGATGAAAGAAAAAATGGCAAGAATAGAAAGAAGGGAGGAATTGAGAGAGGCATTAAGAACTTGTGGCTCAGGAAATGAGGCATCCAAGATATTTGTTAAAAATTACATTACATCATTGCTGTCAGAGAAATATAAAATATCTGAAGAAAACATTGGCTTATTTTTAATGGAAGATGCTGAATATAAATTTAAACTGATGTTAGAAAAGAGTATAGCAAAATATGGGAAACTTGGACTTGAAAAATTAATTGATATATATTTTTCAGAAGTGATAAACAGGCATAATAAAAGAGACATAGGGGAAAGAGAATTGAACCGAGCCTTTACAAAAATTAGAAATCATCAAGTTTCCTTTCCGGAGAAAATGGAATTTTTATGCCAAAAAATTTATGAAAATTACAAAGGAAACGGAATTATAGATACTCTGTTGCCGTTAGTAATAGATGGAATTTCCGGTGGAGTTTCAAATAATAACGGTAGTTTTTATGTTTGGATGATGTATAAAGGTAATACAATAAGTCTTTCATTTTTAAAATTTAGCGGAGAGGCTGAAATTAAGAGAATTTGCAGAAATTTATGCAAAAGTTATGGAATTGGACAGCTATCGGAGAGAAGAGGATATGTTGTAACGGAACTTGCAGATGGCTCTAGGGCATCCATATCCAGACCTCCATTTTGCGAAAGTTGGAGTTTTTTTATAAGAAAATTCAGAATGGAAAATATTTTGGAATTAGAGGACATAATAATAGGAGAAGGAGCGGATAATATAATTAAGCTGTTGAAATATCTGGTAATAGGTGAAAGATTGATTGCAATTACCGGTGAGCAGGGCTCAGGAAAAACTACTCTTTTAGCATCAATGGTCAAGTATATTCCTGATTGGCTGAATATAAGGGTTGCAGAGATGTCTTTTGAGTTACATCTGCGTTCCAGGTTACCGGGGCGGAATATAGTAAGCTTTAAGGAAACTGATGGGATAGGAATACAGGAGGGGCTTGATTTTACTAAAAAAACAGATGGTAATGTGACTATATTGGGAGAAGTTGCAACTATGCAGGCAGTGCTCTTCTTGGTTCAGATTGCACAGAATGCATCATCATTTACCTTATTTACCCATCATGCAAAGAACACAGAAGCTCTTGTGCATTATATAAGAAATTCTCTTCTTATGCAGGGAAATTTTAGAAATGAAAGAGTAGCACTTATGCAGGCAGTGAATTCAGTAAGAATAAACATACACGTTAAAAAGAATTCTTTGGGTAAAAGATATATTGAAAAAATAAGTGAGATTGTGCCTTGTGAAAACGAGCAGGGGTTTACTGAGAAGATTATTGCCTGCAATATACGGGGTGAATATATGTTGAAGGAGGAATTAAGCAGAGAAACGGAGGAGGCTATTTATGAAAGGCTGTCTGAAAGTGAAGAAATGGATTTTATCAAATATATCAGGCAGTGGCAGAAGGTAAAAGATGGAAAAATGTTTATATAGTATTTATAAAATTTTGTGTTTAAGTGGCATAGGAAAATTAGTTATAGGAAAAACAGAATATGAGGTTGGGAGATATCTGCCGTTTGATGATTTTGGATTGGGAGTTAATACAGTTAAATTGTTAATGACTAATATATTAAAGTCAATATTGATATTTGCGATAGCTTTGATAATTGCGGGCGGTGATAATAAATACTTTATTGGGGCTTTAGTTTTGGGAATAGCGATGTATGAAGACAGTTTTGCAAAGTGGAAGAGAAAACAGGAAAAGCACCTGCTTAAACAGTTATCTATGTATTTAAATGAGTTGAGAAGGGAGTATTATCGTTTTGGGGATGTGGAGGAAGCTTTTTTGGCAGCTTTTTCAGCTGCTGGAGAAGAACTTAAACTTCACCTTGGATTAATTGAAGAGGAACTGGATGGAAATGGGATTCCGGAAAATTATAAAGTAGCAAGCCCTAATAGGTTTCTGTTTATTTTCATAGCAATTTGCCAATGTGGTATAAAATATGGAGATGCTGATAATATATTTATATCTAACATAGATGAGCTTCAGAAAAATATTGATTCAGACTTATTAAAATGGGAAAGAGAAGATTTCATTTTTAGTACGGTATTTTTTGCAATAAGCTTTGCAATAATAACAATGCCGGTAATGGAAAGATGGGCAGTATCACAGGTAGGGGATTTAGCAGATTTTTATAATGGTTTTAGAGGAAGTCTGACTAGGATTATATGCATAATTGTTACAATGCTCTTTATCATATTTTTTGAAAAAATGCAAGAAATTAGAGAAGATGGAATAGAACCGATTTTATCAATGCTGATGGAAAATAAGCATATAAATAAGGTGCTGAAATGGATGTTTGAGCATAGGGGAATGGAAAATGGGAAAGTGGCTAAAATTTTTAATGAGAATTTTCCGGAAAAATCATATCAGCATTTTATATTAATGCGGTGGCTCTGTTTCTTCAGCAGTTTTGGAATTATCACTATGTGGGCAGGATATTGGAAATTATCGTATTTTATGATTATTCCAATAATATTTATTTCATTTTTAATGAGTTACATTCCATATACAGGTCTGGTTATAGATGGGATGTTTTATGAAGCAGTTCTTGAAGAGGAGATAGGGCAAGTAAGGCTTATGACTATTTCTTTGGCGAGCGTTATAGGAATGACGGTTGAAGAAATTTTGCTATGGACTGAAAATTTTACACTTATTCTTAAAGAGAGTGTGGCTTCTTGCATAGATGAGCTGGATGTTGATGAGCATAAGGCATTAGACGGTTTAAGGAGCCGTTGGCAAAAGACAAGCTTTATAAATGTAATTGATGACCTGATAGCAAGTGACAAAATAGGCATAAGTGAAGCTTTTAAGGATTTGATGTCAAGAAAAGATTACTACACGGCAAAAAGACGACAGGAGCAGGAACTCATAGTAAGAAAAAAAGAAGCAATTATCTCTACTTTTTTATATTTGCCATTTATGCTGACTGTTGGAGCTTATATGATAGTACCGTTTTTAGTTATAAGTATCAAAAATCTTTTGGATGTAACAGTAAAATTAACTTAATTCCAATAATTTGGAGTAAATTTTGAAAGGAGAAATAATATGAGTAACGGATTAAAAGGATTGACATTGGCGGCAGGAGTGATTATTACCTGTATAGTTATAAGTATTGCATTCTTTGTGACTAGGGAAGCTAAAGATATAGCTGCACAAGGAATAAATCAGATGGGGGAATACACAACAGAGATGGGAAATGGAGGGATTGAGTTTTATAATGGTCTGACCTTATCCGGTAATGAAGTGATAAGAACGGCAAAAAGATTAAAGGGTAAGACAAATATTTATATAGTTACCAATGAAACAAAGGGTAAATCATCTGAAGGAGTTAAGGTTGAAACTTCAGCGTGGCTTACGGATAATGTTTATCAATATGGAAATTTTGTTGGCAAGGTTCAATATAAAGATGATGGAAGTGTGGATAGGCTTACCTTTATCCAACAGGTTCAATAAGAGAAGACGATGATTAGAATATTAGAATTATTAAAAAAATCAGCTAATTTATTGTTATTTACAGCAGCAATAAGCCAGATTTTTCTATATGAAGTGTTTAGTGAAAATCTGGAAAAAATGATTAAGATGGAGATAGTATGGAGGTTTTTGGTAAATTTTGGAGCATAATAATAGGGTTTATACTGATATTTATATGTCCCATATATCTTATTCAGATAAGGATAAAGTCGCTTATAGATATCGAAACTATTAATCTTACAGATAGATTTGTAGATAAAGTTAAGTACACGGGATATATTGACAGAATGGAATTGAATAATTTTTATGTTAATCTTTCTAAGATTGCTGAAGATAAGGAAGTAAGGCTTTTGCATAGAAAAAGGGCAGTGAGACCGATTTTTAATGCCGGTGATATTATTGACAGTCATGAGTTCTATATGGAAGTATCAGATGCAGAAATAAAGAATTTATTAAAAAATAATTCCAAATATAAGTTTAAGATTGGTGATGAAATATGTTGTGCAATACACGATAAGAGTAAAATGTTTAATATGTTTCCGCAAAAAACTGTAGAGTTGGGAGGAATGATAGAAAACGAGTATATCCAAAATTAGTTCACTTGTTTCTGTGTTTATAATGGTTATTGTATTTATAGGAAGTTTAAAAATACAGTCATTGTACATGATGTATGAAGAAGGTATTATTTCAGAAAATAAGATAATGGAATTAGCAGGTGCAGGAGCAAGTGATGTACAGGATGATTTTAGAACTGCCGGATATAATATAAAACATAAATATTCAGACGATCATTTGAAAAAAGATTTATTTGGAGCTAAAAGTTCGGTATCAAAAAATGAAAGAACTATGTTTTGGTCAGAGTATGTAAATAAAATAAAAGAAGACCGGCTTTTTATTAAATCTGGAAAAGACATAAAGTCTAATGGAAATTTGAAAGAAATTTATAAGCTTAAGTCTGAAAACAAAGAAAGAATATATTATTTCTTATATAATAATATATATCATAATACATATTTCTGTAGCCACCTACCTGATAATAGAAGTTTGATTAAAATATATTCTTCAATGGAAGAGTGTGCATTGTCAGGGGGATTGCCTTGTAAGGAATGTGTGTTGGGACTTAAATGATGGGGAGGTAGATTTGGAAAATTCTTTGAAAATGCTGACTATTTCAGCAGGAATTTTTATAACTTGTGTGGTTATCAGCTTTAGTATTTTGGTAATGCATGAGGGAAGGTCTTTGGGAAATGTTTTTTTGAATAATATTATTGAAAAGGAAAAGGATTATAGAGAATATAATTTAGCGAAATATGATACGGAAATATTGACTGGGGCAGAAGTTATAAATATTACAAGAAAGTATCAAAATGATATAGAGGTTAAGATAATTAATTATAGAGGCAGTAAAATATTTTCAAAATATAATGAATTTAGTATTGCCGGCAATACACCGGAGAGCAGCTTTTATATAGAACCTTATGATGATTATATAGGTTCTGTTGGAAGAAATGCAAATGGTAAAATTAATAGATTAAAATTTGAAATAAAAAGAGGATGATATGTATACAGGCTATGAAAGTAAATGAAAAATATGAAAAAATGTAAATTGACCTGCTTTATTATTGCCTTTGTAATGGCTTATATTTCTTTGTTTAATTTTAAAACAGTAAAAGCTTCAATAGATTTTGTTATAAATAAAAATAATGGTGACATAGAATGGAAATCTATGGCAGGTATAGCAAGTACAGGAATCAGATGGCAGATAAAAGGCTATTATTTATCTTTAGAGCCTTCTAAAAATTTAGGATATCCACTTGAAAGAACCAGTCCGATGATAAAGCTGTATGTCAATAAGCATACTGTTAAGGCAACGCATATTGGAAAAGAGGGGGATAATTATATAGTTAATAATGTACTTTTGGGGAAATATGTGAAAAAGCAAATTATTTCTAATAGCCGATTTTACTCTGAGATGATAAAAAAATATAAAAAAGGTGATAAATATTTATATCTGGATACATTTTTTGAGACATATTCAGTTGTTTCAGATCTAAATATAAAAACTAAGGTTATTGCTGCTTATAGGTTGAAGAAAGAAGCGGACTTTTTTAAACCGGAAGGGAAATATATCTATGTAAATGGAGAAAAGTATGATTATGATAGTCAAAAAAATATAGTTAAAAAAATCAGAAAAAATGATTTGACAGATATAATAAAGATAAAAAATGCTGAACAATGGAATGAGGAAGCTAAAAAACAATGGTTAAATCATGATTATTATAATCATAAATTTGTATATGATATTTATTCTAATGTAATTGTTAAGTATGTTGATGAAAATGGCTTTCTTATAGGAAAGAAAAAAGCCGGAATTAAGTTAAATAATTCTGTGGTAAAAGAGGTATTGGACAATGGGAATAAAATCAACAATCCTCATTATGAATACAAAAATGGAGAAAAGTATTTGGGTGACGATGTAAAAATTATTTTCCCTAAAAAACTGATTGTTACAAAGAACAATAAAAAAATAAAATATAAACTGAAAGCAAGTGAACAATATGCTGAAGAAGGTGCAATAGATCCAAAACATCATCAATCAGGAGATAAAGCAGCTGTACAGAAGTTGACTTTGGGAGCTGATAATGCGGTAGTAGTAGGGATATATAAGAGAAAGAACGGAATTCCTAAAGAAGATGAGGATGAAATGTCCAATGAACTTGAGGAACCGGAACCTATAGGAGTGATTGAATCCGGAACTCTTGATAATTCACCTTTTGATATTGTGGATGGTATCCCTACAGATGAATATTATTATAAAAATGTTGTTACTGAAGAATATCTGCTTAAATATAGATTTAAAAATAAAAGTGGAGAGAAGTTGTATAAGGTAAGGAGTTATATAACCTGGCATCTGAGCTGGGTTACGGGTAAGGGAAAAAATGCCGTAGTACACAAAGCAATTAAAAAGAGGGATTATATAACACAAATAAAGAGAAAGTATTCATACTGGTATATTGATAATTTGGAGGTATATACATTGGATGGTGCAATCTTATACAATCAGGCTTTGCCTGATAGCGGAGTTAAAATGATTCCCAAAGGATACATCAGACCTAAAATAGAATGCATAGCAGATACATTGGAAAATAAACATTTAAAACCTCCACCGGAAAGTCTTAAGATAATAAATTTGGGCACAAAACATATAAATGCTTCAAACATACCACCATATAATCCCAAAAAGGAAATTGAGGCTGCAGTGGGGGATGTTTTGGTAAAAAATGACAGCCTTTCTATTAATGGAAAAGTCATTATGGATGGAAAAGAAGTCAGAAAAAAAACAGCTGTTCCTGTTGAAGCTGAGGCAAAAGGTAAAAAAACTGAAAAGAAGGTACTATATGAATTTGGCAATAAAATTGAAAGAACTACACAGAATGATGTTTATGACAGCAGTGGGAAAGTAATATATGTTTTAACTAAGAGTATAAATCCGGAAGATGGTGATAATCTTGAATTTGATATAGAGGGAATAAATCCGGTTACAGTTCATACACCTGTAATCTGTGATTATAATATAGCAGATGCAAAGAACTGGTGTCAGCTTATAAAACCGGATAAATCTTTGTATCAGCTTGTACTTGAAAAAGGATTTGATATTGATGTTTTAACTACCGGTAAACATCTGGATATTAAAGGATATGGTTATAGAGATTATGCGAAGTATGTACTAAAAAAAGAAATTATCTTCCCTTTTGATGTACTTGCTGATGGGCGACTGTGCCATGCAAATGAACCTGTAGAGGTATCGGGAAATACACATTTTCATCTGCCAATGACTGTAGATGAAGGAAAATATGTAATTTTAGTAAGAACTTATGCAATAAATTGTTTAAATCAGCAAAGTGCAGAAGACTATGCTAATCTTTCCAGAGAAAATTATGCTGCTGAAAATAGGATAGGGGTTGAAGTTAGTGGGAGACTTATAGACTTTACACTTAAAAATGTTAAAAATACCAAGATATGGCAAAACAATAATGGGGAATTTGTTCTTGGTGGTGGAGCCAAGCTTGATAAACTGCCTTTAATAGAGGGGGATAATCCGAACTTTAAAAATGAAGGTGCTTTTAAGAAAGGATATGCTGTTAAGTATGCGATGACTACAATAGGTAATTATTATGATGAGATATATGGGATAAGGCTGGACTTTGATTTTCATGTGATAAATAATGTGACAGCAGAAAGAACAGCAGTTGATATTTACTATGAAGAAGTATCTGAAAAAGACGATAGGATGCTTGGTCTAATAAAAATTGGCAGTAAAAAAGATAAGAACAATGTTCACTGTGTAAAAAATGGTGATAAAGAGATAGGTTTATTCAGGTATGACAGGGCATTGCTCCCTAAACAATTATTAGCTGTAGGAAGTAATAGGTATATTCAAAGATGGGAAGGAGAGTACTCTTTACCCGAACGCATATATGTATGTGAGAAAGGGTTTAACTTGGAAACTTACATGAAAAAACATATGTCAATCAATTTTGATGAAAAATTTTGGATTAAAAGTGGTCAGCTGATAGTTTCAGCAGATATTTCCGCTATGAAGGGAGGAGAAAAGATTTTAAGCTATATAAATGATAAAAATGAGGCAGAAGGGTATTTTAATAACTGGAAATATGAAACTGCTGGAAGGAGAAAGTATAGCACGGGAGGCAGGGAGTTCAAATTTATTGATGGAGATTTATTTGCATATGACTTATCGAAAAAAATTTGGGAGGAGAGAAGGGCAGAAGTAAAAAAGGTATATTAAAAGCATTGACAAACTATAGGCTTAAAGCTATCATCTTTATAAGAACGGTTAGTTTGGAGAGATTTATGCAGAAAATAGGATTTATTGGTTTTGGGCTTATTGGCGGTTCACTTGCAAAAATATGGAGAAAAAAGCATCCTGAATATGTATTTGTGGCATATAATTATAAATTAACAGAAGATGATGAGTTACTCCTTGCAAAGGAAGATGGAATCCTTAATGAAATAGTTAAGGATTTAAGGGAATTTTCAGATGCTGACTTGATTTTGCTTTCAGCTCCTGTGATGTCAAATATTGCTTATTTAAAGCAGTTAAAAACTATTGTAAAACAAGAGTGTATAATTACAGATGTTGGAAGTGTTAAGGGAAATATAGCAGAAGAAGCTGTTAAGCAGGGACTTACAGCAAAGTTTATTGGTGGTCATCCTATGGCAGGTTCTGAAAAAACGGGATATACTAATGCAAGTGTAAGTCTTTTTGAAAATGCATATTATATTTTAACACCGTTTGAAGATACAGAAAAAGATAAATTAGATATACTTAGGAGCTTAGTGGAAGAGGCCAAAGCAGTTCCGATAGTGATAGATGCCTTAAAGCATGACAGTATAACTGCAGCTATAAGTCATGTGCCCCATGTGGCAGCATCTTCTTTAGTAGGTGCAGTAGCCGGGGCGGATGACAAAAACGGTCTTTTAGCAATGCTTGCAGCAGGAGGCTTTAGGGACATAACGAGGATAGCCTCTTCATCGCCTGCGATGTGGAGAGATGTCTGTATTTCAAATAAAAAAAGTATTTCTGAATTTTTAGATAAATATATTGAAGAATTAGAAGCAGTAAAAAACTGGATTGCCTTGGAAAATGAGGATAAGCTGTATGAGTTTTTTGACAGTAACAAGGATTACAGGGATTCATTGCCACTTAGGAAAAGTAATATGGCTGTCTCACATGAGATACTTTTATATGTTCCTGATGAGCCGGGATCAATAGCAATTATGGCATCTATTCTTGCAGCAAAGGGAATAAGTATAAAAAATATGGGAATAGCACATAATAGGGAATATTCAGAGGGTGTACTCAGAATAGAGTTTTATGATAATAAGTCAAAGGAATCAGCACTTATAGCTATCAAAGAAAGAAATTATAAAATTTTTGATTAAAGAGGGAGGTCAATAGTATGTCCAAACTTTTATTTATATATAATCCCAATTCGGGTAAAGGGAATATCAGAAAAGAAGTTTCTTTTATATTAGAAAGTTTTGCATCAAAAGGATTTGACCTTAGGGTGTTTCCTACCGCTAAGAGTGGAGATGCCTCGAAGATGGCTAAAAATGAGGCACATAGGTATGAATTATTACTTTGTGCAGGTGGTGATGGGACTTTTAATGAGGTAGCTAAAGGTCTTATGGAGGCGAAAAAGAATGGTGAGAATATACCTGTAGTAGGCTATATTCCGGTGGGAACAGTGAATGATTTTGCGACAAGTCTTGAGATACCTAAGGAAGTAGAAGATGCTGTTGATGTGATACTAACAGGAACTGAAAGAGCGGTGGACATTGGTTCTTTTTGTGTAGGAAAGCAAGAAGAGTTATACAGTTATTTTACCTATGTTGCTGCTTTTGGAGCTTTTACCGAGGTATCTTATGAAACTTCGCAGGATGTAAAAAATGTAATAGGAAAGGCTGCATATTTTTTAGAGGGAGTGAAAAGCCTTCAGAAAATAAGACCTTATCATCTTAAAATATCGTATGATGGTAATGTTATTGAAGATGATTTTATTTTTGGGATGGTAGCTAATTCAAAATCAGTAGGCGGATTCAAGGGTATAACAGGTCCGGAGGTATATTTAGATGATGGAGAGTTTGATGCTATTTTTGTAAGAACTCCTAAAAATCCATTAGACTTGCAAAATATAATTAATTCCTTTATTCTTATGGATATGAAGACTGACAATATCTGCCATTTTCATTCCGGAGATATTACTATAGAAGCAGATGAAGATTTACAGTGGACTCTTGATGGTGAAGACGGCGGAGCACATAAAAATATTCATATTCATAACTATAAACAGGCATTGAAAGTGAAAGTGAGGTAAGCTATGGAAAATAATAATGAATTTATTACTCTTACAATAGGAAAACAGAAAAATATAGCTGATAGAGCGAGGACATTATAATATATGAAAACCAGTGATTTTTTTTATGAATTGCCTGAGGAGCTGATTGCACAAGACCCATTGGAAGATAGGACTGCATCCAGGCTTCTAGTACTAAGTAGGAACTCAGGTGAAATACAACATAAAGTATTCAGTGATGTGATTGATTATCTTAATGAAGGGGATTGTCTGGTAATTAATAATACGAGGGTAATTCCTGCAAGACTTATAGGAGCTAAAGAGGATACAGGAGCAAAGGTAGAAGTTTTACTTTTGAAGAGGCTTCAAAATGATGTCTGGGAAACTTTGGTAAAGCCCGGTAAAAAACTGAAACCTGGAGCCAGGGTAGTATTTGGAGATGGAAGACTTAAGGCTGAAATTCTTGAAATTGCAGAAGAGGGTAATAGGCTTGTTAAGTTTTATTATGAGGGTATTTTTGAAGAAATATTAGATTCACTTGGTGAAATGCCTTTACCACCATATATTACTCATAAATTGGAAGACAAAGAGATGTATCAGACGGTTTATGCAAAATTCAACGGATCGGCAGCAGCACCTACTGCCGGTTTGCATTTTTCAAAAGAACTTCTTGATAAGATAGAGAAAAAAGGAATAAAGATTGCAGGAATAACTCTTCATGTAGGCTTAGGAACTTTTAGACCTGTAAAAGTGGAAGATGTGAACAATCATCATATGCATACTGAATGGTATGAGGTAAATGAGGAAGCGGCAGAAATAATTAATGATACCAAAAGGAATGGTGGAAGGGTTATCTGTGTAGGAACTACCAGTTGCAGGACTATAGAATCTGTAGCGGATGAGAATGGATTGATGTCTGCCAAGACAGGTGAAACCGATATTTTTATTTATCCGGGTTATAAGTTCAAGATTATGGATGGTCTGATAACTAATTTTCATCTTCCGGAGTCAACTCTCGTAATGTTAGTTTCTGCATTTGCAGGTAAAGAAAGGGTAATTTCGGCTTATGAAACAGCAGTGAGTGAAAAATATAGATTTTTTTCTTTCGGTGATGCTATGATACTTATTTAGAAGAAGAGTTTTTGGAGAAATGTGTCATTTTTAAATAACTTAATAGAAACATTAAAACTCCGAAGAACAGCATTTTAATAATGCATTCTTCGGAGTTTAGTTATAGTTTTATAATTTTATTTAAATCTTTCACTCTGTTCTTTTATAAGCTCAATATCATCAAAGTAATTAATCCTCATTGCTGTTTTAACTTCGGAAAGAGTTTGGGCAGCAGTTTTTTTGGCTTTTTCACTACCTTTTTTGAGAATATCATATACAGCAGGGATATTTTTCTCATATTCTTTTCTTCTTGCTCTAATTGGCTCTAGTTCCTCTTCAAGGACTGCATTTAAGAATCGTTTTACTTTCACATCACCCAGTCCACCTGCCTGATAATGAGCTTTAAGAGCAGACAGATTTTCGTATTCAGGAAGATATTTGCTGAAACTGTCTTCTTTTACAAAGGCATCAAGATATGTAAATACCGTATTACCTTCTATTTTGCCGGGGTCACTTACTTTTACATGGTCAGGATCTGTATACATACTCATTACTTTTGCTTTTACTTTTTCAGAACTGTCTGAAAGATAGATACAGTTTCCGAGAGATTTGCTCATTTTAGCTTTTCCGTCTGTACCGGGAAGACGCTTGCAGGCTTCATTATCAGGGAGCATAATATTTGGCTCAATAAGAACATCACTGTAAGTAAAATTAAACTTTCTTACTATTTCACGAGTCTGCTCAATCATTGGTTCCTGATCTTCTCCAACAGGTACATGAGTTGCTTTAAATGCCGTAATATCGGCAGCTTGGCTGATAGGATAGGTAAAGAAACCGACAGGTATACTTGTTTCAAAATTCCTCATTTGAATTTCAGATTTTACAGTAGGATTGCGCTGGAGTCTTGAAACTGTAACTAAGTCCATGTAATAGAAAGACAGTTCGCAAAGTTCCGGTATCTGAGACTGAATGAAGAGGGTACATTTCTCGGGATCAAGTCCAACTGAAAGATAATCCAAAGCAACTTCTATTATATTCTGTCTTACTTTTTCAGGATTTTCAGCATTATCAGTAAGTGCCTGAGCATCAGCTATCATAATGTATATTTCATCAAACTCTCCGGAATTTTGAAGTTCAACCCTTCTTTTAAGAGAGCCTGCATAGTGGCCTAAATGGAGTTTGCCGGTAGGCCTGTCACCGGTTAAAATAATTTTAGACATTTAATTTCCTTCTTTCATACATAATAACATTTATCTTGACATAAGCTGTAGCACTTCGCCTATGTACATATAATGATAATCTTTGTCACCGTAGAACCTTTCATCAATAGTCGGGTCGATGAAGTCTTCAGGGTTAAGCTTAGTTACGGAGAGCTTTTTCATAATGATAACATCTCTGCCCTCATCAATATAAGGGGTTCCGTTGTGATATTCTACGTGGAATTTTGCATTGTTAATTTTATTTTCATTTCTACCGGAAACACTTCCAATATACTTAAGCATAAGTCCTGTGGATTTGTTTGGAGTAAAGTGTGTTATTGAAAATGTATCATACTTATCCAGAAATTCTTTGGTATACCTGCTGCCCCTTACAAAGACGAACCCGACATCTTTATTCCATATTACCCCCATGCCTCCCCAAGATATGGTCATGGTGTTGACATTTCCCTCTTCCCCACAAGTAAGCAGGGCAGGTTCTTCATTAATTTGAAATGGATTCATAGTAAGTATGTCATTTGTATAAGGCTGAAACGTATGTGCCATTTAAAACCTCCTAAGTTTAGCTTTTCAAAGAATAGTAATAGTATATCAAAAATAGATAATAGTTTCTATACCTTTGTAAAGATTTGCTAAAAATAAAAAAAATATAAAATATCCTTGAAATTTATGATATAAAGTAGTAGTATAGCCGTTATATTAAAAAGACAAATGTCCACGAGAGAAAGACAAGGAGAATAGAGATGGAAAAGTTAAAAGTAGGAGTATTAGGTGCGACAGGTATGGTGGGACAGAGATTTTTATCTCTGCTTGAAAATCATGAGTGGTTTGAAGTAGTCTGTGTGGCTGCATCAAAAAGGAGTGCAGGAAAGACTTATGAGGAGGCGGTAGGTGACAGATGGAAGTTAGAAACTCCTATGCCTGAGAAAATTAAGCACTTAATAGTTGATAATGTAAACGAGGTTGAAAGGGTTAGTGAGAAAGTAGATTTTGTTTTCAGTGCAGTAGATATGACTAAGGATGAGATTAAGGCGATAGAAGAGGCATATGCAAAGACAGAAACTCCGGTAGTTTCCAATAATTCAGCTCACCGCTGGACACCTGATGTGCCTATGGTAGTGCCTGAAATCAATCCGGAACATCTCGAAGTAATCAAATTTCAGCAGCAGCGTCTTGGTACGAAGAAGGGATTTATAGCAGTTAAGCCAAACTGTTCTATTCAGAGTTATACTCCGGCTCTTCATGCTCTTAAAGAGTTTACTCCTGTGAGGGTGGTAGCTACAACTTATCAGGCTATATCGGGAGCAGGCAAGAATTTTAAGGATTGGCCTGAAATGGTTTCTAATATTATTCCTTATATTGGTGGAGAAGAAGAGAAGAGTGAACAGGAACCGCTCCGTATTTGGGGAAGGGTTGAGAATGGCGTAATAGTTAAGGCGGCAGCCCCTCTTATTACAACTCAGTGTATAAGAGTTCCTGTGCTTAACGGACATACAGCAGCTGTGTTTGTAGATTTTGAGAAGAAGCCTTCTAAGGAAGAAATGATAGAAAGATGGAGGAATTTTAAGGGACTTCCACAGGAACTGGAACTTCCAAGTGCACCAAAGAATTTCATACAGTACCTTGAAGATGACAACCGTCCTCAGGTAGCCCTTGATGTAGACTATGAAAAAGGGATGGGAGTTTCGATAGGAAGACTTCGTGAGGATAGTCTTTTCCAGTACAAGTTTGTAGGACTTTCACATAATACTTTAAGAGGAGCTGCGGGCGGTGCGGTGCTGATAGCAGAACTTCTTGTAAAACAGGGAAGAATTGCAAAAAAATAAAAAATAGAATATTTAAAAGTAGATAATGCCTCGGGCTTTTGATATAGCGTTGAGGTATTTTCTGTTTGTTGGCAGGTTTGAGTATTTTGATTATTAAAGAAGTTTTGAAAATTTAAGGTTAGAATGTTATAATTATTAAGAAAGTTTATTACAAAGTTGATTTAATGCTGTTAGTAATGGAGATAAGACTGATGGACAAAAATAGAAAAAAAAGATTACATGACATTGTTTTAGGATTGACCTTGCTTATTCTATCCTCTGCATTATTTGTGATAGATTTGATAAATGTAAGTTCTGCGGATGTATTGAGAAAAAATGTTGTTGTATCTGTTGATGGTAAAAAGATAGCTAAATATCCTCTTTCAAAAAATGCAAGATATGAGCTTGAAGGCTCGCATCTTGGGAAGAATACTCTTATCATCGAAGATGGAAAAGCTTATATATTAGAAGCAAACTGTCCGGACAGGCAGTGTATAAAGCAGGGAAAAATAGAGAGGACAGGAGAAATGCTGGTATGCCTGCCAAATAGGATTGTAGTTAAGATAGAAGATAGTGAAAATGATGAAACAGTTATAGATGGCGTTTCAGATTGAGGAGGAGAAGGTGGCAAATAGGGTATCGATGTATGGAATACTGGTGGCTTTGGCATTTATTGCAAGTTATATAGAAGTGCTTATTCCGTTTAATTTTCATGTTCCGGGAATGAAACTTGGACTTGCTAACATAATAGTATTGTTAGCTATGTATACAGGAGGATTAAGGGCAGGTATCACTGTGTCAGTAATAAGAATTATTTTAGTAGGCTTTACCTTTGGCAATCCCTATAGTGCAATTTATGGACTTTCAGGTGGAATTCTAAGCTTTGGGGTAATGGCAGTTCTTAAAAGAACAGATTATTTTGGAATAGTGGGAGTAAGCATAGCGGGTGGGGTAACACATAATATAGGACAGTTGTTTTGTGCTATGGTACTTTTAAACTTGCCGGCGGTTTTTTCTTATCTGTCTTATCTGATGTTTATTGGGGTTATAACCGGAGCATTAATGGGTATCATTGGAGATGAAATCTTAAAAAGAATTGTAAAATTAAAGATTTAGTTAGGAAATTCACTCCTTACCCTTTATTATATACAAATAAAATGTTATAATAAAAATAAGTTTATAAGTAAAAATGTAAAATCCGGGAGGTAGAAGAATGAGGCTTGGTGGTCTTGAAGCAGGCGGAACTAAGATGGTAATGTGCACTGGTAATGAAAAAGGTGAAATTTTCGAACAGATGTCCATACCTACTAAAACTCCGACAGAAACGGTGCCTGAGATTATAAAGTGGTTTTCAGATAAAAATATAGATGCATTGGGGATAGGTTGTTTTGGTCCAATAGATGTATCACCTGATTCACCTACTTATGGACGGATTTTAGAAACCCCTAAACTTCCTTGGGTACATTATGATTTGCTTAAAGAATTACAAAAAGATTTGAAAGTTCCGATGAAGATAGATACTGATGTCAATGGCTCCTGCCTTGGAGAAATGGTCTTTGGCTGTGCGAAAGGAATTGATTCGGTACTTTATATGACTATCGGTACAGGAGTAGGAGTTGGAATTTGTATAGGTGGAAATCTTGTTCATGGAATGCTTCATCCGGAGGCAGGACATATTATTATAAACAAACATAAAGAGGATAATGGAAATTGTATCTGCCCTTATCATGACAGTTGCTTTGAGGGCTTGGCAGCAGGTCCTTCCATAGAAACAAGATGGGGGAAAAAAGCCTATGATTTGGCAGACAATGATTTGGCTTGGGAGATTGAAAGCGAATATATAGCACAGGCTCTTGTAAATTACATACTTACGGTATCACCAAAGAAGATAATTCTTGGTGGGGGAGTTATGCATCAGGAAAGGCTCTTCCCTATGGTAAGAAAGAAAGTAACCAAGATGCTGAACGGATATTTAAATACAAAAGAGCTGAAAGATATGGATAATTATATAGTTCCAAATAGTCTTAATGATAATCAGGGTATACTTGGAGCTATAGAACTTGGAAGACAGGCTTTAGAAGAGGCAAAATAATTGCTATAAAGAAAGAGGTATAAGACAAATGGTAAGAGCAATAGTTGGAGCAAACTGGGGAGATGAAGGAAAGGGCAAGCTGACTGATATGCTTGCAGAGACCTCCGATATCATTATAAGATTTCAGGGTGGAAGTAATGCAGGACATACTATAATTAATAACTATGGTAAATTTGCACTTCATTTACTTCCTTCAGGAGTATTTTATGATCATACTACAAGTATTATCGGTAATGGAGTGGCACTTAATATCCCCTACCTGATTAAAGAAATCAATTCTTTGGTTGAAAAAGGTGTGCCAAAGCCTAAGGTACTTGTATCTGACAGGGCACAGATTATTATGCCTTACCATATTAAGTTTGATGAGTATGAAGAGGAAAGACTTGGCAAGAATTCGTTTGGTTCCACAAAATCAGGCATAGCACCGTTTTACTCAGATAAATATGCTAAAATAGGTTTTCAGGTATCAGAGCTTTTTGATGATGAAATTCTTAAAGATAAATTAGAAAGAGTCTGCGTACAAAAGGATGTAATCTTGGAGCATCTTTATCATAAGCCTGCTATTGACAAATCAGAGTTAATTGAGACTCTTCACGAATACAGGGATATGATAGCTCCTTATGTATGTGATACGGCACTTTTTATACAGGAAGCTATTAAAGAAGGTAAAAATATACTTCTTGAAGGACAGCTTGGAACACTTAAGGATCCTGATTTCGGTATATATCCGATGGTTACTTCGTCTTCGACCCTTGCTTCTTACGGGGCAATCGGAGCCGGTATACCTCCTTATGAAATTACAGATATAATTGCTGTTGTAAAGGCGTATTCAAGTGCTGTTGGAGCCGGAGAATTTGTAAGCGAAATTTTTGGGGATGAGGCAGATGAGCTAAGACACAGAGGCGGAGATGGTGGAGAATACGGTGCTACTACAGGAAGACCTCGCAGAATGGGATGGTTTGATGCGGTAGCAAGCCGCTACGGTGTAAGAATGCAGGGTGCTACAGAGGTAAGTCTCACAGTACTTGATGTGCTTGGCTACTTGGATGAGCTTCCTATTTGCGTGGGGTATGAGATTGACGGTAAGGTAACAAAAGATTTCCCTGTTACGGCAGGACTTAAGAAGGCCAAGCCTGTATATGAGAAATTGCCAGGGTGGAAATGTGAGATTAAGGGAATTAGAAAGTATGAAGAACTTCCGGAAAATTGCAGGAAATATATTGAGTTCATAGAAAAAGAACTTGGAGTACCTGTTACTATGGTAAGTAATGGACCCGGAAGAGAAGATATAATTTATAAAAAATAAGATTTATAATTTAGGAAGGGTTTACTGATGGAGAAGAAGATAGAGGAGTTTGCAAAAGAAAAGTTTAGCTTTGAGCTTTCGGAGATATTAGTATTGCCCTCTTTTTTAGATATTTCAGTTAGAACCGACACTGAGGCTGTCGGTTCTTTTAAGGTAAGATATAAAGATGATGTGAAATATTGTAACAGGCAGATAAGGGGCTATATTACCTGTAATGATTATAGGTTTAAATTTGATTCATATACATTTTCAAGCTGTGAGGTGGAGATTGACTATAAATTTGATGCTTTTGGACTTAAGCCGGAAGAGGAATATAGTGGTAATATCCATTTGATTACAGATTGTGGAGAGTTTAATCTTCCATATCATGTATATGTTAAGGAAATGCAGTTGATGGATGGAGAAACTGAGATAAAGAATCTTTACCAGTTTACTGCATTTGCAAAAAGTGATCCTGAATATGCGGCAAATCTATTCTATGGAAATGAATTTGATAAAATCATATTAAATGGTAAGGAAGAAGAAAAGCTTATAAGAAAAGGACTTTTGGCAAACAGAGATAAAAGAAGAGCCTTAGAAGAGTTTTTGTGTTATACAAAGAGCAAACCTCAAGCAAAAGTGATGGTAGATAAAACAATTTATAATTATCATATATCAGGAATGCCTGTAAAAGACAGAATAATAATAAGAAAGTGCAGTTGGGGATATATTAAGGCAGATATTATTACCGAGGGGGAATTTTTAAAGATTTATAAAAAAGAATTGACAGATGATTTATTTGAAGATGGTATCTGTGAATTAGAAATAGTTATAAACCCGGAATATATAAAAACCGATAAAGCTTGTGGTAAAGTTATAATAAGCACTCTCTATGATGACATATGCTTGGAATTTAATGCTGTTAATACAGCAGTTTCTACAGAAAAATTTTCCGGCCGCAGAAAGAGATTTGAATATATAAATAAACTGATTAAAGAGTATTTTTCTTACCGTATGGGACTGACTACAGCTAAAAATGTGACAACATCTATGCGTACTGCATTATATGGTTTAGGTATTTCCGGAAAAGACCGGGATATGATTGACTATATTAATATTTATCTATACCTGATAAATGGTAATGAAAAACAGGCTAAAGAAGAACTTTTAAAATTAAACAGTTATAATGCCACTCCGTTATTTAGGTTTATGCATTTATATTTTATGTATCAGTTGGCTGAAGATAACGAAAAAGAAGAGTGCAGGAGGGAAGTTGAAAAACTGGTTAATATAAAAGGGTATCAGGCAGGATTATATTTTATGATTCATATGGATGGAAGGTATAAGCTAAATCTTGAAAGAAGACTGGAATTTATAGAAGAACTGTATAGAAATAAATTTTATAGTTCTTTTCTGCTTATGGAAGCATGGAGTATTTATAAATCACAGCCTGATTATTTTAAGAAACTTGATTCCTTTTCTATACAGGCAGTTAACTGGGCTATAAAACATGGTTTTTTTGTGGGAAAAATTATTACAGAGAAATTTGTAGTATTGGCAAATACACTTCGAGAATATAATCCTTTGGTTCTAAGGCTTTTAAAAGAAGTGTACAAGAGTTGGGGTGTTGAAGAGGTTACGCAGGCTATTTGTACCCAGCTTATAAGAAAAAATGATATAAGTGCAGATGACCATGATTGGTTTAGAATAGGGGTTAAGAGAGGGATAAGACTGACGGGGATTTATGAGCGGTATATGAGGACTATGAGAAATGATACGGATGAGAAAATAGAGCCTTCAGTTTATTTATATTTTTTATATGATAATGCCCTTAGTACAGAAAAAAAAGCCCTGTTATATGCACATCTGATACTGAATAGGAATGAACCGGATTTTCAGGATATTTATAAGGATTACAAAGAACAGATTAAAAAGTTTGCTGCAGAACAGTTAAAAGTTGGAAATATTAATGATAATTTAGCGGTTATATATAAGTCAGTATTTAAGAGCGGCACATTTTTGAATGAATACTATGAATATCTGCCATTAGTAATTTTTAAGAAGAAATGTATATGTAAAAATAAAAATATGGAATTTCTTACTATACATACCCGGGGAATTACAGAAGGAATTTCTTATAAATTTAATTCAGGAATTGTATTTGCAGATATATCAGGAGAATATACTGCAGCTTTAGTATCGGATAAAGAAGGAAATTTATATCCGGCAAATAAACTATGTACTTTTGAGAGTCTTATAAATTATTATGATTATCTTGATGGATGTTATGAGGCGGGAAATAAGAGTTTAGCGGAGCTTCTTACGGTTGTTGCAGAAAATGACAGATACCATAAGGAAAGTAAATATTTATCGGAAATATGTGAGGAACTGCTTAATTCTAATGAAGTAACAACAGAATATAAGTGTTTTATAAGAGAAAAACTTTTAGAGCATTATTTTGAAGTAAATGAAGGAGAAAGGCTGGAATCAGTACTTAAAGACTATAATTTTGCACAGAAAGATAATGCATATCTGGAGAAGGCGGCTAATATAGCGGTAATTAGGAACTTTTATCCGTTATCCTTACATGCTCTTAAGATATTAAGTTATGATAAAATAAATACAGGAAAGCTTTTAAATATTCTTTTATCCTATATACATGATAACGATAAAAGAAATGGGGATGATAATCATTATTTTGTTTCGTCATTGGCATATAGACTTATGTCAGATAAAAAAGCTGATGATGAAATAATGATGTTCCTCAGGGATAATTATGAAGGAGGAGTTGCTGAGTTTAACTCCATTTATAAAGAACTGAAGGACAGGGAGCTGTTGACAGAACAATTTGTTTCAAAGTTTATAGAACAGATGCTGTTTTCAGAAGAAATGGCGATAGACTATGATGAAGTTTTTGAATATTATGAGCAGTTTGGTAATGAAGTATTAAATAAAGCTTTTTTAGCTTATGTATCGTATAAATGGCTTGTAAAAGATATGAGGCTTGGAAATTATCTTGCCCAAAGAATATGCGAAGAAGCTTATAAGACAAAGAACCTGCTGTTTGTTATATCATATTTAAAAACTCTGAGCGAAAAGAAGTACCTTTCTGATGAAGAAAAAGATTATGTTACTGTTTGGGTAGAAAAAATTGTTGAAGATGGTATTATTCTTCCGTTTTTTAAGGATTTTAAGAGTAAATGCAGGATTCCGGCTGAAATTATGAATATTAATTTCATTGTCTGCTATGCAGATAATGAAGATGAGGTGTCTATTAATTATAGAATCTCATCTGAAACAGATTTAGGCAGCAGGGATTATAAGACTGAGTGGATGAAAAATGTGTATCAGGGGATTTTTGTAAAAGAGTTTTTAGTTTTTGCAGATGAGACTGTACAGTATTATATTTCGATTAAGGAAAAAGGTGATGAAGAGGCTCGGATTGTAAGTAGTGATGAACTTGTGATTAAGCAGGATGTATTATTTGAAGAAGAACTCGGACTCAGTCTTTTTTCACAGATAAATATGATGTATGTATGTAAAGATTTATCTGATGAAAAAACTCTTAAAG
>NZ_JBQNBU010000025.1:0-31369 GCF_052169795.1 Catonella sp.
TTTAGAAATATCATTAAAACCAAGTGATACTAAAACCTTACATCTTCTTGATAAAGAAAAAGGATTAGATAATCAGCTTATACAAAGATATTTAGCGGAGCTTAAAACTCCAAAGGCAAAAGAATATCAAAGTGTAAGATTATCTCAAAAGACATATCAGAAGTTTTTTCAAAACGAAGATAAAGAAAAAGCAGAAGAAATCATAGAAAAAGCCTTAAATATGTATTTTGAAAATATAGAAAAAGATGCTTAGTTAGGGTATAATACTAAATAAAAGCCATATAGGAGTAAATAATATGAACGAGATAAAAATATATGATAACAAACAAATACGCTCTGCTTGGGATAACGAAAAAGAAGAATGGTATTTCAGCATAGTTGATGTAGTAGGAGTTTTGACAGAAAGTGAAAATCCAAGAAAGTATTGGAGTGTGCTAAAAACAAGATTAAAAGAAGAAGGAAGTCAGTTGGCTACAAATTGTAGCCAACTGAAAATGAAATCACCAAAAGACGGAAAAATGTATAAGACCGATGTAGCCGATATGCAAGGTATTTTCCGTATCATACAGTCAATTCCCTCACCTAAAGCAGAGCCATTTAAAATGTGGCTCGCAGAAGTAGGAAAAGAGCGAATAGATGAAACAATAGATCCAGAACTTACAATAGACAGAGCATTAGAAACCTATCTAAAAAAAGGCTATACAAAAGAGTGGATAAATCAAAGATTACAAGCAATACAAGTCAGAAAAGAATTAACGGATGCTTGGGACGAACATGGAATAGAAAAAGGCAAAGAATATGCCATACTTACAGATGAAATAACAAAGGCGTGGTCAGGAATGACCACAAGAAAATATAAAGACTTTAAAGGCTTGAAAAAGGAAAATCTAAGAGATAATATGACAACTACAGAGATTATACTAAATATGCTTGCAGAAACAGCAACAAAAGAAATCACAAATTCAACAAATCCACAAGGCTTAGAAGAAAATAAAAAAGTAGCAAAAGAAGGCGGAAGCATAGCAGGAGATGCAAGAAAAGCAATAGAAGAAAGAACAGGAAAGCCTGTAATTACATCAAAAAATGCCATAGATATGTCAAGACTGATAGAAGATGTAGTAAAAGAAGTATCAGATGAAAAAACATCAAAAGATAAAAAATAAATGAAAACAAGGCATATAAGTTTTTAAGAGATAGTAAGTAAAAAGACTATCTCTTTTTTAATGCAAAAAAATAAAATATAAGGAGAAAGTTATGGGAAATATAAATTTTAGCTACTACTACGGAAAAGAAGCAGAACAATTCTCCTTTTTTCGTATTCCAAAGCTGTTGTTTACAGATAAAAATTTTAGTAGCCTTAGCAGTGATGCAAAAGTGCTTTATGGTATTTTATTAGATAGAATGAGTCTATCTATGAAAAATAATTGGATAGATGAAGAAAACAGAGTATATATTATCTTTACTATCGAAGAAATAGAAGAAACTATGAACTTCGGTAAAAATAAATCTATAAATACAATGAAAGAACTTGAAAATTTCGGACTTATTGAGAAAAAACGCAGAGGACTTGGCAAACCCAATATCATATATGTAATGAGCTTTCTCATAGACAAAAATGATTTTTCAAAAGAACAATCACAAAATGAAGAACAAATGAGTGAAATACAAGAAACTGACCATAGTTTAGAATATAAAAATCAAGAAGTTTCAAATGCAAACCTACAGAGGTATGAAAATCAAAATTCAAGAAGTTTAGAAAATAAACTTCAAGAGGTTTCAAAAACAAACCCTAATAAGACTAATATAAATAATACTGATTTTAGTTATACTGATAATAATAAGACCTCCCCCTTATCCCCCTCACAGGATAAAGAAAACAATCAAAAGTTAAAACAGGTGGAGGGGGTAAAGAAAAAAATAAGAGAAAATATAGATTATAAATCTCTTGTAAAAGACTATGCAGATATAAATCTAATAGATATCATAGTTGATATTATGGTAGAAAGTATAGAAAGTAAAAAAGACTTGAGAATAAATCAGGCATATAAAAGCTATGAGGATATTGAGAAGCAGTTTTTATCCATCAAAAAAGAACATATTAGGTATGTATTAAACTATCTGAAAGATAACAAGCCTAAAATAATAAACTTTAGAGCATACATACTTTCTTTGCTATATAATGCACCATTTAACATAATAAAAATAGATAAACCTAAATCACTTGAGGAATACTATTCAAATGACAACAAGCTATTACAAGAGCTTATCGGTGGTAGTTAGTAGTACAAAAAATTACTGCATCCAAAACTGAAAAACAGATAGTTAAATAACAGTAGAAAGTGAGGAAATATGGATAACAAGGAGATACTATCAAAGATTTTAGAAGATATACCAAAGTCTGAGCAAAATAAAGAAAATATGGATTATATAAATGCTGAAGATGGACTTTTGTATTGCGGTATTTGTAATACTCCCAAAGAACAGATTATTGATCTTGCAGGAGAAAAGAAAAAAATCTATAAGCCTTGTACTTGCAGACAAAAAGAGATAGACGAAGAAAGAAAAGAACAAGAAGAATTTGACAGGCGAATGAAATTAAATATGCTAAGACAGGCAGCTTTTGGAGATAATCTTTTATACAATCAAACCTTTGAAGATGAAGATGGCACATTAGAACATAAAGACTTTGCTATGAATTATGTTAAGAATTTTAGCAAAATGGAAAGTGAAAATATAGGCTTACTTCTAACAGGAGCAGTAGGTACAGGAAAAACCTACCTTGCAGCAGCAATAGCTAATGCACTGATAGAAGAAAAAGTAACAGTAAAAATGACAAACTTTGCAACAATCCTAAACAATATGATGAACTTACAAATAGAGAAAAACAAGTATATCAAAAATCTAAATAGCTGTAGACTCTTAATCATAGATGATTTAGGAATACAAAGAGATACAACATTTGCACTTGAACATATTTTTAACATCATAGATAGCAGATATAGAGCAAATAAACCGGTAATATTTACAACTAACTTGTCCTTAGATGCACTTGTAAATACCAACGATTTAAGAGAAAAGAGGATATATTCAAGAGTGCTTGAAATGGCAATACCACTTGTATTTAGTGGAGAAGATAGAAGATTAAAAAAAATGAAAGAAAAAGCAAAATATGTAAAAACAATTTTAGGAGAAAGCAGGTGATAGATTGATAAACGAAGAAGTAACAGGTAAAACAATAGCTATTGTTAGAAAAGGTAGCATTACAAGTACCAAAACTGTACTAAAGCTGATGAAAAAACTACTTGAAGAATCAGTAAAAAAAGGTAAAAGCTTCAAAGAATTTGTAGACGATAAGACACCTACATCAGTTAAAGACTTAGTCAAAAAAGGTAAAGTAGAAACCTTAGAATTAAATGATGTAGACTTTAAAAACCTGAAAAAGACACTAAAAAAAGACGGAGTAAAATTTAGCATAAAAAAGGATTTGACAAATGGCAATAACATCATATTCTTTCAAGCCAAAGACGAAAAAGTAATGGAACAAGCCTTTAAAAATGCAGTAGAAAAATTTGCACAAAAAGACAAAAAGAGAGAGTCTGTAATAGACAAGCTAAATCACTTCAAAGAAAAAGTCAAAAATGCACCTCAAAAAGATAAAGTTAAGGAAAAACATCAAGAACAGAGTTTGTAGAAAGGAGTGATAAAAACGAAGATTTTACAAGCAATTTTAAAAGATTTAAAAAATGCGTTTCACATAAGAGATAAGAAAAAGTTTGCGTTATTAAACTTACCTTATCTCTTTTTCTTTTATATAGGCAATATATTTTCAAGACAGGTAAACAGCTACACAGGTGGAGATTTTATAGATAGAAGCATTGTAGCACTATCAGATATATCAAATATGTCTTATCTACCCTCTTTTAGAGTAAACGACTTACTTACAGGTACAATATTTTCAGCAGTTATATGGTTTGCAGTATATAACAAAAAGAAAAATGCAAAGAAATTTAGACAAGGTAGAGAATATGGCTCGGCAAGATGGGGAAATAATAAAGATATTCAGCCGTATATGGATGAAAAATTTGAAAATAACATACTTTTAACCAATACAGAAAGACTTACTATGAATGGCAGACCAAAGATGCCTAAGTATGCGAGAAATAAGAATGTACTTGTAATCGGTGGATCAGGAAGTGGCAAAACAAGATTTTTTGTAAAACCTAATCTAATGCAGATGCACTCATCGTATGTTGTAACTGATCCGAAAGGTACGGTCCTTATTGAGTGCGGAAAGATGTTAGAGAAGAACGGCTATGAAATCAAGGTATTAAATACGATAAACTTTAAAAAATCAATGCACTATAACCCATTCGCATATTTAAGAAGTGAAAAAGACATACTGAAATTAGTGCAGACAATCATTGCAAATACTAAAGGAGAAGGAGAAAAGTCTAGTGAGGATTTTTGGGTAAAAGCCGAAAAACTCTACTATACAG
This sequence comes from Catonella sp., assembly GCF_052169795.1. Classification (GTDB taxonomy): domain Bacteria; phylum Bacillota; class Clostridia; order Lachnospirales; family Lachnospiraceae; genus Catonella. The sequence goes on from NZ_JBQNBU010000025.1 coordinate 4,497, forward strand.
CCCTTATTGGATACCTTTACTATGAAGCACCTGAAGAAGAACAAAACTTCTCTACCCTACTTTCATTTATTGATGCAAGTGAAGTAAGAGAGGAAGATGAAAACTTCAAAAATGCAGTAGATTATATCTTTGAAGCACTTGAAAAAGAAAAGCCTAATCACTTTGCAGTAAAGCAATATAAGAAGTATAAGTTAGCGGCAGGAAAAACGGCTAAAAGTATTCTTATTTCTTGTGGTGCAAGACTTGCACCATTTGATATAGAAGAATTAAGAAATCTAATGAAAGATGATGAAATGGGACTTGATACACTTGGAGATAAGAAAACAGCACTCTTTGTTATTATCTCTGATACAGATGATACATTTAACTTTGTAGTAGCAATGATGTACACACAGTTATTTAACCTACTTTGTGATAAAGCTGATGATGAGTACGGAGGAAGATTGCCAGTACACGTCCGTTGCTTGTTAGACGAGTTTGCGAACATTGGCTCAATTCCGAAGTTTGAGAAGTTAATAGCGACAATCCGTTCAAGAGAAATATCAGCTTGTATAATACTACAAGCACAATCTCAATTAAAGGCTATATATAAAGACCACTCGGACACCGTAATAGGGAATTGCGATACAACATTGTTCTTAGGTGGAAAAGAAAGTACAACGCTTAAAGAAATATCAGAAACACTTGGAAAAGAAACAATAGACCTATATAACACATCAGAAACAAGGTCAAATCAAAAATCCTTTGGACTTAACTACCAAAAGACAGGCAAAGAGTTAATGAGCAAAGATGAACTTTTTGTAATGGACGGTGGAAAGTGTATTATGCAGCTAAGAGGAGTAAGACCGTTTCTATCAGATAAATTTGATATAACAAAGCATAAGAACTACAAGCTATTATCAGATTTCAATGATAAAAATACATTTGATATAGAAAAGTACCTAAAGAGAAAAGACGAAGTAAATCTCAAAAAAGATATGAAAGTTAGTGTATTGGATGTAGAGATAGAGTAACTTTTGTTCATAATGAGCAGAAGTTAAAAAAATGGTACAAAAAGTTGATAATAAGCAAAAACAGATATAAAAAAGATAGACAAGTTTAAGAAAATATGAGTACAATTTATTCAACTAATGGTATAATTAACTCTACCTATAATAAATATCCGGCATAGATTTATGCTTTAAAATCAAATAGTGAGGAAATAAATGATAATCTACTGCACAAAACAAACAATGGAAAGATATAAACTTAAAAGACCAAATGAATATAAAGATTATATAATTAGAGAAGTTGCTGAAAAAGTTTATGAGATGGAAAAAAATGACCGCATACTTGAATGGGGAGCGAAGCTATTTTACTTTGACAGAAGAAAATGTATTCAGCTTATGAACTTTGCAAGTAAACTTACTATCATTGTAGTAGATATTAAAATTAACGATTTGGAAAGTTTAGGCAATACCATAGCTGAATATCTATTATACTTGTATGAAGCTAATAAAGAAATGACAAATATACTGGAAAGACTTTTTGAAAAGCACCCTATTGTAGTTTTTGATAAACTTGTAGATAAAAGCATAATATCCTCTCTTAACCGTAATCAAAGTTTTGTACTTGATGATGGATATAGGCTTTATGAATATATAGAAAATAATATACTGCAAACAAGAAAATTCAATAAAGATATAAATAAAATTCCCGTAATGCAAAAGATTGGCGGAAAACAGGAATATATCTTTCCAATAGATAGATTTGAAGAACTGTTAAAGAATTATTATAATGAACATATGATTTTGTAGAATTCATAGTTTTATATAAGTGTTATAATACTATTCACAAAAGGAGATCCAACTATTGAATAATAAAGAATTGATACCTAAAATTCATTCATCTATGTATTATCAGTTAAAAAAGAAAGGTTATGCTACAACTGTAGATGTCTTGATGGATTTAGAAATACTCTCAAAGAAAGATTATGAACTTTGGAGGAATGGAAAAGTACCATATTTAGAAAAGGTATGTAATATAAACCTTAAAAAGCTATCTACAGTCTTGCACGAAATTAAAGTTTATGGCACTAAACATAACCTAAAGCCATCATTTACAGTATATAAAAGATGGGCAGTTAAGAAAAAAGGTGGGCAAGGTAAAAAGCCTGTTATAATTTTAAAATTTAGTAAAAGCGGATCAGAAGATATTGAAAAAAGCTATGCCACACATTATGTTGATGTAAAGGCAATAGAAAAGTTGAAAGAAGAAAAACAACTGAATAAAGCTGAAAAAGAGCAGTAAATCTAACGAATAATTGGATTTACTGTTTTTTATTACAAAAATCAAAGAAAGGAATGTAGCATAGATGAGCAATAATAATATGAGGGTAAGAAGTCCACCCACTTTTGCTCATAATGAGCAGAAGTTAAAATGACAGAAACTACAAAAACAAAGTAAATTGAAATTAGAAAACAGATCACGAAAGTGGTCTTTTTTTGTTGGAAAAGAAAACGGAGGAAAGTATGCAAAGAGAGATGATTAACATAAATGTAAACCTTATTAGCGACATCAATGTTACAGAGATTGAAACGAGTGATGGAAAGGTAAAGGTTGCTAATTTCAGTGTAGTCAAAAAGTCAAAGAAAGATAAAACAAAAGAGTATATAAACTGCAATCTCTATGGAGATAAGGTTGAGAATACTGCTGACCTAAAGCAAGGGGATTTTATTCATATCTTTGGCTACTACAAACAGCTTACAAAAGGCGAAAAGACTTACAACAACTTCATAGTAAAACACATAAATAAAATAGAAAAAAACAATGAAAATCAGGAGCAATCTGGTGATATGTCAAGAGATATTTTGAAATGATTTTGAGATGTTTTTTTGAAAAAGGGTAACTTTAATAGACCTATGTAAAAACATAGGTTAAAAAGAGCTATTCAGTTGATGTATCCAGCGATACACCGGAGTATAGTTGGTTTTTGGCCAGCAATCCATAAACCAAACGAACGAATTTACGTGAAGTCAGTGCGAGTGCTCTTTTGTGTTGATGTTTCGGAACTTCATTGTACTTCTTTCGATAGTACGCTCCGTACTCAACATTGTGTTTTTTCATACTGTTGGCAGCTTCGCCAAGATAGTACCTGAGATAACGGTTACCGGCTTTGCTCATAGGTGTGTCCTCTCCATCAAAGTCTCCTGATTGGTTAGATTTCCACATGAGACCGGCATATTTAGCAAGAGCATCTGATGAATGGAAAGCAGCGATGTCTCCAATTTCGGCGATGATACCACCTGCAAATACAGGACCTATGCCATCAATGGATTGAAGAATAATAAATGCATTTGGGTTTAATCCTTTGATCTCACGTTCAATGGCCGTATCGATTATTTTAATCTCTTTCTTGAAAGTTTCGATGCAGTTGAAGGAACTGGCTATGGATACATTTAATGGTTCGTACAGTGCTTTATCAAGGCGATAGGAGTCTCTTGCAGCTTTCTTTAGCAGTTCTGCAGTCTTGCTTATATCCTTAATCCGGTTGCGGCTCTTTTCTGCTAGGAAAGCTACGAGTTCTTCTTCGGAAGAATCAATAATCTCTTCCGGAGACAGGTATTCTGTTAAAACACCTGAAGAAGTTGCACCATATATATCGCAAAAAGGCTGGTCATCCTTCTCCAACATCTGAAGTTCGCTGAATTTCAGATAGAGGTTGGATACAAGATAAGCCTTTTCGCGGGTCATGCATTCGACAAGGTGAAGACGATGTCTTGTAAGACGTTTAAGAGCCAGAAACTGGCTTCCACGCCAAGGCTGCGTTTCGATATTTCCGGCTCTTGCATAATCAGCAATGACGAAAGCATCAATCGGATCCGACTTGCCGACACCAATGTAACTCTTTTTATAGTTGGCAGTACATTTGGGATTAACAACAAACACATATGGTTTGAAACTCATTAGTTCCTCACAGGAAGAAAGATAGTTAGCAATGTGGATGCTGTAGACAGAAGTTGCTTCTAAAGCAGCAACAACAGTATTAAGGTCAGGATGTTCCTTTAAACACTCTAAAATCTTCTTAGCCAGTTCATCAGCACCGGGCTGATTATTGGCGAAAGAAGAGTTAATGTATTTGTTTTTATAGAAATCCAATGCACAAACGAAGTTGGATTTCGAACTGACGTCAATACCGACGTAAAGCGTAGATAATGGGTTGATCTTTAACATGATATCACCACCTTTCCGACCATTTATTCTTGGGGTCTGAAGCAAAAGGTTTATCCTGTGAATCATATGCTGACCGAAACCTCGCATAATAAGCATGCACTCCGGCAGCTATTTTGCTGGTGCTTCGCCGGAGGATGAAACATCTGTGTAAGCGGAATATGACATATGATTCAGGCTGAAAGCTCCATAAGCAGGTACCGGATAACCGGGCTGAAAGGAAAAAAAGCAGTGCCTCTAGACATCAGACTCTGCTGATATCATACCACAGAATAACCTATGAGTTTAATAACCAATGTAGATGAGATGGAAAGGATTTATCCGGGTGTCTCAGATCATCTATAAATCTATAGAAAGGATAAGTGCATAATCATCATTTATACTGGTTATACACTTATTATACGAGGATTTGGAATATGATCAAATGTCATTAAGTGAATATATTGATCCGTTTACGGGTGAGCCGGTAATAAAAGGCAAATAAACAGGGGCTGTCGCACTAAGAACTAGTGCACAGCTCTTTTTTTCTAAAAAAACAGCAGCCAGACTCCTAAAAGTCTGGCTTTTGGTGTATAATTAAGTTATGCAAAAAACCAAATTAACACATAAAAATTATACCTTGAATGGCGGAATATATCAACTAAAACTTCCGCTAAATATTGAAACAATTATTCCTGAAAATGATTCTGTGCGGTTACTCAGTCAGTTTGTGGAGGGAATGGATCTGACTGATCTATATTCAACTTATGAAAGAATAAATTCACTATCGCCAAGAACACTTCTGAAAATTGTTTTATACTCATATATGAATGGTGATTATTCATCAAGGTCTATCGAACAAAACTGCAAAAGAGATATTAACTTTATGTATCTTCTTGAAGGATGTACTCCACCCGATCATGCAACGATTGCGAGATTTAGGAAAATCCATTTTGCGCCATGCTCCAAACGTATTCTTGCAGAGGTTTCAAATATTCTGTATGATTTGGGAGAAATATCAGGAGAAACCATATTTATTGATGGTACTAAAATTGAGGCTAATGCTAATAAATATACTTTCGTATGGAAAAAGTCAGTAACAAAAAATCAGGCAAAGCTTCTTATTAAACTTGCCATTTTTGTTGATGAGTGTGAAAATCTTTACGGCATTGAAATAGTACATGGTGACACAGTTAAAATAAAACATATTAAAAAACTGTGCAAAAAACTGTATGCTATTAAGGAAACATCAGATATCAGATTTGTGCATGGCATTGGCAGAAGAAAATCTCTTTTACAGAAAAGCATAGAAACACTGGAAGGGTACCTGTCTAAACTTAAAGAGTATAATCATAAGCTGCATTTATGCGGAAAAAGAAACAGCTATTCAAAGACAGATAATGACGCAACCTTTATGCGCCTGAAAGAAGATGCAATGGGAAATGGTCAGCTCAAGCCTGCATTTAACCTGCAGCATGGTGTTGATTCCGAATACATTACCTGGCTTACTATAGGTCCACAGCCAACTGATACGACAATGCTGATTCCATTTCTAAAAGATGCCGAGCAGCACCTTAAGTTTAAGTATAAAAATATTTCTGCTGATGCAGGATATGAAAGCGAAGAGAACTATCTGTATATAGAAGCCAACGACCAAATAGCTTTTATAAAGCCTGCTAATTATGAGATTTCAAAAACCAGAAAATACAGGAATGACATAGGAAAAATCGAAAATATAGAGTACGATGAGGTATCAGATTTATATATTTGTAAAAACAACAAAAAACTAAGAGCAGACCATATAATACATAGTAAGTCGAAAACGGGATATGTAAGTGAAAAAACAATCTATAAATGTGAATGCTGTAAAGGATGCCCTTATAAAAGTGAATGCATAAAAGGTAATAATTGCAAGACTCCTATTGAAGACAGAACAAAGGTGCTACAGGTTGCAAAAACATTTATAAAACAGAGAAAAGCGGATTTAGGACGAATTATATCAGATGAGGGTGCACTTTTAAGGATGAACAGAAGTATTCAGGCTGAGGGTTCATTTGGAGATTTGAAACAGGATATGCATTTCAGGAGATATCTAAGCAAAGGTGCATCAAATGTTTTGGCAGAAAGCATTCTGCTAGCCATAGCCAGGAATATTAATAAACTGCATAACAAAATTCAAAAAGGTAAAACAGGCACACATTTATTTAAGTTAAAAAGTGCATAAATTTAGAAAAATCAATATTGCCTTGCAGAAGTCATTCAAGGCTTTTTTAGTATACACTTTTTTAGGGCACTTGGTAATAAATATCAATTTATATAGTTGAAAACTCATAAAAAAAGGACTGCACATTAACTTTTTAAAATTTGTTAATGCGACAGTCCCAGCCAGAAAATGTAGTGCGGAAGTCAAACTTTTCAGTGCCCCTTTAGGGGCAGGCAGGAAAGAGCGGCTTATAGCCGCAGAGCAAACCACCAGCTAAGCTGGTGGTCATGATTTATTTTATGGTGCTTGAGAGCACAGAAAAATATAAAAATGAGTAGTTGGAGCACCGAAAAAAGAAAACGGGCACCAAGAATTAAATCTATTCAAGCACCCAATGGAGATAACTATAGTGTAGGATGAGGTTTAGGTTGTCAATTAATGTAAATATGGTTTTCTTGCTTGAAGAAAACAGGCCTGACAAAGTGCTGAAAACCATCAAAGATGACATTCTAAGGGGATTGGGGATGTGCCTCCAACAAGCAAAATGCGCCCGTGTATGTGCAGGAGCACTGCTTGCTAACTTGTTGTGAAAAGAAATTGACTTTATTCTGATAAATGAATATAATATAAAGTGATTTATTGTATTGCTTTTCAACGAGAAAGAGATAAATTATGGAATACTTAACAACTGTAGAATTATCAGAGAGATGGGGGATTTCATCAAGAAGAATTGGGGTACTCTGTGCAGATGGAAGAATTGATGGAGTTATCAAAAAGGGTAAGACTTGGTTAATTCCGAGTGCTGCTAAAAAGCCTGATGATGCGAGAGTGAAAACAGGAAAGTATATAAAGGAGAAGGGTGAGTAAGGCTATGGGAAGTTGTAAATTTGTTAATGAACTGAACAGACTTAGAAAATCATCAAGCGATTCCATAGATAATGTTGAGAGTTTTGATACTTTTAAGGTATATATGCATGTTACAAGAACAGCAGAAGAGGATTTGAAGAAGATTCTGCGTAAAGTAAATGCTTCTGGAAAGAAGAATCTGATTCTTCTTTGTGGAAGTGCTGGCGACGGGAAATCTCATCTGTTATCATACCTTAAAAATTTAAATGAAGAGAATTTGCTTGAAGGATACATGATTTACAATGATGCTACAGAAAGTAATTCTCCTTCAAAGACTGCGATTGAAACTTTGAACGAGCTGCTTGATTCTTTTAAGGATGCGAATCTAGAATTGCCAGGAAAGAATATCATTCTTGCAATCAATTTGGGGGTATTGAGCAATTTTATCGAATCTGAATATGGAGAAGCTTATCGGAACTTAAAAGCTTATGTCGAGAAGAGCAATATTCTTACATCTAAAGTGAATGATAATGGGTATGATTCACACAGTCATTTTCAGCATGTAAGTTTTGCTGATTATCACATGTATTCGCTTACTGAGAACAGAGTTCATGCTGGATACATTGAAGATATTTTGGATAAGGTATTTGGTCATAACGAAGGAAATCGATTCTATGAATCATATGAAAGTGATTGCTCATCATGTCCGCTATCGAAGAGATGTCCGGTTAAAGCTAACTATGAATTTATGATGCAGAAGAGCAGACAGCGATTTGTGGCGAATCTTTTAGTTAAGACAGTTGTTCAAGATAAGATGGTTTTGACAACACGAGAGATACTAAACTTTATTTTTGATATTTTGGTTTCGAATAATTTTAGTTTTGGTAAATTTCAGAAACTGATAGATGACACATCTTTTTTGAAAGAGTATATGAAGCAAATTATGCCTTCTCTTATTTTTGATTCAAATGACGTAACACCTCTAATGAACATGGTAAGAAAATACGATCCGTTGTTGGCTCGTTCAGAGAAGGCTGATGAAATTGCTATTGCGTATTATGTAAGCTCGGATATTTCTAAAGAGATTAAAGATGAATTAGTGAATGCAGCATATAGCGGCACTATACTTGACTCAAATATGGTGCAGAAAATAAATAGTGATAAGGTACTCCGCTCTCAATTATTTAATTTAGTTGTTCGAATAAGTGCAATAGAAAAGCAGGATTATGCAGATACAGTATATCAAGAGTTTGTACATAATTTGTATATGTATAATGCCGGTAAAGGAAAGAAACTTGGTCAGCTATATGAATTGATTGAAGAAGGTGTGATTCAATGGTGTGGAAAAGATCAGGACGATAATCTGTGTCTAGATGATAAACATAAGGGATTTACCTTATATGAAAATGTAAAATTTGATGCTAGCCTTGATCACATTCCCCATCCAGAGAACACTGATGAGTTATTTAGATTTGTTCCGACAATTACAGTAGCTTTTGTTGACGAAGAGGATGAAGTCATATCTCTTGATATAGACTACTGTTTATATGAGCTGGTGTATAAATTGAACAGAGGATACATACAGACTGCCGATGATAGAAACAATCATGCAGATTTTATTAGTTTTGTTAATAGAATTTTGCAGACAGGATCACTCACAAAATCATTATCAATTGTTTCTGATGATGGTAAGAAGGCAGTTATTTCACAGGGGAAATTTGGTTATAAGTTCAAGGTGGTGAAGTAATGGAATATTCATTCAGCAAAGAAAAATTTATTACGAGCTTTAATGCAAAATCTACTGAAGAAAAATCATCTGATTCCATGAGACTCACTCATAAACCAGATGGTGCTTTTAAATTGTTCCCATATAAAGCAAGTGGAAAGACTCAGGCTCCAATTGTAATGAACCTTGAGGATATAGTAAGTGCATTTTTTAGAGAAATCCAGGGAAAGAAAACTGAACCAGTTGATTTTGATTCATTATCAGAGGTGATACTTGAGGAAATAGAAATTGATGATGAAGATATAGACTATTTTAAGGATATGCTTCAAAGCATATTCTTTGTTGGAAATGATTTTGTTGGAAACAATTTAGGGCTATATCCTTATCAGACTGTTTCAAACAATAAGAGTGCCGAGAACTTAGCACACTTTTTATATTCGGTGTTAGGTCTATCAGAAGATGATCATGAAGCGGTAGAAACAGCAAAGGGACAATATCATTTTACTGTATTAGAAGATATGGTTATTCAGACAATGGAAAATAAGAAGATTTCAGAGTTTGAAGAGAAAGAACCCTATTATAGCATTAAGGCAGATATTCAAAAGAAATTCAAAGATGATTTTCGATGTATGCTTAATACAGGAATGACTTCGCTTGAGGATTTTTCCGATTTATTTTCTGTGTATTATTTCTATTATGTATCTCAGACTTGCATATCATTGGATCGATTCTGTGATGGTAAGAGAGATGATACAGTAGATTTTTATTATGCGCTTGACTGGGAAAAAGTTAGTAAAAATAGAATGTGCTGTTCTTCGGGATGGGATAGATTACAAGCAAGCATTAACCATATGTTTAGCCATGCAATCACATTAGAGATAATCAATCAAACTGATTCGGATACAAAATGGGATTACATAGCGTTTAGAGAATATCTGGAACAGTTTCCTAACAAAGATCATCAAATTGCTGAAGAAATAAAAAGGGCAGAAGAAGTGTATTGTTCCTATGTCGGTGATTACAAGCGGTTTGATGAAGTTGAATATTATGAAGTAGCGAATACTGAAACGGAAAAAGCGATTAGGCACTTGTTCAAATGTGTTGAAGTCCAGTTCTTAAATACAGAAAGAAAGAGAGCTAATCAATTTTACAATGAGAAATTTAGTGAGTTTTGTAAATATCGTTGGGTAAAAAATAGAAAGAAATCTGGATTGGTTCTTAATTTAACCCAGAGAGATATAATTTTCCTTACAAAAATATCGCTTCGTAATGAAGAGAAGATTAGATTAAATGATTTGTATAAAGAGTATGAATTCAGAGGAATTTATTTAGATAATTCATCGAAAGAATATCTTCAAGAATTCTTTACAAAGTTGAACCTGATTGATAAGAAGAGTGATAGTGGAGATGCTCAGTATGTTAAACGAATTTTATGATTTTATTGCAAAAAAGATTAATAGTTATTTCCAGACTGCCGCATCCGAAGGTGCACTTTTAAAAGGAGAGAGCTTTTGTTTAAAACTTGATGACGAAGGAATGGTTTTTAAGGTCTCAAATGCGTTGAGGTCTTTAGCTGAAAGCAATTTGTTATTAGGAGAGTTTTCGTATCTTTGCCGAGATGGATATGAATACAAAACATTCACATTAAAGGTAATGGATGATGAAGTAATCATAGCTGCTCAGATTGATGGGATGACGAATGACTTTTTGTGTGCAACACTCAGAAATGTTGCAAATGAAAAACAGATTCCATTACTAATGATTTCGGCGAATTTGATTGATAGTGCTAAAAGTGGATCTAGAGATTTGTCGGCAAGTGGAATGCCATTCCATGCAGATGAATTAATGAGAGAAATCCGTGAGATGGTTGATGGAAGCACTCAGCTTACAGATGCAGAAAAAAGAATCCTAAGATTTGAGTTGAATCGAAGAGAGGGCGATGTTTTTAGCGATAAGACATCTATTTACGAATATAGAGATCTTCTTGCAATTATGAGTAGTGGAAAGATTGATGATAGGAGTTTTGCGAGCTTTAGATTGTTCCCGATTGACGGAAAGTCAGAATACCGGAATTATGGAAGCTCACAGATAGACAAGTTAATCAAAGAGAACAATGCTTTGTTTGAGAAGATAGATCGTGGTATTCGATTTGGTGATTTAGAAGCGATTTTATCGAAGGACTTTGAGGAATCATTTATTGTTCGAATTGAAAAAACTCAAAAAGAACACCAGGATGATTGGAGCAGATTTTTTACATGCGCAGAATTACTTGATGCAATGCAGAAAAAGCAAGCAAAAATGGGAAATCCGCTAAAGATTGAAAATGAAAATATTAGTATATATGGCGATCTTCCATTGAATGCTATTGCATTAGATAAAGAGTTTATTATAAAAAATGAAGGTGCTCAAACTGCAAAGAAGAGGACAAAGAATTTATTTATTTTTAATCCTAATCATTATAACAAGATATATTTGCAGGTAGCTTGTAATGCTAAGATTCCCAATAATGGTATAGCAGAAGATGATGCTGAATTTATTAAGGAAGGAAAGAATGTTATTTTTGAATTTGATGGGGATGGTGTTTCGTTCCATGAAGTATCAATTCATGATCTTTCAAATGATATTAAGTATGTGTTCAAAATTTGCATTGCAGAAATTTCTGCGGAATATATGTATTCAACACTTAAGCATAGCTTCAGTTTGGAATTAAAAAAGGCTAGAAAGAATAGCAGAGTAAAGCTTGCTGGTGTTGGAACTACATTAGTTTTTAATCCAAATGGTGCAGATGTTGTATCTTTAGGTCTTGAAGATAATGAAGTGTATAACTGCAGCATTGGTCAGAGATTAATTATTTGTTCTACAGAAGAAGAATTGGCAAATTTTGGAAGTGGAATTAAGATTGATCTCAATTTTGCTGGTCTGGTAATTCCATTTATTATCTATCCTGATGAATCAAAGAGTATTGAGATAATAGGTAGAAAGATTCTTAGAGATAAATTAGCTTCAAAGAAGAGTTTTCAATATGACGATGGATCTATTTTAAGTGATTCACAGGAGTATTTTGCAAAGGCAAACCTTTTAAGAGAGTTACGAGTTGAGAGCATGATCGTTGAGCACAAATATGTTTGTTGCTCTTGTAAAAATTATTATCAGTCAGATTCTGTAGAGTTGGAGGAGCGCAAGCTGAAACTTTCCGGAAAGCTACTACTGGCATACACCAATTTCACTGAGGCTCTAAGAAGTAAAAATACAATTCCAACATTAGCATACCTAGGAGATAAGGAAATATATGTAACTGCACAGGAATATGTTGTAGCGTTTGAAGAGTGCTATGCAAATCTTCAAGATGGATCGAATTTGTCAACAGAACAAGAAGATGCGTTATATCTTGGAACAATTACTGTTGGAAAAAGCAATGATGAAATATTACTTACACCATTCCATCCGTTAAATATTATGTATCAACTAGCTCTATTAAATGAGCAAGGAATGGAATGTGCAAGTGATATTGTCGTTGATAGATTAAATTCAGTGAATTTGCTTCCATATATTCAGAGAAATAAGAAGATATATAAAGTATCTGATCAGCTGTCTTCTCAAGAGTGGAAGTATTATGCTCTGGTAGAGAATAAAAAATATAGAGGAAGCCGTAGATATGTACCTAAACTTGTAGAAGAGAAAATATCAGAATTTATTTCTCACTTTAGATACATATTTGATGATATTAATAACAAAACGATAAGAATTAATCTTATTAATATGGGTGATTGTAGTGAGGTATTTGTTGGAATAGCGCAATTCTTTATTCATGCAATTAATAAAATTGCAGATATTGATAAACTGGTAAGATTTGAGATTCATATTTATGGTAATGATATGAATGGCAATGTGTTTACCAATATCAAAGAGTATGGTGTTCTTAAGACCTATTTGGAAGAATTAAAATTGTCGGTTGAAAATGGTACATCAATGAATAGCTTGGAAGGTATTTTGTCCAAGAATATTGAATGCTATTTTCACAAAGATAACGGAAAAGAATATGCATATTCTCATATCGCATTCTATGAGATGGAATCAGAAATCACTTCAGAGACAGCTACAATGAGCCAAATCGAAACAGGTGCATCCCTTGGAGGAATTTTGTCAGGGATTCCTTCAAGTAAATATGGACATAAGTATAGAACTGGTTTTGGTGGGAAATACGCAGAGCCAAATAAACTAATAGAATTAGCTATGAGATATAACTCGTTAATGCAGGTTGAGAAGTCAGGCAATCCTTATTATGCAGGTACTGGTATTTCTACTCAGATAGATGAAAAAGCTGAGAATAAGATGGATTATATTTATAAAAATTCTAACTGGGTGGTATTTGTTGATCCAAAAGTAGATTTGGATTTTTTTAGTGAAAAGGAGGCTAAAAGTGATCTGCTGATTATTCATTATAGTGATCAGTATACTTCAAGTAGTGGATATGATGCGATAACTGTTACTCGTAAATCTCAGCAGTATTCGCAGGTGATTCAAGAATATTTGAAGACAAAAGGTGTAAATGCCGATGTCGATGATGTTCACAAAATCATTAGTTTATTTAATGCAGTAAATGGTGATTGGCTATTAAGATTAGTTTCGTCTAAGAGGGCTAATAAGGATTCTGCGTTTAGTCGTGAGAAAATTAGTATTGTTGCAGCTATTAAATTTATGCTGGCATTTTTGAAACATAGTGATATTTTGTGGGTTCCAGTTTCATTGGAAGAGATGCTCAGAGTATCAGGTGGAGCAGGATTATCTAAAGACGAAGGTGTCATGTCTGCTAAAAACCTTGGATTTGAAAAGGGACCAACTAGTGATGATTTGTTATTTATTGGTCTGAATATGAATGGTGCTGAACCTAAAATATATCTATATCCTACAGAAGTGAAAATCGGAAATAATGATAATACAGTAATTAAGAAAGCATTTGAGCAGGCATCAGCTACAGCTGATGGGTTGCAAAAGGCATTTAATCCAGATGGAGAGATTCTGCAGACTGTTTTGTATAAGGTAAATAGAAACTTCTTGATGCAAATGTTAGTTACCAGTTGCAAAAAGATGCAAGTTTACCATGTGGATGATTCGCAAGACTGGAATAAGGTTTTAGATAGATATAGGGAAGCACTGTTAAATGAACATTATATTTTATCAGATGATATTCAAGAAGTATTAGGAAAGGGAGCAGTACTTTCGTTTAAAAAATCTTTGATATCAAGAAAAACATCATTCAAGGAAGATTCTATAAATTTCATCGAAATGCCAGAAAGTGATGAATTTGGATTAATTCTAAAAGATGTGATAGAAATATATGCGGATATTAGAGAAAAGGGAACTGACGAACTAATGATTTTTGATGCGATTCCGGTTCAGAATCTCACAGGAGATTTATCGAAATTGCAGGCTGAAAAACTTGAAACAGATTCTCAGAAAGATACAGAAGAACAAGAAATAGAGAATGTTGAAACAGAAGTTGATACACCAGATTTGCAAGATGATTCTAGTGAAAAATACGTCGAAGATGAAAATATCTTTAGTGGAATGAATATTTTGTTTGGAACAAATGAACAGGATGGCAAACCGGTGCTGTGGACACCAAATGATACATCACAGCTTTTCCATACGAACACTGGTATTATTGGAACAATGGGAACTGGAAAAACGCAGTTTACAAAATCGATGATCACACAGCTGTATAGACAACAGAAAAATAATGTTGAAGGTAAGGAATTAGGAATTCTTATTTTTGATTATAAGGGTGATTATAACGAAAGCAAGACTGATTTTGTGGCTGCTACTAATGCAACTATATATAAGCCGTATCAGTTACCATTTAATCCTATAGCATTGACAAAATCTGCGGTGTTTAAGCCATTATTGCCTACCCATACTGCAAATGCATTTAAGGATACTATTTCTAAGGTATATAATCTTGGACCAAAGCAACAGAATACTTTGTTACAGTGCATAATGGATACTTATACAGCTAGTAGTATTAATCCTGGAAATCCAAGTACTTGGGATAATGAAGCACCGACATTCGCTCAGGTTTATCAACGATATGCAAATGATGAAGAAATAAAGAAAGGAGATTCTTTATCAGCCGCACTTGATAAATTACATATGTTCCAAGTTTTTGAAGCTAATTCTAGTAAGACAGAGTCTTTGTTTGATTTATTAAAGGGTGTTATTGTTATCGATTTATCTGGATATGATTCGGATATTCAAAGCTTAATTATAGCAATTACACTTGATTTGTTTTACTCGCAGATGCAAGCAGCGGGATCAAGTAAAATAGAAGGCAACTATAGACAGTTAACAAAGTTAATTCTTGTTGATGAGGCAGATAATTTCATGAGTGAAGGTTTTGCAGCACTTAAAAAGATCCTGAAGGAAGGAAGAGAATTTGGTGTAGGTACTATTTTATCAACACAGTTCCTGAAACATTTTGGAAGTGGTGAGGATGATTATTCAAAGTATATATTAACCTGGGTTGTTCATAATGTATCAGATTTAAAAAATTCTGATGTTGAGTTTGTTTTCAAGACGGAAGCAAAGGGAGCAGAGAACCGGCAGTTATATAATGCGATTAAATCTTTGGAGAAACATCATAGTATTATAAAGATCGGAAATAAAAATCCTGTCTATGTTAAGGATAAGGCATTCTGGGAACTTTTATAAGATAAATTGACTATGTAATCAAAACATGCTATACTTAAGTAGTCTACTTAAGTATAGCATGTTTTCTTATGGAGGTCTTATGGATTTTGCATATAAATTTCCTGTTGTTAGAGGTATACAGGCTGGACGCGAATATTTTATAGCGATGGTTCCACTTAAGATGATTTCGAAATTGTTTCCAAATGAGGACGAATATGTCCTCCCGGAATATCGTGCGCAACGAAAATTAAATGAGTCTAGAATTCCAATTATCAGTAGATATATTACAGATAATAGAGATTCATATGTATTCTCAGCACTAGCGGCTTCAATTGATGGTGAATTCGTATTCCATGAACGCTCTGATGGAATGGGAACAGGAATCCTAGAGGTATCTATGGATGCAAGATTCTTAATTAATGATGGACAACATCGTAAGGCAGCAATCTTAGATGCCCTTAAAGAAGATGATACTCTTGGAAAAGAAACAATATCAGTTGTTTTCTATGAGGATCAAGGACTTTCGCGGAGCCAACAGATATTTACTGACTTAAATAAGCATGCGGTAAAAACATCTAATTCGATATCAGAATTATATGATTCGAGAGATGAGTTGGCAGTTATCAATCGGAATGTGATTTTGCAAGTTCCCTTTCTTAATGAATACACAGATAAAGAGAAAGACATTCTAGGAAAGTATTCATCGAATTTGTTCACATTGAATACTTTTTATACGGCTAACAAAAAAATAGTGGGAGGCGTAGATATATCTGATACTGCTGAACATTTTCTTGTTTCTTTTTGGACTTGTGTATCAAAGAACATTATCCAGTGGAATGAATTGGTAAAAAAAGAAATTTCAAAGGTGGATTTAAGAGAGAATTATATCATAACTCAAGGTGTTGTTGTTCAAGCTCTGGGACTTATAGGAGCATGTTTTTATCATAATGCCAATTTGGACATGAATAAGTATCTTTACAGATTACAAGTCATTGACTGGAAGAGAAACTCATCGCAGTGGAAATTGAGAGTTATTAGATCTGATGGAAAAATTATTACAAGTAATAAGGCTATCCTGTTAACTGCGATACAAATTAAAAAAGAAATTGGATTAAAACTTTCTGAAGAAGAACAGTATAAGGAAGCCCAATTTCTTAATTTTACAAATATTTAGGAGAGTTATTGACATGGCAGAGAAAAGTGTAAGCTGTGAAGTAAATAAACAAGGAGTTACCATAAATAAAGATACGATTAACGGATTAATGGAAACAATAAGAAATCTGTATCTGTGCGATGATATTCCTTGGGTAATAGGGTATTCAGGAGGAAAAGATAGTACAGCTACACTTCAGTTGGTATGGTTAGCACTCTTGGAACTACCTAGAGAACAAGTAAAAAAAACGATTCATATTATAAATACAGACACTATGGTGGAGTCACCGGTTATTTCTAAGTGGGTTCAAAAATCATTGAAAACAATGGAAGAAGCAGCTAACGAACAGGGATTACCATTTGTGACCCATAGATTGACACCTGCAATGGATAATACATTTTGGGTAAATTTTATTGGAAGAGGTTATCCTTTTCCTAGAAAAAAACTTCGTTGGTGTACAGATCGATTGAAAATTCAGCCAGTAAATACATTTGTAAAAGATAAAATTGCTGAGCATGGTGAAATTATTATGGTCATTGGTACTCGAAAGGCAGAAAGTGTAAGAAGAGCGAAAACAATGGCTTATTATGAAAAGAGGAGAGTAAGAGAACTTCTTAGCCCTAATCAGGCAATGGTCAATGAACTGGTTTTCTCACCACTAGAAGATTGGAATGACAATGATGTATGGGTTTTTTTGATGCAATATAAAAATCCATGGGGCTATCCTAATAAGGAGTTATTGACTCTGTACAAAGGAGCGACAGCAGATAATGAATGCCCTATGATGATGGAAAAAGGATTGCCTAGTTGTGGTAAAAGTAGATTTGGCTGTTGGGTATGTACTATGGTTGCTCAGGACAAATCTATGGAGGCAATGATTTTAAATGATGAAGAAAAAGCATGGATGACACCCTTGTTGGAATTTAGAAATAAATTTGGAAATGAAGAGCTCGATAGGAACAGACGTTCTTTCAGAAAAATGGCTGGATATCTGCAGGGCAGTTATAAGCAATTGCACCATGGACCGTACAAAAAAGAAGTAAGGGAAGAGTGGTTGAGAGATTTACTAACCATTCAAAAGGATATAAACGAGAATGGACCTGAAGAGTTTAGTGATTTGGAACTGATTACAATGCCTGAATTAAGAAATATTAGAAGAATTTGGGTTCTTGAAAAGCATGAGTTTATAGATACGCTTCCAATTATTTATGAAGAAGTAATGGGGAAAACTTTCTCAGATCCGGAATGGATTGCGCCGGAAGCATTTAAGGGAGAAGAATGGAATATATTAAAAGAAGTTGTAAACGAGCTTTATCCAGACGAAGAATTAGCATTCGAAATGGCATATAGTTTGATAGACATTGAGAATCATTCTAATACATTAAATCAGAGGAAGGGCGTTTCTGACTCATTAGAGTCATGTATCCATAGAACATTCTATAAGAATGAGGAAGATGCTACTACATATTATCTGAATATGGTAACGCGTAAAAAAGATTTAGGTGGAAAGTTTAATGAGAAAGCATTGGACAATTCATATGATGATCCAACTGAAGAAGATGAAATTGACGAGGATGATGAGTAATGATAATCAAGAAATTAGTTATGCACAATTTCGGTGTGTATTCGTCTATAAATGTTTTGAAGTTTGCAAGCGACAAATCCGTTGTCCTTGTTGGAGGAATGAACGGACGAGGAAAAACGACAATATTGGAAGCGGTATTGTTAAGCTTATACGGTTCCAATTCATTTGCTTATACAGAAAGCAAATACAACACATATGGGCAGTATTTAAAATCTTATGTGAATAAAACAGATGGGTCATTAGAAACTTATCTTGAAATAGAGTTTTCAATGGACAATAGTGACAAAGAAGTATATAATGTCCGAAGAGAGTGGGATGGAAAAGGAATTCGTGTTCATGAAAAAATAATTGTAAAAAAGAATGGAGAAGAAAGTACATTTTTAACAGAAAATTGGCCGATGTTTGTTGAAAATATCTTGCCAAGTGCCTTATCAAGTTTCTTTTTCTTTGATGGAGAAAAAATAGCAGAGTTAGCTGTAGAAGAGACCAGTGAGCAAATGAAGGAATCTATCAAAGCAATGTTAGGGATTACTGTCCTGGATGTTTTACAGAGTGATGTTAGTAGGATTATTGGGCGCCTTTGTAAAGCAAACGAGGAAAATCAGGATCTCAAAAAATTTGAGGAATTATGTTCAAGGAAAGATAATGCTGAACAAGTATTACGCAATGTAGATATTGATATAGAAAATCACAAAATTGAATTGGAGCAATTGCAATTAGAGTTGGAGAAGCTTAATTCTGAATATGCGGTAAAGGGTGGTGGTATTCTTGAGCAAAAGAATAAGTTGATTAGTCAGCGTGCAGAATATATTGCTTCTGTTAGTGGATGCCAGGAGCAGTTATTAGATTTAGTTGCTGCAGAACTGCCGTTTGCACTTGTTTCAGATCTTTTAATTGATATAGAGCGCAAAGGAAAGATTGCTCATGAAAAGAAGATTAATACAATAGCATTTGAAAGAATAAAAGCAGCATATAGTAAATTTTCATCTCAATCAGAAGAGATAAGTAAATTTATTTCTTTTATGCAAGGAGAGACAGAGATAGATTCTGCAGAAGATGCATACAGCTTGTCAGATATGAATTTATTTCAGGTAGAAACACTTAATGCTAATAGAATAGATCAGAGTGTTAAAAAAGCAAAAACACTAATTGCTAAAAGAGATTTGCATCAAGAAAAAATCGATGAGATTGACAATTCATTATCGGTTGATATTGATGATGCCTCTCTGGAGAAGAGTCTTGTACTGATAAAGGAAAAAGAACGCGAAATAATCGAAAAGCAGGTTACAATTGATAATTTACAAAAAGAGAGAACTTCATTACATGGTAATTTCATATCAGCAGAATCTGAATTTAGTAAATTTGCAGAGAAAACTCTGGCAATTTTGGAAACTGTTGATGACGATAAGAGAACTATTAAATATGCTAATATGGCGCTTGAAATTATCAAGCTATATCGAGTTAGACTTCAGGAAAGAAAAACAGATGTCTTAGCACAAACAATGACTGAGTGTTACAAGAGATTAGCAAATAAAAAGAATTTGGTCAAGCAAATTAAGATGGATGCTGATACTTTGGATTTGCATTATATAGATGGAAATGGAGAAGAGATTGTTAAGAAGAGATTATCTGCGGGCGAGAAGCAACTGATGGTCATTTCGCTTCTTTGGGCATTAGCTATTTGTTCTAAGAAGAAATTGCCGGTTATCATTGATACTCCACTTTCTCGTTTAGATTCTGCACATAGAGAAGCTCTTATTAAGACGTATTTTCCCAATGCCAGTGAGCAGACGATTATTCTATCAACAGATTCAGAGATAGATGAAAGATATTATTCGATGATGGAAGATAGCGTTGGAGATGAATTTACGCTTAAGTATTGTGACAAGACAAGAACAACTACAATTAAGTCGGGATATTTCGGTTGGAAAGGAGTTCTAGAATGATTATAAAACAGATAAAGGTATCAAATGTATCCAAAGACCGTCTGGGACGATTAAAGGGAAAAACCGGCATAAAGAACTGGAATGTTTTATGCAGATGGGCATTATGTTATTCTTTATCTGAAAATACAATACCAACAGATCTTCCAATAATTGCGGATAGTAATGTAGAAATGTCATGGTATACCTTTGGTGGTGAATACAGTGACATATATGATGTGCTAATGATTGCTTGGTGTAAAAAGATGAATTTGCCTACAGATGAAGAAACTATATCAAAGTATTTTAAACTTCATTTAGAGAGAGGAATTGCACATTTGTCTGGAACCAATTTTATTAAGAATTTAGATGATTTAGTTCATCTGGTAACAGGAGAAGAATAATGGGAATCTATCTTGATTACAATGCTTCAGCACCAATAAGCACTGAGGTGTTGGATTACATGTTTGATGTGTATAAAACTTCATATGGTAACGCAGATAGTAGAACGCATGATTATGGTGAAGGGGCTAGAAAGATAGTAGAAGATGCCCGTACTCAAGTTGCAAATTTGCTTGGTGTTGGGACTGGAGAAGTATTCTTTACCAGTGGTTCAACAGAAAGCAATAATATTGCAATTCAGGGGCTTATAGATTATGCGACGGAGAAGAATAAAAAACATGTTATTACATCGACTATTGAACATAAGACGGTCTTAGAAACTGTTAAGAGTTTAGAAAAGCATGGTTTTGAAATTGATTTAGTATCACCATATGAAAGTGGACGCATTGATATAGAAAAGGTTACCAATCTAATAAAAGATGATACGTTATTGGTAAGTATTATGCATGCGAATAATGAAACCGGAATCATTCAACCGGTAAAAGAAATAGGTGATTATCTATTTGAAAAGGGAGTTTTATTCCATATTGATGCGACTCAGACTTGTGGGAAATTGATTAAAGAACTTAGAGAAATCAAGTATGATATGTTGTCATTAAGCGCTCACAAGCTAAGCGGGCCTCAAGGTATTGGTGCTTTGATCCTACGAAAGAAGAGATATAGGCTGCCCCCTGTAAAAGCTATTACATATGGTGGCCGGCAAGAGCATGGAATAAGACCGGGAACGATACCTGTAGCATTAGTGGCTGGTTTAGGGAAAGCTTGTGAGATAGCTAATGAGAATTATGAAAAGAATTTTGCAGCATATATAGAAAGAAAACAAATGGTATTATTGCTCATCGCAGATTCTGGGTTGGACATTAGCATAAATGGTGATCAGAACTATTGTATGCCAAATACAGTTAATATAAGTATTAATGGTGTTGAATCAGAAGCTTTAATGCTTTCATCAAAACAATATTGTGGTATTTCAAATGGTTCTGCATGTACATCACATGATTATAGCCCGAGTTATGTGCTTACTGCTATGGGATTAGATGCAGATAGAATTTCTTCTGCAATTAGGATTAGCTGGGGAGCTGATACAGATACTAGTCCGATGAGAGAGAATCTAACATCATTATTTGAAGTTGCGAAAGGATTAGTATTTTAGGTGAACTGAAATGGCCGGATGGGAAATCTGTGTTTTCAAAGATAGAGACTATCCTGAAGTCAGAAATAGAAGAGAATACTTTGCTTGCAACATTTGAATTTGAAACGGTTGAGGATGAAAAGAAAAATAGAATAATCAAGAAGGTTACTATTGAATGCAGAAAATGTGCCATTGGTGCTTTGTATGAGGATTTTGATGGCATCATTTATTCCTTTGATTCTGAAAGCAGAAGGTTTGATTCTGAATTATGCTGTTTATGAGTTGATACTTAAGCACAAAGCCGAACTGGAAAAACTAAATTATTATTCATTGGCAAAATTCTTAGATCAAGTGAATGATGATAATTCTTTGATTAGTGTGATTGATAAGTTAGAACCGGCAACACCAAGAAGAGAGAATCTGTCTGTTTATAGAGAAATATTGAGAAAAGAATTTGAAGAAGAATACTAAGATTCCGACCCCGGATTATATTGTCAAAATTGAAGAATGTAATAAAAGGATTCAGCAGGTTGAAAATGTTATTATTCAGAATGATTTTGATGCATATTCTGATGGTCTAATTGAGCACACATGGAAATATGCGAAGTTAAGTGGCGTGAAAGGATACACTGTGCAAAAAATATATAAGGAGAGGAATACACTATTGATAGTTGAGGATATAAAAAGATTTTTTGAAAAAATGAATAGTGAGGGTACATGGAACATAAAGCTGATAAGAATACATTCTTCAAATAGAGAAGGCACCAATTATGATTGCAGAGAGATTGGCTTTTCATCAAAAAAAGTTCTGGTAGACCATATTGAAGCACTAAAAAGTAAGTATTTAAGTGGCAATAAAGCAACTATACAGAAATATAATGAACTGAGACTGTATGATGGAACTACGGATAGTCAGGTGATTTATTGGTTGAATAAAACTAGTGACTTAATCAATAAAGCATATGCAAAATTAGTAGAAAGTTTGGCTAATGCTGATCAGGAAGGTGATCCTCTTAAAGAAAAGTATAGTGCGTATGTCTTGACTGGATTTGTGGAAGACAAACCTATTTATTTATTTTCTATGCAGTGTCCCTTTGTAAATATGAAAAGAAAACATATTTGGAATAATTCAATATTCAGCCCTATAGATAAACCTATCTTATCATTGCGCTTAAATGCAGATGTAATCATGTATGATGAAAAGGTGTATTTCCTGTCCATGGTGGGAGAAAATTTATTTAATATGGAAAGATCATATAAAGCTGCTTGTTTATATTGTGTGAATAATATTGTTGAGAGTGGCATTATCACTAATACTAAATGTTTTACAAACACTGCCATATCTGGAAGTAATCCTAGACGATTTGTAAGTTTCAATAATAGCTATTTAGAAAGATTGAAACATAAGAAAACTAGGGAACATATTGCTAAGAAATTTGATATTCCTGTTAAAGACAGTTTTTTTGATTCGGAACAAGAAGGAGCTTCAGAGAAAATTGTAAAACTTCTCTGCGGCAAGGGTATGGTAGATCCTTTTGATGATATTCCAATGGAAGTATCAGGTTCAAAAAATTGGAGTTGATGATATGTCGTTATTTATCGTAATCAGTTTATTTATTACATCATTTTTACCATTGTGGGTATCAATTATTTTCATTGATGTTAAAAGTTTAATTTGTAATGGTAGTAATATGTATACGGAAATTGTTAGTATAATAGTTATTGTGATTGCTAACTTTTTTTCTATTATTTTATTATGTAATTGGATAAAAAGGGAACTAGTTACATCTGAAGAATTGAAGATAAGCTATGCATGTGAAAATAAAAATGTTTCTTCGGAGTATTTACTTGCATATATTTTGCCACTATTCGCATTTGATTTTACACAGTGGGATTCCGTGGTGTTGTTTCTAATTTTTTTTGTGACTTTAGGATATATATGTGTGAAGCATAATAATTTCAGTGTGAATATTCTTCTGGAAATCTTGAAATACAATGTATATGATTGTAAAATAAAAACGGAAGAAAGTGATGATTTGGAAATTGAAAGAAAGATTATTTCAAAAACGAATCTCAGTAAATATAAAGGAAGAATTGTCAAAATTGAGAATTTGAATAACGAATATAGTATAATTAGAGAAAAACTTATAGATGAAGCAAAATAACTAATTTTATCAAAAAGACATACCCACGGCTGTAGTTATTGTAAATGGTATTATTTCGAGAACTTGATGATTTCAGGCAGGATCGCATTAAATTCAAGATTTTGTCCTTTACACTAATCGGCAGATTTCGCCAGGGCTTCTCCGGCATTCTTGTATTCAAACAGTTCATCTGCCGGAGAGTTTAAGAAATTTACCAAGCACATGGCATAGAGTAGGCTGAGAATGGTATGCCGGTTTTATATGTTGATAATAGTACGCACATTTATAGCAGCTTCATTAGCAACCTGACGCTGGATAAAGCAGATCGGTTCTTGTTTCTCGTAATTTACAGATAACAGTTTCTGCATTCATAATTTCAATCCCTCAATTTTATATTGAATAAATATAATGCGTTATATTATATAGCTACAACTAAAAAATTTTAGTTGGGGAAGTACATCTTATAATGTTAAAAAATTGGAAAATATAGAGTTGGAAATACCAACATACAATTCCAATTCCAATAATGATTTTATGAGTGATTAGTGTGAAAGAAAGCATAGGAAAGACATAAATTGGCGCACTTAAATAAGCTGTCTAAGGCAGGCAACTTTTTGAAGTGTTATAGAGTTTGGTAATTAGATTAAGAAGCTAATGGTTCATCAGGCGGGAGTAGTCCCTCCCGTTGTAATAGTTTCTTGGCTTGCTTGATAGCTTTTGCTTTTTGTTTTTCAACAAGAGCTACAGGCATATCGATTTTATAAAGGTCGCTCGGATTCCACTGCTCGCCAGTAGACAGCATCTGGTAGATGGCGGTAAGAATCATACGGGCAATAGCGATAATGGCTCTTTTCTTGCCACGACGTTTAACAAGAGATTCATATTTCTTTTTGTAGTAAGGTGATTTGGCAGATTTTACGGCTGCATGAGCACACTGTACTAATGCAGGTTTGAGGTAGACTCCGGCACGTGTAATCCGAACAGATTTCTTCTTACCAGCCGATTCATTGCTGCCAGGTGTTAAACTAGCCTAGCAACATAAACGTTTAGAATTTGAGAACTGAGACATGTCCGTACCAATTTCGGAGATGATAGTGATTGCACTATCACGTTTGACACCCGGAATGGTACAAAGGAACTGGACAGCATTTTCAAAATCAGGATTAGAGGAAATCATATTTTCTATCATTTTATCAACATCGTTGATTTCTGCTGTGATATAATCCATATGTGTGCGAACGAGGCGCATACGGTATTTTTGGGTATCAGTCATCTGATATCCTTCGACGGATTCTATAACAGTATCTTCTTTGGATTTGAGGCTCCGAAGAAGCTTAGATGCGATTTCTTCGTGGTTAATGGATGTACCCGATTGTTCAAGCAGATAGTCGATAATGGATGTGGATGACTTCCCAAAGATATCGGAAACAACAGAATCTAATGCAACATTACAAACAGTAAGAGCATTCTGATATCGATTCTTTTCACTTGAACGGCAGGAAACAAGCTTGTAACGATAGCGAGTGTATTCCCTGAGAATACGAACTATCTTACAAGGGATATAGCTGCCTTTGACAAGTCCGAGACGGAATAAATCCCCAATCCATTTAGAATCTTTGGTATCATCTTTGTTGCCTTTCACAGCCTTTACCCACTTGGGATTGGCAATGACAACATTGATTTCATCTTCCAGAAGATTAAAGACAGGAACCCAGTATTTGCCTGTGGATTCCATACAAACATAATGGCAGTCATTGTCAAGAAGCCATTGCTTGAATTCAAGAATTGAATTGTTAAAGGTGGAAAAGCGTTTCTTTTGGTAAGATGGCTCAATGCCACCGGTGGTTTTGACGATTGTGGCAACGAGAAACGATTTGTGAACATCGACACCACAACAGGTTTGGTAAGTAACTTTCATATCCGGTCTCCTTTCGTAAATGATAAGAAGCCATTGACTGAACTGCCACACAATTAAACTAAGGTGCTTAAGCAATTCTTAGTGTACGGATTCGTAATACCACTCATTTGTGCTTGAAAAGGCAGAACTTACACTGATTTTTATGCTGTCTAAAACGAAGAAAGTTATTACAACTTCTCCTCCCGTGCTTTGTAGTATAGCTTCTTGCAAACCATTTTAAAGCATAACGTAGAGAGTTGAAACACTTTCATTACTATTTGTGCCGCCAGCCGAAGGCGGCGGAATGGAGATTTTTATGAAAAACAAATTAAATGGTCGTGATTTTATTACAATCGGAATCTTTAATGCAATTGGAATTGTCATATACATGGCAGCCGGCTTTGCTATGGCAACAACAGTTATTGGAGGATTTATTGCTTCAGGAGTTAGCTTTATGGTAGCTGCTACCGTTTATATCCTTATGGCTTTGAAAGTTAAAAAGAAGGGTGTATTTACAATATCAGGAACTCTTCTTGGCTTAATTGCATTGTCAGGAGGACATTTGCCTCATGCAGTCTTTGCTGTAATCGGTGGAATTATATGTGATTTGATTATAGGAAATTATGAGAGCAAGGGACGAATGATTATTGGATATGGGACATTTGCATTAGCAGATTTTTTAGGGACAGTAATTCCTGTGATTTTATTCGGGACAGCTTCTTTTGTGGAAAGAGCATCAAAATGGAAAATGAGCGAAGCGGGGATAAATGAAGCATTATCTTATTTCAAAGTTTCGTGGGCAGTAGGATTTGGCTTGATAACTTTTGTTCTTGCTTGCATAGGAGCATTCGTTGCAACAAGGATACTTAAAAAACATTTTGAAAAAGCAGGAGTGATTTAATCAATCTTTCTGTTAATCAAATTCGAAAACAGTAGCTTTCTATATTCGCTTTCTTTTAAAATTTTTAGGTAGTTAACTCTATTCTTA
>NZ_JBQNBU010000026.1:0-31215 GCF_052169795.1 Catonella sp.
ATAGGTTAAAAATTGACTTCAACCTTTTTTTGAAAATATCAACAAAATGTTTCACGTGAAACATTTTATTGATAGTACGATTATGAAATTAATGTTTGATTTTATCATTTGTTGTTTTAATAAATTTGAAGTTGTAGAGGCAGAGTATGAATATTTCAGAAATGAATTTGAATGATATTGAAAGTGTTTTGACGTTATATATTGATTATTATAATAACTATGAAAACTGTTGCTGGACTGAGAAAACAGCAAAAAAAGGATTCAACAAGTATTATCTATGATTGATTCCTTCTCATTAATAATGAAAAATGAACAAGATATTGTAATTGGTTTTGCTATGGGATATTTTAAACAGTATGATGATATTGTAGGATATTCCTTGGAAGAAATTATTATTTCTGCTGATTATCAGCATAAAGGTTTTGGAAGCATACTGTTAAAAGAGATTGAGACAAAAGTTAAAGAGAAGGGGGCTTATTGCGTAGAATTACAGGCAGTAAATGATGAATTACATGAAAAATATTACAATAAAGCAGGATATAAAAATGCTGCTAATTTTATAATGAAAGTAAAATGGTTTGAATAAGATAACATCATTTTATAAAAGTTAAAAATAAAATACTGTAGGATAGAATTATGAAAATATTGGAAATTAGTAAAAATAAAAAACAGTATATGGAGCTTCTGTTTCTTGCTGATGAGCAGGAAGATATGATTGATAAATATATCAATAGGGGAACAATGTATATTTTAGAAGATAACGGTGTTAAAGCTGAATGTGTAGTCACGGATGAGGGAAATGGGATTCTTGAAATAAAAAATATTGCCACTAATCCAAAGTTTCAGGGGATGGGTTATGGCAAAAGCCTGATTGATTTTGTTGCTAATAAATATAAAAATAAATTTTCCATATTACAAGTTGGTACCGGGGATAGTCCTGCAACTATTGGTTTTTATATAAAGTGTGGATTTTCTCATTCACATATTATCAAAAATTTTTTTACAGATAATTATAATCATCCAATATACGAAGAAGGGGTTAAATTGGTTGATATGATATATTTGCGTAGAGTTTTATAAATTCAAAGTTATAGAAATAGAAAAATATTTATAATAGTATGTGTTTGTAAAAGAGAATGAGAAATAGGAGGTTGAGATTAATGATTGTTTTAATTACAGGTGCATCACACACAGGAAAAACAGCACTTGCTCAAAAATTGCTTGAAAAATATAAATATCCGTATTTCTCTATCGACCATTTAAAAATGGGTTTGATTCGAAGCGGATATACGGAGCTAACTCCGATGAGTGATGACAGGGAACTTACAAAATATTTGTGGCCAATTGTGTGTGGGATAATAAAAACTGCTATAGAAAATAAGCAAAATCTTATTGTTGAGGGTTGTTATATTTCATTTTCATGGGCAGACAGTTTTGAAAAAGAGTATCTGGATAATATAAGATACTATTGCCTTATAATGAGTGAGAAATACATAAAAAATCATTTATCCGATATAAAAAGATATGCTAATGTTATTGAAACTCGTATAAATGATGAATGGTGCACTTTGGATACTGTGTTGGCTGATAATGCACAGATGTTGGCAGAGGCAAAAAAACACAAGGTTAATTATGTACTTATTGATGATGAGTATGAAATAGATATTGATTTATAGTTTTATATTTATTATTTGAAATTGTAAATTTGAATTTGAAGAGGTGTTAAATTGGAAAAATGTGTTTATATTATTTCCGGATTTAAAAGACAAAAATAAAATGTTTCATGTGAAACATTTATAAAACATCATTTTATGAATAAAAGGAGAGAAAAATGTTAACCAATTTATTATTAATAGGAGGTTCAAACGAACCAACAAGCATATTTCTAGCAGGTAAAATAAATTTTGGTTGGATGAATGTATTTGGACTGATAATTATAGTGTTATTTCTTATTCCAAATATTATTTACAAGGTTAAAGTAAAAAATTATCAAAAGCTAAATACCAATAAGTTTATGAAAGTTTTGGAACAAATTGGTCAATATGGTTGTATTTTTCTTATGGTATTTGATTTTGGAATGGGTGAGTTGGGATTTGATTCTATTGAGGCATTATTAGTTTATCTTTTTGGAAATATTATTTTGCTTATTCTTTATTGGATACTGTGGATATTATATTTTATCAGGGAAGCATATTGGAAAAAGATTTCATTGGCAGTGATAGGCACTTGTTTGTTCCTGTTAAGTGGAATAACAATGACATATACTCTATTGATTATACTTGGTATAATATTTGGAATAGGACATATATACATTGCAAGTAAAAATAAGCCAAAATTAAAGGGGTAAATTTATGAAAAGAGTTATTATATTACTAACCTGTATGATTTTGATATTTAATATAACAGGCTGTAAAGAAGAAGTTACTGTAAAGAAAACAATAGAAGGAAATCGCAAAACCTATAGTGAAATGAGTGATGGTAGTTGGACTTGCGGTAATTATACCTATAAAAATTGTCTTGAAATAAGTGGTAGAATACCTAATGCTATTGTAGACACGACCTTTGTATATCTAAGTAATCTTGAGGATATAACTTTTGAACAGGCGTGGAAGGATTACGGATTTAGCAGTAATATGAACGATTATTTTTCTTTGGAAGATGCTGTACTTGTAGATGTTAGGGACGAATGAAAAATTTAATTTTATGGAGGAAGAGTAATGAAATCTATATGGAACAGTTGGCTAAAGCAGGCGGTTTTTCTTTATTCCGCGTTATACACATTTGCGACAATCTCTAATAGCGTGTTATATCTTTTAAATGGATATTACGAAGATCCTAATGGAAATTGGCATGAATTGGATAGAGCTATAATTGTATTTATTATCACCCTTGCATATATCTTGGTTAAAACTTTGAAGCTTAGAAATTATTGGCTAAAGTCTCTCGTGGTATATGTTCCTACACTTCTGCTTGTGCTTGTCTATATTTGGGTAACAGGGATTAGGGAACCGCTTGCAGCCAATGCATATAGAGATATATTCATAAATTATACGATAGGTTATACGGCTGCTTCTGTAGTTGGATGGTTTAAAACTTTCATTAAGCGTAAGAATATAGAAAACAATTAGCTACAATCAAGTTGTAAATAAGTGTAAGATTAGATTATCGAAAAAAATATTATGTGGATTTGTGGAGAAAGTTAATTATTGAAAAATTTGTAGTAAAAAAAAGAAGAATTGGGAGAGTATGAGGAATAATATGATTTATGTTCATCATTATACAAAGGACAAATCCAGTTTTTTTACTGAAAATAATAAACAACAAGGTTTGAATAGGAAAATTGAAGCTAGTCTTGAGAAGGAAGGTACTCTAATTTGCTGGCACAAGTCCTATGCAAATAATATCATTTGGATAGCCTGTCGGAAAAGTAAGGAAGATATCTGCATTATGGCTTTGGATAATAATGGAGATAAATTGCTTACACCAACTTGAAAGATGAATTCATTGACTCAGAGTTGTACTTCAAGAATCTGACTGATGAAAACAAGGTAATAGTATCCTTGACAGCAGGGCAAGACGGTTCTAGGGACTTTTGTATTACATTGGCTGATAACGAATTTATAACAATACATAAGTTTTCTAGGAACCAGACCTATGTCTTTGATATTAATAATGATTATGCATTGTTTGCAGATTTTTATACAGGAGTTTTTTATAAAATATCTAATAAAGACTTTCAAATAAAGACAAGAGAAACTTATCACATATTTGAAAATGATACTTTATCAAATGTATGGAGAATAAATGACTCATTTGGAATATTTTCCACTACAGAGGAAAGATGGTATGTTTTTGAATTAAATACACTTAAGTTAGTTGATGAGTTGGTCATTGAGGGTTATGCAGATACTGATAATGGTGATTATTATGGCATAAACACTCTTTATAATACAGAAGATGAACTTAAATTTAGATGTTATAATTACAAAAACGGAAAAGATACAGTTGACCTGCTTGGTGTAGATAAAACATATCTGGATAAATTGATTAGAGAGAAAATTAAGAATAAGTAATGTACTGTAAAGGGGTTTAACTGTAAGGGAGACGGTCATTGGAAATGAAAAACAAAGAAGTTATATATAAAGGTCAAAGCCTAATTTTAACCAGATTTTGGGGAAACGAAAAGCTTTGTTTGTGGATTAAAAATCCGAGTCAGAGAGATATGCCTAAAATGGAATTTGTCGGGGGATATCCAGATGAATGGTGTATTTTTATAGAAAATCTGACAGATGATGAAAAAAGACAGATTACGGATGTGAATGGAGAGTTTTTGGATATAGACAGTATATTAGAAAGCGAAGAAATATTATGAAGATGGAAATTGGGAAGATAGCAGGAGGAGATAGAAAATGCTTAAAATAGGAGAAAAATACTCATTTGAGGATAATCTGTCAGACAGACAGAGTTGTCTGATGTTTTTTAAGGAAGATGATCCTGCATCATGGTCAGTAGATATTGGATTTAAAGAAGGAAATTTTGGTGATGAAAGAGTAGCTCCTGCTATTTGTATCAATCCGATAGACACAGATAAAAATTCAGTAGAAGGATTAGTAGGAGAAAAATTCAGTGTAACTACAGTAGAAGAATGTGATGACAGAGAAGATACATTTTATATTTATGAATCTGAACCAATGGTTTCGTATGATTTGGAAGTACTTGAAATAAAGGATAGTAAGGCTCATATTAGATGTAGAGGTATAATGATAGCAGATGGGTATTCTGATCCTTATGTGCAGGAAACATTTGAAATAGACAGCCTGATACCGATTATTGAATCAGTTGCTGATTGGGCAAAATTTGAGAATTCATAGTATTTTTATACTATGAATTTATAAACTGAAGGAATTAAGGAAGACGGTATTATGAACGAGTTAAGAGAAAAAACTTTGGTTACAATCAGAGAAGAGGTAACTGGTGAGTATCCGTTTTATGGTGACCTGCCTATGATATATCTGGGCGAGATTGCCAATATGAAGGAGCATGGAATATTTGTAGGTAAATTGGGGAAATGTTATTTTGGGTATCATATTTCTAATTTTAGAGAATTAAGCGAAGAAGAAGTATAGAAATTGGGATAATGATAACCATAAATTTATGTAATGTAGGATATGAGCAGGAAAATGAATGGACAAATAATGATATGAAAGAGTATAAGCTTAGAGGTTATAACCGGGTTTAGAAATTTCATTTAGGATTGTTCGGTTTAAGGACAAGGAGGAAGTTATGCATGAATACTACGCTAAGAACAAAGCTAAACTAAAAAAAGACATGAACAAAATGCTGTCTTTAATATCGGATGAGCTTGAGGAAGCAAGTGGTAAGAAGTATAAGGAAATGATTGAAGAAATATGGACATATTATGAGAATGAATTACTGGATAAATTTCCATATATTGGAGGAAATAAGGCAAGCGGTACCCGCAATCTGACAGGGGCATATTGCTTTGTTGCTATGGGAGAGGTATTAAAAAAATACGGAACCGGTATTGATGAAATCGGAAAATTAATGGTGTTATCCTATGAACGGCTTGCATATAAGATGTCTCCTATTGTCCGTAAGATATTTAGAAAACTTGCAAAAAATACTAAACTGCTAAATAAAATGTTCTTAAAAAAAGATGCTAAAAATGAAACAAATGTATTGAAGTATCCCGACAGTTTTAAGACAAAAACTAAAATTCCGCCTGAAGAGGGATATGATTTCAGTTTCCATAATATTGCCTGCCCTTTAGCAAACTTCGCAAAAAAGTACGGATATGAAGAATATATGCCTTATCTTTGCAATCTGGACTATGTTATGCTTGGAGTAATGGGGATACCGCTGTTTCGTGAGCATACCTGTTTTGAAGATGGGGACTATTGTGATTTTAAAATTAAAAATGAAGCTAAGCCACTTCCATACTGGCCACCGGTATTTAGGCAGGGAAAAGGTTATAAATAATTCGGAATAATAAACAATGGACTAATAGGGGAGTATAATTGAGAAAAATTGGAATATAAAAATGAAGGTATGAAGGAGTTTTTTACAATGAATAATCAGATAGATTTTGTACTACCTGCTTTATATGATAAGTTTTTATCAGAAATGGGAGAGGATGGAGAATTTATAATAGAGAATACCGGTATCATTTTATATTCAAAGGAGGATTTGGTAGAAAGAAATACTACTTATCAGATAGAAGAATGGGAGCCGGATTTTTTTATGATTGGACAGGATGGTGACTTGGCTTTCTTTATAAAAAAAGATTCTGATGATACTATTTATATGAATGATTTGGGAGCTTTGGGTTCGATTGAAATGAAGCGTACAGCCTCAGATGTATATGAGTTTGTTAAACATTCTAGGAGGAATGAACATGGTATATATTGAATCTGAAGTACTGGAGTTGAAAGCTAAATTTACTGATACAATATGTAAAGAAATTGTGGCATTTCTGAATACAAATGGTGGAGATATTATTATTGGTATTGATGATAATGGAAAGGTGGTTGGTTTAAATAATATTGATGAAATATCTAAAAAGATATCAGATATAATCACAGATCAAATTGAACCAAATCCGCAGTCTATTATAAGTTCTGAAATCAGATATGATGAGGGGAAGATGCTTTTTGTTGTACATGTGCAAAAAGGAGTAAGTCCATTATATTGTCAGAAAAAATATGGATTTTCATCTGCAGGATGTGTAATGAGAATTGGAACAACTTGCAAAAATATGACATCAGAACAGATTCATGTTCGTTATGAGAAGAATTTTATTGATTCAGATCTTATGACAGTCATTCAGGCAAAGTATGGTTCTATATCATTTAAGACATTAAAGATATATTATACAGAGAAAGGTTATCATTTAGATGATTCTTCTTTTGAAACAAATCTCAATCTTAGGACTCCAAATGGAGAATACAATCTTTTGGCAGAACTATTGTCTGATAAAAACATGATTCCTCTTATTACTGTGAAGTTTCAAGGAACTGATAAAACATCCGTATCAGAACGAAACGACTATGGAAATCAGTGCCTGCTTTTTAGTTATGAGCAAATTAAGAATCGTATTGCTGCGGAAAATATATGCGTGGTGGATACAACAGTAAGACCTCGTGTAGATCGTTTCTTGTTTGATTTTGATAGCGTGAATGAGGCTGTAATCAATGCACTAGTACATAATGATTGGAATAGTTCTCAGCCGCTGATTTCTTTTTTTAGTGATCGAATTGAAATTTTATCACATGGTGGGCTTCCAAAAGGGCAAACTAAAGAGCAGTTCTTCAGGGGTATCAGTAGACCGAGAAATGATATGCTGATGCGTATTTTCTTGAATATGAATCTCACAGAGCATACAGGTCATGGAATTCCGGTAATTTTATCAAAATATGGTGAAGAAGCCTTTGATATTGGTGATTCCTATGTTATAGTTACTATTCCGTATGATAAGGATGTACTCAGTGTTGCCACTAAAAGAATAAATGTCGGTACAAATATCGGTACAAATGTCGGTTTAAATACAACAGAAAAGAGGGTTATTTTCCATTTGCTTGAAAATCCAGCTTCTACAGCAAATGATATGTCAATTGTAATTGGTGTTACAAAGCGTACTATTGAGAGAACTTTGAAGAAATTACAGGAAAAAGGATTGCTTGTGAGAACCGGTGCCAAGAAATCAGGGAGTTGGATTGTTATCAAGTAAGCAAACCTACAGCATTTTACTGTTGACAGATTGTTTGAAGGATAGAGAGTCTAGATAGTGGTTTGATTTTAGTTGTATAAAGTAGAAAAAATAGCTATAATTAAGGAAAAGAAATAATTATATTAGGGATAGGGAAAGGATGTGGCATTATGGTAACAACAGAAACTATAACCATTGAAGTTCCGGTAGGAATGTCAAAATATCTGGAAGTTATAGATCCTGAATCAGAGCTTACAAGAAATGCTTTGTTGCTATATCCATATATATTAAATCAAACAATATCACATGGTCGTGCAGCAGAAATTCTTGGAATTAGAAAGTCAGAACTAATTGATCTGTATGATAAGTTGGGCTATTCTTACTTTGACATAATACAGGATGATTTGGATGATGAATTGAATACTTTCAGAGAGCTTAAAAATAAGGAGGCTGTGGTATGATTGTTGTCTCCGATACAACGCCACTAATATCACTTCTTAAAATAAGCAGACTGGATTTACTGGAAAAATTATTTGGAAAAATTTTGATTCCAGAAGCTGTATTCAACGAGTTGACAGTGGATGAACGTTTTCAGATGGAAGCTAATCAGATTAAAAACAAGAAGTTTATCTTAGTAAAAGCTGTAAATAATTTTGAATCAGTAGGTATATTAAAAAGGGCAGTAGGACTTGATCAGGGAGAGAGTGAAGCAATTGTTCTTGCAGATGAATTAAAGGCAGACTTGTTATTGATGGATGAGGCAAAAGGAAGAAAGGTATCAGTTGAGATGGGACATAAAATTATTGGTACGATAGGCATACTTATGGCAGCATATGAAGAACAGGAACTTACATCTGATGAAGTTAAAGATTGTATTGATGGACTACAGCGTTCCGGACGACATATTGGACAGAAACATTATATGATGTTATTAAATAGGCTAAAGGACTGAAAGCGTAGCTTTATGTTGTTGCCTGTTAAATTATTATAACTTTAATACATAGCAGGTAGTCAATAAGATTGCCTGCTATGATTTTAGGAATAATTATGTATCCTGAAAATTATAATTGTTTTGAAATTGTTTGGGATTGATTGGAGAAAGAAATGGAATTTGATGAAAGCTTACAGCAATATGTTTACAGTTGTGATGATTTGATTTTTTCTTGGGATGAGGAGCCGAAAGGTGAAGATATAAACATAGTTAAAATTTTATCAAAGAAATATAAAGATAATTTTGATAAAATAATTGATTTTATGCTACCTTACCTTAGGGAAATGTATGGGGATATCAGTAGGGAAGATGTGAAGACTAATCTTGGAAAACCTATTATAGACTATAATCAGGGAACTGTGAGCTATTGTGACCAGACCTTTGATGACTGGCATATATTTGAGTTTGAATTTTTAGATGAAAAATTAGAAAAATTAGAGCATTTTTCAGTTAATGGATGATTGGATTTTATCGGAGGAAAATAATGGAATTAATTGAATACATGAGACGCAGAAATAAAATGACACAGAGTGAATGGGAAGACTCTTTTGAGAAAAAAGAAAGAGAGATTATTGTTCTAAGACATGAAGGTGGCGGTGGAAGCCTTAGAAACGGTTTTTGGGAATGGGATGAGTATTTCTTAGCCTATGTGGACTGTGAAACAGGAGAGCTTCACAAAGAAGAAGGGCGGATTGAATTTCCTGTTACAGACAAAGAGAACCTTCCATACCATTTTGAAGATGAAACCATTTACAAATTAAGAGTGCGTGAAAAACTGCCAGAGGAAGTTCCAAACGGTGCATTGCCGATAAAAAACCATTTTTTAGTTGTGGAAGTTCTTGAAAAAAACGTAGCTTGTCCGGAACTTGAAGAAATACTTGCAGAGTATAGAAAGCCGATAATTTTGCAAGATGATGTATTGGGTGAATTGACTTATGATAAGCAAATTAAAAGTTTTGAGGGGAACATAGCTTGGCTTGGTGGCAAGGTACATATTTCCTTATATGTAGACAAGGATAATAAATCAGGAATAACAAAGGCTAAAAAAGCTCTGAAAACAATGGTGTCAGAACAGGAAAAATGGGATGCAGACCTGCGCAGTTTTGCTGCAAAGAAGCTTACCAAACTTGCCTGTGAATGGGCAGAATCTGATGAAGAAGCTGCTGAAATTACAGAAGAAAGTTTTGCAAAAAGAATTAGCCTAAATTTGATTTGGATGACATCTGGCGGTTCATTTACGGCTTATTTTGATGATGATGACCTTTTCTTTGGACATAGCATAACGGTTTGCGGCAGCCCTAAGAAGGGACTCTTGTCGGCTGATATTGAGGGATAAAACATATACTGATATTTATGGTAATGAA
This sequence comes from Catonella sp., assembly GCF_052169795.1. GTDB lineage: Bacteria > Bacillota > Clostridia > Lachnospirales > Lachnospiraceae > Catonella. The sequence goes on from NZ_JBQNBU010000026.1 coordinate 10,082, forward strand.
AGGAAAAAATGGAAAAACAAGTGCTTATAAATCAATGGTTGCATGAGCAGGAAATAGCTCATATTAAAGGTTGGGATTTCTCGCATATTAGAGGAAGATATAAAGAAGAGGATGATCTTCCATGGGATTTTGAAAACATTATAAAATCCTATTTAAATGATACAGATTATTTATTGGATATGGAAACCGGAGGCGGCGAATTTCTTTTGTCTTTTATGGCAAACGCTAAACATACTGCTGCGATTGAAGGATATGAACCAAACATCAAAATATGCGAGGACAGACTTCTTCCGTTAGGAATAGATTTTAAAGCATGTGACGGTGGAGATATTCTTCCTTTTGAAGATAACTACTTTGACATTATTACTAACAGACATGGCAAATATAATATAAATGAGATTAAAAGAACTCTTAAAAGCGGAGGAGTATTTCTTACGCAGCAGGTTGGTGCAGAAAATGACAGAGAACTTGTAGAACTTTTGATAGGTGATGTTGAAATTCCGTTTCCGGAAGCTTATTTAAATATTGCAAGACAGGAATTTGCTGATAACGGATTTGATATTGTGGAAGAAGATGAAGTCTACAGACCGATAGAGTTTTATGATGTAGGTGCACTGGTTTGGTTTGCCAGAGTTATTGATTGGGAATTTCCGGGTTTTGAAGTGGAGAAATATCAGGATAACCTTTTTAAAGCACAGGAAATCCTTGATAAAGAAGGTGTAATTAAGGGGAAAATTCATAGATATTATTTTGTGGCTAAAAAGAAATAATAAACCCCAACTATTCACGCCATAGGTCACAGACCTCTTATTTCGCATAGTAAAGTAGGATAAAATGTTTTCGGTCTGTGACTATGGGGTGATATTACCAAACATCTTGTAAAATATCCTAATTTCAAGCCTGTGGCTTAATTACGATATTTCACAAGATGTTTCGTGAATAATTGGGGATAAATTTTAGTTTGTTTTATGAGTAAAACAGTAAGCTATAGGAGATTAATATGGAACGGTATGATAATTTTGATTTCACTTTGGTCTGCACTGTAAAATTTTATAGAGGAAAGAGAAGCTTACCACCTGATTTGAGTAATGGGAAATATCGTCCTCATTTTATGATAAAAACAGATACAAGATATCTGGGTATTTGTTTTATTGAAGGGCAGAAGGCGGACTTCGAGACTTTAGTAAAAAGCCTGGTTGTACCACTGTATGAAGAGGTTGATTATTCCGGATTAGTCTGCGGAACTGAGTTTTATATAATGGAAGGCCAAAATAAAGTTGGAGAGGGAATTATAGATGAAATTATTAACAATAGATGAGATAATATCTTCAATACTGGAAGAAACAGAAGGACTTGATGCTGAAATAACTGATGGAATTATTCTTAGTAAAAAAGAAATTTCTCCGTCTGAGATTGAAAAATTAAAATCTGAACTTGAAATAGAGTATTTAGATTTCGTATTTACTGAGAATATTTTAAGTTATAACTGGGGGAATTTTGGTTTTCTTAGCTACCAGTTTGGATATGGAGATGAAATGAGCCTTAATTGGCTGTTGAACCGTAATCTGGAATATGAGGATTATCAGGTATTACATAAGAAGGGTTTAATAATTATTGCAAATGGAGATCCTTATACTATTTTACTAGAATGTAAATCGGGGAAAATATACGCATTTACAAGTGATATGAGTTATGATGAGATAATACCTATTGCTTCCGATTTTAGAGAATTTATAAGAGCGATAGGAACTGCTCAATATGCTGTTTGGAAGAAAGATGAAAAAGAATTTGTAGAAATGATGAGAAGTATGGTTGTTGATAGTGGCCTTAGTTTTTGGAAAGAGCTGGTAGGAGTATATTAAATAAAAGACAAGGAGAACACAATGGAATTTTTAGTAGCTGAGGAGGGTATTCCTCAAAGCATCGGCTGTGAAGGGGCGGTGGTTGCATATTATGGGAGTGAGATAGAATTTCATTATGAAACAGTGCCTCCACATGGAGATGAAATTTTTACTGCAAAATTACCACTGCTAGATATTAAACTTCCATTCAATATCCATACAGGAAAATATGCAAGTTTGGAACACTGGTATAACAATATATCGGTTAAGGAAAAAGAAGTTGAATTAAAAAATGATTATGACGAAAAATCTATGGTTTTAATAGATGTTAATGGGCTTAAGTGGGTTTAGAAAAATAAAGAGAACGCCCCCCAAAGCTATTACGAAACATCTGTAAAATATAGTATTGAGGTACATAATGTAGTTAAATAACTAGAAATGAAATAAGGAGAAGAACAATGGCAAAAAAAAGAGTGACCTTACCTAAAAATTTTGATGAACTGATTACGGCAGGAGATGTTGAAGCTCTCAAAGCTGTATATGATAAATGCGAGCTTGCTGCTCATAATGGCAGATACAGCTTAAATACGGCACTTCATTTTGGAGGTGTTCCTGATGAGCTTGTTATTTGGTTGGTAGAGCAGGGTTTAGATGTAAACACAGTTGATTATTATGGGCGTACACCATTATATAAACATGCCACTCTGGGTAGAGATACTGTAAAACTGTTGTATGAATTAGGTGGAGATATACAAAAACCTGATACATATGGGAGTACACCACTGCATACGGCAGCAGGATTTTTCCACCCTAAGATAGTAAGTTTTTTGATTGAAAAAGGTGCAGATATTAATGCAAAAGATGATATGGGACGAACTCCACTAGCCGAAGCCCTTGCTACTTGTAGGAATATTAATATTGCACAGGCAGCAGAAATTGCAGAAATGTTAATAAAGGCAGGTGCTGATGTAGTGCCTGAAATGGCGGAAAGAGTTGAAATAATCGGCAAGGATTTTGAATTCCACAGAGAAAACTTTAATAAAGATTATTTGGCTGAAACAGAAGCGGGACTTGAAAAACTCTATGCACTGTTTGATGTAAAGCCTGCTCCAAAACGCAAGATACATGACGGAGTTTCTCCTATTATAGTAAAGACGGGTTCTTGGAAGGAGCAGTATAACGAGCTTTGGGAGATGCTTATTCCATCAAGCGGAGCTGCAAAAACAGTACAGGGTGAAGTTATCCGCATAACAGGCAGGGTGCAGGATGAACTTTATAGAAATGGCGGCGTAAACTGGGATAGAAATTATAGAAATATGCTTAATTCTCTTTCAAATCATTTTGCTTCAGGTACACCGCTTTCTGAGCAAGAACTGGAAGAGACTAAAGAATTGATTTCAAATATCCGCGCAAAAGGCAGTGATGAAGATGCTATAACAGAGCGTTTGTGTGAACTTGCGGTTAGCTGGGTAAGCTTAAATCCTAATCTGCTTCCTTTAGGGAAAATAAACTATAGCAGATAATAACCGTAGGAGATTGCAGATGATTAAAATAAAAGACATAGGGAATTTTGAGTCTGTTCCGCAAATTGTAAATGACATTATAAAAGGAAATACAAAGGCTTTGGACGAGCATTTATCAGGGGGATGGGATGTTGAAAAGGGCATAAAAATAGGTAAGTATATCACTTTGTCACCTTTAGGCATAGCTTTGATTATGGAAAGTTTTAACTCTGTAAAATGGCTTGTGGAAAAGGATGTAAATCTGAATGTAAAAGGAAGTCCTTCATTTTTGCTTGCTGTAAGGTATTGTGATGAAGCTGTTATCAGGTACCTTGCAGAGCATGGTGCAAAGGTAAACTGTGTAAATGAGGTAAATACAGAGGCATTTAGCCAAGCTTTATATGGAAAAAAATATGAAAATCTGCCTATTATCCACGAATTAGGTCATAGGGTAGAAAAATACGGCGGACAGGCATTTCGCAGTGCAGTTTCAGACAGAAATTATGATGTGCTTGATTTCTTTATAAAGAACGGAGTTGATATTAACTACAATGCTCCTGATACAGTGTATCCTTTTAAACCGACTCCGCTATGTGTGGCTGCAAGGTATGTTGATTTGAAAATGTGCAAATATCTTGTGGAAAACGGAGCGGATGTGACAATAACAGAAAAAGACGGTATGCGTCCGTATAGCATCGCAGTTGAAAACGGTGATGAAGAAATGGCTGAATATTTTAAGCAGTTAGAACCTGAAGAATACCACAGTATACAGAATAAACTGGATGAACTTAAGCCATTTAAATTGCCTAAGGCGGTAATGGATTTTCTTCAAAGTGAGGAATTATATTTTGAGCTTAAAGACTGTGATTTTAAATGGATAGAGTTTTTCTCTTTAATAGATACTGTTCCGATTAAAAAAGGCAGGCAGAAAATTCTGCGTATATCTAAGCAGACGGGAGATTATGACCATATCTATATTGTATGGAACCCTAAAACTAAAAAGGTTGCTTTCTATGATATAGAGCATGAAGAAATGAATGACATTTGCAGTTTTGAGGAATTTGTAAATGATATGCCGGCATATATGCAAAAAATAATTGAAGGCGAATACGAATAAATAGGGTAACGGGTGAAGCTATGCAGATAAGTAATGAGATAAAAAAGATAGAAGAGTATATTTGCGAAAATTTTGAGGAATGGGATTTAGATGATCCTGTGGAAGAAGAATATATTGACGATTATCGGGAAATAGAGGGAGCTTCAGAAGAGGAAATATCTGCTTTTGAGGAGAAATTCGGTATAACTTTGCCGGAAGATGTAAAAGAGCTTTACAGGTATAAAAACGGAAGTAAGTATTTAAGCATATTGCCTTGTGTTATAGATGAAAGAGATATGGCATTTTGTCTGATGAGCCTACAGGATGTCGAGCACACAAAAAAATATTTTCAAAACAGGGATGCTCTCTTAACTGAATTTCCTAAGCATTTTACAAGTGAAGACATTGAAAAGATGAAAGACAGCAGGATAAAACCATATCTTTTTAATAAAAAATGGATTCCTTTTGCTGAATATTGTGACAGTTGTTTCCTGATGCTTGATTTTGATCCGGATAAAGAGGGAAAAGAAGGTCAGATTATTTGCTATATTCATGATCCTGATGAAGTGATTTACGTAGCAGAAAGCCTTACGGAACTGATTAAAGGGATAATGGAGGAGATTGAGTAATTGAAAATAATGGGAGATTAATAAAATGGATATACTTGAATACATAAGAGAAAATAAAGATTTTAATAATTTACTCATGAATGAATGTGACATTTATTTTTACGAGGAAACAAGGGAAACACAGTTTTTGGAAAATAATGAGAAATATTCTCTTGGCTGCAAAGCATTTGCACAGGATGGCAGCGGGGGTGAATTTGTTTTCCTTGAGGATGACAGCATAGGTTTTATCGGAAGTGAAGGTGAAGTAGGAAGAGTAGCAGAAAACTTAAATGAGCTGCTGACATTTTTAATTCATGCCGGATATATTTCTGATTTTAGTTGTAAGCATATTTATAAAAATAAAGAGCTGTTAAATAAATACTGCACAGGTTATGTATCAAAAATAAGAGAAAGCTATAAGGCTGAAAATAAGGATTGGGATGAAATACGAGAAGGTATAGCAAAAAAGCTTTCCCTTACTTTTAATCCGGATAAGCTGGAAGATTTTGCTATGACATTTTACAAAGTAGCTACCAGAGAGCCGGTTTTTTCCTGTACTTATCCCGACGGTGAGGAAGAATATACCTGTGATTCCGTAATTTCTGATATTGTGGGGTTGTGGATAACGGAGCTTACCGGTATGAGCAGGGAGGAGATAGTTTCGTAGGAATATATCAAATTGGAGTATTTTATAATAATGCATTTGGCAATGGGGTAAATTATGGAAAAGATTGAGAATGTGGTAACTAAGCTAAAGGATGTTATTAACCTTAACGGACCGGATTTTTTAGAAAATAAACCATATCAGACATACATAGAGCTGATGAAATCCGGTGTTGCAGACAGAAAAACTGCAGGTGCAATCCTATATTTTCTGGTAAATGGTTTGTCTGAGCATATTGAGCGAAATAATGGTAGTGCTGAATTATCCAAGGTAATTCAAGTAGAATGCAGTCTTAATGAAAAAATGTCAGACCATATTGCGGAAATATTTACTTACTTGTATTCAGATGAAAATAAACAAGAATGGAAGAGCAGGGATAAAGAAGGTCTGAAACAGTTTTTAAATGGTAAATTTTCATGCAAGTGGACAGGTTTTTCGATTTGGTATGAAAGTAACGGAAGCATTAGCTGTCATTACAGTGCTGAAATAGTTTTATCTCCTACAAAAGCAGTGGTCAAAGATACTGATCTTACGCAGATGCTTGAGGAAAATCCGTTTTTAAAAAAGAAAGTAATTGACGAATATTTTGAGGAAAAACTGAAGAGTTATCTTGCTGATAGATTTGATGAGTACTGTACCTGTGATAAGTACTATGAACCTGTTGTTGAGGATTTTTATATTGATGACTGTGTGGAAGAATGGTGCGAGAAGAATGGTTTTAAGTATATATCCTGTAATGGTAGTGGATATGATGACGGATATGAGCCAAATTAGAGGCTATTACTACTTGATTGTTACTAAAACAATGGAAAAGTGTCAAAGAGAGGGGAATAATTGTTAGACTTGAAATTATCGTAAATCTCTGATTGATTGAGATATTTTACCTTGTAACTTTCACCCGTTTCATTTAAAATATGATACAGACAGTCATAGATTTGATCTTAGTATCCTTTATATATAATCTTCGTAATTAACCAAAATACATCAAGTAAAGGCGATAAGCGTATGTCAAAATACAAATATTTACTCTGGGACATAGATAGTACTATACTTAATTTTGATAAAGCTGAAAAAACAGCAATACAAACCTTATTTGAGAAGCATAATCTGTGCGAATGTATAGATGAAATGCTATCGCATTATATTGAAATTAAGTCCTACCTTTATCATCAAGAACTTACACGAATTGGAAGAAATAGTATAGGAGAAGAAATATGTTCTATGTGAGTGAAGTAAAAACCAAGGCACCAGAGAGCTTTGAAAGCGAGCTTCAGAAAAAGATTTATGAGACTTTGGCTCATCTTGATATTCCTTTTGAGAGGGTGGACAATAATCCTGCTATCACTATGGAAGATTGTGTTTTAATCAATGAAAGACTTGATATGAAGACGGTGAAGACATTGTTTTTATGTAATAGGCAGCAGACTAATTTCTACCTCTTTGTAACCCTTGATGGCAAGCCTTTTGTAACCAAAGACTTTAGTGCTGCACTTGGAATATCAAGGGTTTCATTTGCTACTGAGGAGCTTCTTTTTAGGATGCTGGGCACAAAGATTGGAGCAACAACCGTACTTAGCAGTATTATGGATATTGAAAATAAGGTGAGAATTATTTTTGATAAAGAGGTGCTTGAAAATGAGTGGTATGGCTGTACCGACAGCACGACAACCAGCTATATGAAGCTTAGAATCGCAGATGTTTTGGAGAAATTTCTGCCTTTTACAGAGCATGAGATAACTGTGATTGAGGTGTGAAGGGCTATTACAAGTATGAATAATATAATAAAAAACATAACTATAGAAAATAAAAGAATCGACAGAGATAAATTCTTTATGTTGGGATATTGTCCGGAGATTGAAAAACATCTGCTCTGTGTGCATATTTCATGGGTAGCAGGCTATGACAGATATTATGTATTGGATGAGAAAGACACGGAAATGTATGAAAAAGAGCCGGTAGAATTTTATAGGAAGTATGAAAAAGAAATTAAGGCAGTCAGGACAAAGAAACTGATTGGGGCAGGGGCTTTGAGGGATTATAATTTTAGAAGTCTTCCTGATGAAGTATTAAAAGCTTTGGATAAATATCCGCCGTTTGAGGGATATTTCTATCAGGATGGAATACTTTATGCGAGAGTAAAGATTGAGGAGAGGTATGTAAGTCTTCCACCTATTTATGATGAAGAGTGAATTGAGTTATACAGTCTCTGTGATAAAAATATACAGCATCTTCCTAAAAAGCTGATGTCGTTGTATGAGAAACATTTGAAAGTCGTTAAAAAATCTTAATAGCATTAAACAGATTTGGAAAGGGGAAACACAAATGTACATAGCAGATAAATATTGGAACAATTATATAGGCGACACCGATGATAGTCTGACACTGGCTTCATATCTTATGTATAAGAGGCAGGAAAAAATATCTCTTGCGGAAATATTTGCGGATTTAGGTTTAGATAAGTTAAACGGTAATTTCAGACAGAATGATGAACCGATTACAGTAAAATTAAGAGATAATGAAAATAATGAGTATGATGTTGAATTTTACTATCCAATTGACATAATTACAGACCTTGCAGCAATTTTACTGGAATGCAAAAAAGGCGGAAGTGTAGATGTAAATGAACTGCTTGGAGATGACTTAAAGCCTGTAGTTATAAGTATTATAAGTACAGAGAAAGAAGAGAATATAATAAAAGATGTATTGGAAGATTTTTATACTCATCCTCTTGAATATAATTTGAGTGAAATGTGTCCGGAAGAAGATATGTTAGAGATGGCAGAAATATGCAAAGATTTGGCAAAGGAATTATTTGAGGAATAAGATGATGACAGTGTATTTATCAGTGATGAGACGGAGAATCTTGTACTTTGTAAAATGACTGTAAAGGAGTAACAGGAGGCTGTTATGGCTATAGACGGAGTAAAGATTATAGACAGTGATGACGGTTATGATATTTATAATACCATAGTAGAAAGATATAAAGACGGAGAAAATGTAGACAAGATAATTGAAGATGTTTTAAATGATGAGAAGAATTTTTGCACGGACGGATTTTATACTGAAATTTATTGGACAGCCTTTGCTTATTCTTTGTGGAAAATAGGGCATTTACCTGAGGAAATAAAAAATAAAGCTCTTAAGATAATAGAAAAAGGCGCAGATGAGTTCTGGCTTGAAATTGACAGCAAGGCAAAAAAGCAAAGACAGAAGGTGCTTGATAAACTTGCTGTTCAGTTACAAAGTGAGAATCTTAAACCTCTTAAAGTTCCAAAGACAAAAATAAAGAGAGAGCCGTATTTTAAGGTAGGAGATGTGCTTGCGGTTAAATTTGAAAATGAATACGGAGTGATTTTTGTTTCAGATGTTGATGTGAGTCCTCGAAAGATAGAATATCACCTTGCCTGCACAAGACTGTTACTAAAGGATAAGCCGACTATGGAGGATTTTTTTCACAGCAAAATTGCCTGCAAGATGTGTAACACAAAATATGCGCTTGATACCGACTGTTGGTTTAATCACAAGGATTTGGGACTTTTACTTGATAAGCTTCATAAAATAGGAGAAGTTGTATTGGAGGACTATATTTTGGGTATGTTGGCACCGGCAAATACCCTGGATGATATATACGAGGAAATTACGGCTGATAAAGAAATATGGCATCTTAGGTTTAAGGATACTTATTATCTTATAAAAGATATGAAAGAGTGTTGAGAAGAATTTTAACAGGAATTAAAAGGTTAAAATGTAAAATGACAGTATAAGGATGAATGGTTGACGGACAATGGAGGATTTTATGGATATAACTCAAGCTGTTCTTGATGGAATTGCTATATCAGCTATATTTAATGGTACAGTGGCTGCCGTGGCACTTATTAATCCGAGATTCTTTTTTGATTCTTATCCAAAGGCTATTCAGAAGGCTGCACCTGAACAAATGACAAAACAAGAGAAGACGATAAATGGGATATTAACAGTTGTCATTGTTGGGATTTGTTTTGTCTATTCGATAGCAAGCCTTTTACATACCGGAATTGTTGGTTTTTGGAATGTATTTTGGATGGGATATATTCAGTGGAGTATATTGAACCTGGGAGATTTTTTCTTGTTAGATTGTCTGTTGTTTCAGGGAAAATATAAGGACAAGATTGTAATTCCGGGGACAGAGGGACACGAAGACTATGAATTTAGTAACTGGATGAAACACTTGGCGGTTATTGAACATTTTGTAGCAGTTCCTTTTTTAATTATTCCTGTTGCATCCGTGATTCAGGCTTTGATTGTCGGATTTTTGGGAAGATGAATTAGAGCTTTTAGAAAGAAGTTAGAAATTCAAAAAATTAAAATATTTATTCAAAGAATCTTTTGACTGAATATGCCGGTAAAATAAAAGAGTATTGCAAGTAGGATATTATATATGTAAAGGGTGACCTTAGATGATATTTGTGTTAAAATTACAGAAACACATAGTTTTAAGGCTGTGAACTTCCTTATCCTGATGCCGATGTAAAAAATCTTTTCGTACATGATGATAAGAAGAAAAATTATTACCTGATAACTGTGAAGGGTGATAAAAGAGTTGATTTGAAGGCTTTCAGAAAAACGCATGGACTTCGTCCACTTAGCTTTGCATCCGCAGAGGAGTTGTTTGATATTTTAAAGCTTACTCCGGGAGCGGTTTCACCTTTTGGCCTATTAAATGATGAGCAGAAACAGGTTGAATTTTATTTGGATAAAAGCTTTTTTGAAAACCATGGTCTGATAGGCTGTCATCCAAATGATAATACAGCAACTGTGTGGCTTAGCGGAAAAGCATTACAAAACCTCATCGAGGAGCATGGAAATACAGTTCATATAGTGGAAGTTTAATCTGATTTTAATTTGCAAAGGAAAAAAATATGAGTGCTTGGTTTGAAGTAAATACTACAGATATAGTTGATATCGTTGAGAAAAGAAAGGATCAGTATCCCTGGGGAGATTATCCGGATCAAAAGTATAGCTGCCTTATTTTTTGGAAAAATGGAAGAATTTATATGACAGTTGACGAATTTTATAAAGTTGATGACAACAAATATTCCTGTTTAGATTATTATACTACTGTACTTACAAATACTGTTGAGGGATATAATGATATGCCGGAAGAAGATTTTGTTGTCAGAGCTTATAATACATGGATGTCAGGAGCACGCTAAGGCTGAATTTAATGCGGAGGATGTTTTGTGTGAAGGTATTAGTAAGTGCCTGTATATTGGGTGAAAATTGTAAATATAACGGAAAGAATAATAGAAACCGGTTGGCTATTAATCTTTTAAAAAATTATGAGATTATCCCTATTTGCCCGGAGATGCTTGCAGGTATGAAAACGCCCAGACCATGTGCGGAAATTGTTAACGGAGTCGTTACGGATGAAAATGGAAATGATGTTAATTCAGAATACATGCAAGCGGTAGAGATTGCCTTATCGAAAATTGAAAATGACGATATAGGGCTTGCTGTTTTGCAGTCAAGAAGTCCTACCTGTGGTGTGAATCAGATTTATGATGGAAGTTTTAGCGGGAAACTGATTCCCGGTATGGGGTTATTTGCACAGGCATTGAAGCAAAAGGGATATAAGGTTGTCGATGTTGAATCGTTTATTGATGAATCGGGTAGCAGCTAAATCAAAATTTGTATTTCAGAAGAAAGGAACTAGAGCTGAGCATGAAAGTGAGTGTTGTGAAAAATGCATTTATAAAAACGCTGCCGGTAATGGCCGGGTATCACCGGACTGCTCAGCTCACTGTTTTGTCTCTTGGTATTCGGACCGGAAATCTTTCTGATTCCTGCGATGCTGCTCATTACGCTTGTTCTGACTCTTTTAAGGGGACACCTTCAAGGTAAAAAGGAGTTAGCCGAATGAACAGAAACTTTCATGCGGCAGCTCTTATAGCTGCAATGGCGGCAAGTTCTTCGCTCTTAATTTGCAGGACGGCAGTATAATATACAGTTACAACACAAGGGGAACTTCAAACTTTATATTTTATAAAGATTATGTATTACTATCGAATGAAAAGAATAAACCAATTTTAATAAAACGAAATAATGGCAGCTTATTTAAGGAGATAGAGTTTGAAAATTATATAATAATCGCATATCAGCAGATGATTATTGTAAATGATAATTTGTATGCTATTGCATCTAAAAAAGATACTGTTTATGCAGTATGTACAGAGCTTGCTTAAATGTAAAATAAGGCTATGATTGATACACCGATTCATAACTATATTGAAAATACAACCCCATCTGTGAGATTGCCTTTGATTTAGGAGCAGAGGCTGTTGAGCTTACCGGGATTTATCAGGACAAACAGAATTGATATCGTAAATACGGCTACAGCCAAAGAATAGATATTATAAACTGAGCAGGAGAAGAAGTTGGACGAGCAGGAATTAAAACAATATTTATCGGACTTAGTTTTGGAATTTGTAACAAAGATGAATGGAGGAATTTTTAGATAAAATGTTAATTAGAAGAGCTGAAGAAAAAGACATACCAAAAGTAATCGAATTATTAAATCAGGTATTAGAGCTTCACGCAGTAATTCGCCCTGATATCTTTATATCAGGTACAACAAAATATACCGAAGCAGAATTAATTGCAATCTTTAAGGATAATGCCAAACCTGTCTATGTCGCAGTTGATGAAGAAGATATGGTTAGGGGATATGTATTTTGTGTAATTAGGGAGCCTGTAGCTTCCAATAATATGGTTCCTCATAGAAATATTTTCATAGATGACTTATGTGTGGATAATGAAGTACAGGGACAAAAAGTAGGTCAGAGACTTTTTGAATTTGTAAAAGAAGAAGCAAAGAAAATGAACTGTTATGAAGTCATATTAAATGTATGGGAAGGAAATGATAATGCTGTGAAATTCTACCGGAAAATGGGAATGAAAACCAGAGCAACTCTAATGGAGATTATATTGTAACAAAAAATCTTAAATAGTGCTATTGATAATGAGTATTTAACTGTTTAAGCACTAAATAAAGGAGCATAATAATGAAGGACTTAACATCTTTGGTATTTACAGGTGATATCGGCTTTGATAAATATATGGACGGAAAATGGGATGATGATGAACTTATTTCTAAGGAAGTATTAGAGTTTTTACATAGTGGAAATCATGTAATAGCCAATGTAGAGGGAGCTTTGATAGATGGAGCAGGTTTGGGCGATACTACAGGTGTAGGACAGCTCCTTCACTCTATGAACCCGAAGGCTGTGAAGGTGCTTGACAGGATGAAGGCTGATATCTGGAATATATGCAACAATCATATAATGGATGCGGGAGAAGCAGGCATGGCTGAAACTTTAAGGCTTGCAGGGCTTCATAAGGCAAAGACCATAGGTGCAGGCAGGAATATAGAGGAGGCGGCAAAACCTCTTATTTTAGAGGAAGCCGGCGGAATAGGTTTAATAAGCGTGGGCTACAGAAGGGGCTGTAAGCCTGCAGATGTAGATAAGGCAGGCTGTTTTATGTGGCATGAAATGGAAATGATAGCTGAGAAGATTAAAGAGGTGAAAAACAAGTGCCGCTGGTGTGTGATGGTTGTGCATGGAGGAGAGGAATTTACCTCACTGCCGTCTCCTTACACAAGGGAGAGGTATCTAAAATATCTTGAGATGGGAGCGGATATAGTTGTTTCACACCATCCTCACGTTTCGATGAATTATGAAAAGGTTGGAGAAAAAATCATTTTTTATTCTCTTGGAAATTTTATCTTTGATACTGATTATCAGAGGGCACAGTTTAATACGGAGTTTGGTCTGCTTGTAAAGCTTAATTTTACAAAAGACAATTACACATGGGAAGCCTTTGGGATAAGGATAGACAGGGAGACAGAGCGGGTAGTAAAAGATAAGCTCCCTAGAATATTTGAAAATGTTGAAGAAGAGGAATATAAGCTTTTAGTACCTTTAGCAGCTAAAATGTTGGTGGCGGCTTACAAGAGGCAGCAGATTTATTTTAAGCCTGAATATAAATATGCTGACGAGGAAAAATGGAAGGAGAATTTCTTTAATCCAAAAAGAAGTGGCAGAGTTGAGGGAGAAGGACTGGACTTTCAGATTATGTATCCACTGGCGGAAAAGGCAGCAGAGGGGGAATGGAAGAAGTCCAAGCTTGAGGAGGTTAAAGAGTATATTTTGGAGCAGATAGTCGGAGAAATTACACAAAAATAACATACTAAAAAAGTATACTGTTATATTATAGAGTATAGTAAATTTAATATTTACATCATATTATGATGTGGGTGTCAAAAGTGTATTAGGTGTCTGATTAGAGTTGGACAGGGAGAATAGGTATTGTACAATGAATAAAAGTATTTTTCTATCACAGTCGTATGAGGATGTATGGAATGATTACCAGCGTTCTATTAAGAGTAATACATTTCCGGTTTGGGATTATATTATTTTGACTGCTAGTAATAGTCATCAGGCAGAAAGTTTTGAAAAGCAGATAAGGTCAAGGCAAAATTATTTGCCTAAAAGGACAAAATTTAAAGTAATTCCGGATGAAGGAGGAGTTAGAGTTGGTTCAGGTGGAGCCACGCTATCAGTTTTAAAATGGATAAGGGAGCAGGAAGATAGTTTTAAGGGACTTCGTATCTTAGTAATCCATAGTGGTGGAGATTCTAAGAGAGTACCCCAATACTCAGTTCTGGGAAAGATTTTTTCAGCAGTTCCACACTGTCTTCCGGACGGGAGATCCTCCACTCTTTTTGATGAAGTTCTAATTTCCATGGCTTCCGTACCGGGAAGGATTCATGAAGGCATGGTGCTTTTGAGCGGCGATGTACTTCTGTTATTTAATCCTTTATTAATTGACTATAGTGGACATGGGGCAGCTGCTATAAGTTTTAAAGAAGAGGTAGAAGTGGGCAAAAACCACGGAGTTTTTCTAAAAGGAAGTGATGGAAAAGTAAAGGCATTTCTTCATAAGCAGACTGTTGAAACCTTGGAAGGGATGGGAGCTGTAAACGAAAGAGGAAAAGTGGATATTGATACCGGAGGAATTATTTTTGGAACAGATATTTTAGATGGTTTATATTCTTTAATAAGTACAGAAGATAATTTCAGTCAGGAAAAATACGATTCCCTTGTAAATAGTAGGGTAAGACTGAGCCTTTATGGAGATTTTTTATATCCTTTGGCTACAGATTCGACCTTAGAAGATTTTTACTTTGAAAAACCTGAAGGAGAGTTTAATGATGAATTAAAAGAGGCCAGAACTCTAGTTTGGAAGGCTTTGCATATATATTCTATGAAATTGCTCTGTCTTGCACCTTCTAAGTTCATTCACTTTGGGACTACAAGAGAAATCCTTAATTTGATGAATGAAGGAATTTCAGAATATAATGCACTGGGGTGGCATAATCAAATTAACTCTTCAGTAGGTTCTTTAGCAGGATACAATTCCGTAATCGCATCTAAAGCCAAAGTAGGAAAAGGATGTTATTTAGAAGCTTCGTATGTGCATGGCGAGGCTATAGTTGGTGAGGGCACGGTATTATCCTATATAGATATTCATAACGAAGTAATTCCGCCTAACTGTGTGTTGCATGGTGTAAAGCAGCTGAATGGAAAATTTATCTGCAGAATTTACGGTACAATGGATAATCCTAAAGAAAACCGATTATTTGGAAAAGAACTTAGAGGGAATTTGTGGTCTGATGGAGAAGAGTATTCTCTTTGGAATGCCAACATTTACCCTGAATGTGATACAATTGAACAAGCAATCTCAGAAGCATTAAAGCTTTATGAGGAAGTTAATTCCGGTAGGGAATTGAAGGCTAATGGAAAATCTCTGGCAGATGGTTTTAATGATGCCGACTCAACAGCTCTTTTAGACTGGAACAGGAGAATGACGGAACTTGTCGAAATGAATAAAATTGCTGAGCTGATTGAAAAAAACTCTTCGGTAAAGGAGGCAAGATTAAATCATCCTTTGACTAAGATTCAGTTAGAATGGCTCGAAAAGAGGATGAAAAAGCTTTCTGAGATAGAGAAGATGAGGCTATATTATTATGTGGGATATGCTCTTGATGATGAAAATATGATTTCTTCAGCTTTTTATTTTTTGTCAGATACAATTTTAGAGTATGTTTTAGATGGACTGAAAGTAAATTTAGAGGCTGAAATAAAATATGATTCTTATGAAGTTAATCTCCCACTCCGAATAAATTGGGCAGGTGGCTGGTCTGATACACCGCCTTATTGTAATGAAAATGGAGGAATTGTTTTAAATGCAGCAATCTTATTAAATGGGGAAAGACCGGTCAAGGTGAGGCTAAAAAAATTAAAAGAGAAGAAGATTATTTTTGAAAGCAGAGATATGGATGTATATGGAGAGTTTACTGAAATAGGAGAATTGCAAGCTGTAGGCAATCCTTTCGATCCTTTTGTGCTACAAAAAGCAGCCCTCCTTGCTTGTGGGATTATTCCTAAAAAAGGCGGCAATCTCGCTGTACTTCTCGATAGGCTGAAAGGTGGATTTTTAATGGAAACCGAGGTAACGGGAGTACCGAAGGGAAGTGGTCTTGGTACAAGCTCCATTCTTTCAGCAGCCTGTGTAAAAGCCCTGTTTCATTTTTTTGGAATAGATTATACAGATTCTGATATTTATGCACAGGTTTTGTGTATGGAACAGATTATGTCGACCGGTGGTGGATGGCAAGACCAGGTAGGTGGCGTTACAGATGGAATTAAGTATATCAGTACTAAGCCGGGGATGATTCAAGATATAAAGGTGCAGCCTTTGGTTTTAGAAGAAGAGATAATAAATCAATTGAATGATAGGTTTGTGCTTATTTATACAGGGTTAAGAAGGCTTGCCAGAAATTTACTAAGAGATGTGGTTGGCAATTACATAGGTAATAATAAAAATGCAGTAAATGCACTTAACGAGATACAGAAGATAGCAGTACTTATGAGGATGGAATTAGAAAGGGGCAATATAAATGAATTTGCAAGACTGCTAAGTATGCATTGGGAATTAAGTAAAGTAATTGATAAAGGATGTACGAATACATTAATTGAGCAGATTCTTGAAACGATTAGTGACCTGATTGAGGGCAAGATGATTTGTGGTGCAGGTGGCGGCGGATTTTTACAAGTAATACTGAAAGAAGGGGTAAAGAAAGAAGAGTTACAGGATAGGCTTAAGTTTGTATTTGATGACAGTGATATTAATGTTTGGGATTGCAGGATTTTGTAGTATGTTGAAGAGCATAGGTAAAGTCTTTGATTTGTGGCTGACAGTTTAAGAAACTACTTGTAATATGAAACGAAAAGTGATACAATTATATTGTAAACAATCTAATCTAATGGAGGTATTATTATGATAATGATGTATGGAACGGATCTTTGTCCGGATTGTGTGGCAGCTAAAAAGGCTCTTGAGGATAATGGTATAGATTATAAGTATATTAATATTACTGAGAGTTTAGGCTCAATGAAACAGTTTTTAAAACTTAGGGATACTAAGGAGGCATTTAGTGAAATAAGAGGCAGTGGAACTATTGGAATACCTGCACTCATCGTAAGTCCGACAGAGATAACACTTGACTGGATGGGATATATAAGAAGTCAGAAATAATTGAGGCTTAGTTAAAGGGTGGAATTATGGTTTCCATCCTTTTTTAATAGAAAGGCAGATTTATGGATAAATTTGAAGGAGTAGCCAATACTTTATTTGTGCCTTTGGTAGCAAGAATAGCAATATCAAAGGAATTTCCGGAGTATTTTTGTGATGAGAAGGCACTTGAGTTAGAGAAAAGTCTTCCTGAAAATGCCGCTAAGGGTTCATCACAGTACAGTAATTTAGCATCTGTGGCAAGGTATTATAACATGGATGAAATGGTAGAAAGATTTGTACATAAAAATTCGATTAGTAATATTGTATATCTTGGGGCAGGACTTGAAACAGCCTATGACCGTATGCAAGCTAAATTAGAAGATCAACAAGTGAATTGGTATGAGGTAGATTTGCCGGAAGTTATTGAAGTTCGAAAAAAGGTACTTGGTGAGTATGAAAATGAAACTCTGATTGCAGGAGATATGTTTAGCTTAACATGGATAAGTAAGCTGGATACAGCCTTGCCTACCTTGCTTGTAGTATCCGGTGTATTTCAGTATTTTCATGAGGAAGACATTATTAGATTTATAAGGGGATGTAAAGAAAAATTTGCAAATGGAGAATTGATTTTTGATGCAACTAGTAAAAGTGGACTGATTTTTACAAACTGGTTTATTAAGCGAACAGGTAATAAAACAGCTCTTATGTATTTTTATGTTGATGACAGCAATGGTTTTGCAAAAAAATGTGGAGTAACTCTACTTGAAGAACGAACCTTTTTTAACAAGGTATTTAAAATATTGGGAGCTAAACTAAAATTTTTTACAAAGCTTTCTATGAGGATAGCAGAGCGAAAAAAACAGGTAAAAATTTTACATTTGAAATTATAGTTTATACTTTGGTAAGACATAAAAATAGACTTTCGAAATTCGAAAGTCTATTTTTGTAAGTTAATTTACTATTTATTTCTCTCTAAATTTTTTAATTCCAAATGCAGAGAGAAGAAGTCCAAATAAGATATAGATGAATCCAAATGAACCACCTGTTTTAGGAAGTGTAGTTCCCAATGGTGTATCATCAGCATTTATATCAAGAGATTTTTCTTTCTTAGCAACTACTTTTTTCTTAGTTTTTACAGGAACTGGAACATCTTCAGCTTCGTCTACATCGTTATCTTTATCCATTACAGCAGTACCGAGAGCAGTATCATCATCTTCAATATCAATATTTTCATTGTTATCTTCGCTCTCTGTAGTTGGAGTTGTGGAAGCCTCTGCCGGTGCAGGAGATAAAGGAGTTGTATCATCCGGTATTGTTATGTTGCTTTCAGGTACTGTAGGCTCTGTAGCAACGATAGGTGTTGTAGGTGCTGTAGGTGCTGTAGGAATTGTAGGTGTTGTAATATTGTTGTTATTGTTATTATCGTTGTTATTGTTGTTATTATTGTTGTTATTATCGTTGCTGTTATTGTTGTTGTTATTGTTGTTATTGTTGTCGTTATTGCCGTTATTATTGTTGTTGTCGTTATTGTTATTGTTGTTATTATTGTTGTTATTATTGTTGTTATTATTGTTGTTATCGCCGTTATCGTTATTGCCGGATTTCTTTAACTGACCGTAGTAAGTTTTATCTGCAAGAATAGGCTCATTAACAACAGCAGGATTTGTGAATTTTTCATCCTCAAACCACTCATACTCGTTAACATCGAAAGTATCAACTAGTTTTTTAGAGTGTTCAAAACCGGTACCCATAGGAACAATAACATCCTGTTTATTATTCTCATTAACAAAGAAAGTAACCTTAACTTTTTGTGTTATTAATCTACCGTAGTAAGTTTTATTTGCAAGAATAGGTTCATTAACAACAGCAGGAGTATTAAAAGTATTATCCTCAAACCACTCATACTCGCTAACATCAAAAGTCTTAACTAGTTTTTTAGAGAATTCAAAACCGGCACCCATAGGAACAATAACATCCTGTTTATTATTCTCATTAACAAAGAAAGTAACCTTAACTTTTTGTGTTATTAATCTACCGTAGTAGATTTTCTCTGTAAGAATAGGCTCATTAACAACAGCAGGATTTGTGAATTTTTCATCCTCAAACCACTCATACTCACTTGTATCAAAACCATTCTCTACAGCTGCAGCGTTTGCATCAGTAAAAGTCTTTCCTTTTTCAATTGTAACGGTTTCTTTCTTTGTGTCATTTACATAGAAAGTAACATATACTTTTTCTATCTTTAACTTGCCATAATAAGTTTTCTTTTCATCTATTTTTTCAGTTTCATCGGTTACTTTATCAGTACAAGTACTATCCTTGTACCAGTCATACTTCTCAAAATCATCAAAATTCTTCAACGAATCTTTCGCATCTGCAAAAGTCTTTCCTTTTTCGATTGTAACGGTTTCTTTCTTTGTGCTATCTACAAAGAAAGTAACATCTACTTTTTCTTTCTTTAACTGACCGTAATAAGTTTTATTTTCATCTATTTTTTCATTATCATCAGCTAAATTAGTATAATTGTTATCTGTATACCAATCATACTTTTCTACATTGAGAAATGTGTTTTTTGCATTAATTTTTTTAGCAGTTTCATCAGCTAAATTAAATGCATCTTGTTTTTCAGCTTTAGCCTGTTTAAATGTACTTCCTTTATAAACCTTGAAACTATCGTCGGTATTTGGTCTATCCTCTGCTATAAATTTAACAGTAACTTCTTCCTGTTGTTCTTCCTGCTGCTCGCCATTATTTATATATTCATACTTAGCCACAAGCTTAACATTATCTGTTATAGGTTTTGTAAAATCAAATTTATCATTAGTACTTTTATCATACCAACCGATAAAGTTCTTACCCAAAATAGTTGGAGCATCCAGTTCAGGAACATTAGCATTCCAATCTAATTTTTCAGTCTTATAAAGCTGTTCCTTGCCATTTTCATCCTCAAGATAAAACTCAGCTTTTAACTTTAATTTGTATTCAAGAGAGCTGGATAAGATAATTTTATCCTTAACAATTCCTGTTTGTCCTTCTGCTAATATATAATCACTTATTTTACCAAATTCATTAGGAGTAGATCCTTCCCCTGCGACAAAGTCAAACTTTACATCAGTTGAATTTTGAGAGAATACACTTGTAATCAATTTGCCAAAACGAGTCTTTTCTATACCATTACGATAAACTATAATTTCTCCATTTTTAACGGTTATTAACGCTTTAGATAATCCGGTACCTTCTTCATCCTGATATCCGAGCCTTACTTTTAAGGTATATTTTTCTCCCTTGAAAAGTTCAAGCGGATCGCTTGCAGGCTTGTTACGATACCCCCCTCCGGTAATATCCACAAGAGTCATCTTTAAATTAGCTCCTGATCTTATCTGATTAGGTATTACTTCAGCATTAACAGGTGTCATATTAAAGAAGACAGATGTAAATGCTAAGACAAGCACCATCAAAAAACTTAGTCCCTTCTTCAAAAATTTCCCCCTCTTTTTCATAATAATCCTCCTTAAAATATTTAATGAGGATATGGCATCCTAACATTCATAGCTCATAAGAACCTTAGATTTAGGCTTTGCGCCCTGCAGTTTCCTAACAGTTAGCTCTTTTCACTATCCTTTTAAGTAAATGTTATAATAAGTGTACTACTTAAAGGTTACAAATTGGTTACAAAAAGGTAATAAATATACTATGCATTTTTGGGACATACAATTCCCATGAGATTTTCAATCATGCAGTGTAAGAGCCTGCTTCTTTCGTTATCAGCAGCCTTATAAAACATTTCTTTGCCGTTTCTTCGACCGG
>NZ_JBQNBU010000027.1:0-29856 GCF_052169795.1 Catonella sp.
TTGAACCGATGTTTGCAAGAATGGAAGCAAAGGCAGTAGCGAGAGGAGAAGCGATTGGAGAAGCGAGAGGAGAAGCAAGGGGAGAGAATTCTCTTGCCAGGTTAATAAGTATATTACTGTCAGAGGGTAAAAATGATATGGTTAATATAGTATTAGAGAATGAAGAGATGAGACATAGGCTGTATGAGGAGTATGGAATACAGCATCCTCTTGCCAAAATAGAGTGACAAAGGAGGAAAGAGCATGGAGAAATTTTTTGAACCGATGTTTGCAAGAGCAGAAGCGAGAGGAGAAGCAAGAGGGCAGGCAATAGGAGAAGCAAGAGGAGAAGCAAGAGGAGAAGCGAGAGGAGAGAATTTCCTAGCCAGGTTAATAAGTATATTACTGTCAGAGGGTAAAAATGATATGGTTAATATAGTATTAGAGAATGAAGAGATGAGACATAGGCTGTATGAGGAGTATGCAATAAAGTGAAGTTTTGTGACCGAATAAATAAAAGAGTGGTTAGGATTGAACAAAAGTTTGATTTATGATATACTCCCATCTTTGACACTTGCAACAATCAAAAAGGCTCTAAACCCCTTTATAATCAGGGTTTTAGAGCCTTTCTATGTGCGAAAAAAATGCAGCTATTTTTCTTCTTTTTTCATCAAAGTTAAAATTTTTTTCATATTTCTGTTTGATACAATCTCTAAGTCTGTTCTAAAACCTGAAATTTCATGCAAAGCATCAGTATGGATGAGAGTTAACTCTACTTACCTATACTGAAAGCAAGCTCTAATACAGACAAACTCAGCTAACTATTTTGATTGTTAGCTGTATTTATTTATATTGAAAGTGAACTTTAATATAGGCAATATGAGCCAATCACTAATTTTGTTTATATTGTATAATACTCACTCATATTTTTATCTAAAATGCTGATTACAAATTTTGGTAAATATAGTATAATAATACTCGTTAGTTTTGTTATATATTGATTCTGTAGTACAGTTATCAGTTCAAAAATTTAATTTTTATTTTAGTATTTCAAAAAAATTCAATTATTTAAATCCAAAGATGTAATTGCGATGGGATATGTATTGTGGAAAGGAGAAAAGTTGGGGGAGAAGGATATTTTAGAAAAGAAGTTGTTTATGTTTAATGATGTATTTGCGGAGTTTGTAAATGGTATTATGTTTGATGGGGAGGAGGTAATAAAAGAAAACGAACTGCTTGATTTATCCGGATGGAGTCGGTACAAAGGAGATGACAGTAAATTTAGGATTCAGGACAGGGATGTGGTAAAACTATGGAAGAAAGAGAATATGATAATTTCTCTAATAGGAATTGAAAATCAGGATGTGCCGGATGCAAATATGGTATTTAGAGTACTCTCATACGATGGGGCTTCTTATAGGACTCAATTAGCTGAGCAGGAAAAAAGAAAGAGAGAGCTTAGAGGAGCTGACAAAACTGATAATATATCAGGAGCAACACAGGATGTTTATCCGGTAATTACTTTTGTAATCTACTATGGTGAGAAAGAATGGAAATATGAAACAACCCTGCTAAAGAGGCTCAATATTAAGGGAGTATTTGAGAAGTATGTAAGTGATTATAAGCTTAATCTCATAGACTTGAAAAAAATGACAGAAGATGATATAAATAAATTTAAGAAAGATTTTAAGCTGATTGCTGATTATATGGTAAAAGGAAGTAACCATACGGCAGGAAACATAGAGGTAAACCATCCCGAAGAAGTAACTGAACTGATTTTAAGTCTGACAGGTGAAAAACTAACCATCCCTACAGAAGAGGACAAAGGAGGAAAGAGCATGGAGAAATTTTTTGAACCGATGTTTGCAAGAGCAGAAGCGAGAGGAGAAGCAAGAGGGCAGGCAATAGGAGAAGCAAGAGGAGAAGCAAGAGGAGAAGCGAGAGGAGAGAATTTCCTAGCCAGGTTAATAAGTATATTACTGTCAGAGGGTAAAAATGATATGGTTAATATAGTATTAGAGAATGAAGAGATGAGACATAGGCTGTATGAGGAGTATGCAATAAAGTGAAGTTTTGTGACCGAATAAATAAAAGAGTGGTTAGGATTGAACAAAAGTTTGATTTATGATATACTCCAATAACAAAGTTTGTTAATAAATATCTGGAGGGATATTATGGGAAAAATGAGATTGGTCACAAGAAGCGATTTTGACGGCCTTGTATGTGCGATGATACTTAAAGAGCTTGATATAATTGATGATATAAAATTCGTACATCCCAAAGATGTACAGGATGGCAAGGTAGATATTACTGAAAATGATATAACTACAAACTTACCGTATGACCCAAGGGTAGGTCTTGCTTTTGACCACCATGAAAGTGAGTTAAGTCGTGTAAATGCAGGTGAAGCAAGTACAAAGTTCATCATAGACGGATATGCAAAATCTGCTGCCAGAGTTGTGTATGATTATTACGGTGGAGCTGAGAGAATAACCAGAGTATCAGAGGAAATGATGGAAGCTGTAGATAAGGGCGATAGTGCTGATTTCACAGTGGATGATATTTTAGAGCCGGAAGGTTGGACTCTGCTTAACTATGTCATGGATGCAAGGACAGGTCTTGGAAGATTCCATGACTTTAAGATTTCTAACTATGACTTAATGATGGAACTTATTGACTATTGTCTCATTCACCCGATTCAGGATATTTTAGCACTTCCGGATGTAAAGGAAAGAGTAGATCTTTATTTTGAGCAGCAGGAACTTTTTAAGGCACAGCTTAAAAGACTTGTTAAGGTTGAGGGAAAGGTTGCTATTATTGATCTTAGAAATGAAGAGACAATTTATGCAGGAAATAGATTTATGGTATATGCTCTGTATCCTGATACAGAGATTTCAGTCCATGTTGCTTGGGGATTTAAAAAGCAGAATACAGCGGTTATGATTGGTAAGTCCATTGTAAATAAAGATTCTCAGGTAAATATAGGTGATATTTGTCTTGAGTATGGTGGAGGCGGTCATGCTAATGCGGGTACCTGCCAGCTTGAAAATGATAAGGTGGACTCAGAACTTCCAAAGATTATTGAAAAATTAAATAATTAGTATTTTAAAATCAAGAGAGCATCCTTAAGGGTGCTTTCTTTAAGTACCAAAGAATTATTTTGTAGTTGATAGTGTAATAATGTAAGAATATGAAAAGAAATGGGGATGATTAAAATGGGAACTTTGGTTAAAAATGGACATCTTGTAGATGTAGAAGGAGAAAGAGATGGATTATTTGACATTTTTATAAATGACGAAGGCAGGGTGGATAAGGTAGGAGAGAGAGGGAGTCTTGATTGCTATGTTACAGAAGACACAGTAGTCATAGATGCATCAGGTAAGTATGTGCTGCCCGGATTTATAGATCTTCATGTACATTTTAGAGAGCCAGGCGGAGAATATAAAGAAACGGTAAAGACAGGAAGCATGGCAGCAGCAAGAGGAGGCTATACTACAGTTGTAACAATGCCAAATACAAAACCGGTGATGGATACGGTAGAACATCTTAATTTACAGCTTGAAGCTATAAAGAAGGATGCCGTTATCAATGTGCTTCCAAGCGGAACAGTCACTATGGGGCAGGAAGGAAAGGTTCTGTCGGACATAGAAGGTATGAAAAAAGCCGGAATAGTTGCGATAAGTGAAGACGGCAAGTCTGTTATGGATGCGGAAATACTTAGAAAAGGACTTATAGAGGCAGCAAGGCTTGATATACCGTTTTTTGACCACTGTGAAGATGCAGACCTTGTAAATGGCGGAGTTATGAATGCAGGCAATAAGGCTTTGGAACTTGGTATGGCGGGCATTACCAACGAGGTAGAAGACAGCATAGCAAGGAGGGATATAGCAATAGCAGAAGAAGTGGGAGCAACTATACATCTCTGTCATTGCTCTACAAGGGATACGGTTAAGTTTGTTAAGGAAGCGAAGGAGAAGGGACTGCCTGTAAGTGCAGAAGTATGCCCTCATCACTTTACCCTTACCGATGAAGATATAGTAGAAGATGATGCAAATTTCAAGATGAATCCACCTCTTAGAAGCAGGGCAGATGTAGATGCTCTTAAGGAAGGGCTTAAGAGTGGTATTATGGGGATGATATCTACCGACCATGCTCCACATTCTAAAGAAGAAAAAGAAAAGAGTATAAAAAATGCTCCATTTGGAATAGTAGGTCTTGAAACTGCATTTGCTCTTACTGTAACTGAGCTTTTAGGTAAGTATCTTGATATGAAGAGCCTTGTGGAGAGAATGAGCCTTACTCCTGCAAAGTTACTTAAAACCGGCAGAGGTACACTTAAAGAGGGGGCGGTAGCAGACCTTGTAATAGCGGATATAGAAGAGGAGTATGTAATTGACCCTGATAAATTTGTGTCAAAGGGAAAGAATACTCCTTTTGGCGGCAAAAAAGTAAGAGGAAAAGTTTTATATACCCTATGTAACGGTAAGGTAGTATTTAAGGAGGAAAATTAAATGATAGAGAGATTAGTTGATAAAATTAGGACACTTAATGCACCTATAGTTGTAGGACTTGATCCTACACTTAATTTTGTACCGAAGTTTTTACTTGATAAGGCAATTAATGAAAAGGGAGAAACTCTTGAAGCGGCAGCTGATGCCATCTTTGCATTTAATAAGGGAATAGTAGATGCAGTTTATGATTTAATCCCTGCTGTAAAGCCACAGATAGCTATGTATGAACAGTTTGGTATACCGGGACTTATGGCATTTAAGAAAACAGTTGACTACTGTCACGAAAAGGGACTGATAGTAATAGGAGATGCTAAAAGAGGAGATATAGGCTCTACTTCTGCGGCTTATGCAGTAGCACATATTGGTAAGATAAGGGTAGGAGAGAATGAATTCACTCCGTTTGATGAGGACTTTGTCACGGTTAATCCTTATCTTGGCTCAGATGGAGTTGTGCCGTTTATAGATGAATGCAAGAAGAATGATAGGGGTTTATTTATTTTAGTAAAGACATCCAACCCGTCAAGTGGAGAATTTCAGGATCAGAAAATAGGAGAAAAGGCCCTCTACGAACTTGTAGGCAAGAAGGTTGATGAGTGGGGACTTGATACAGTTAAAGAAGGCTATAGTGATGTAGGTGCTGTAGTTGGTGCTACCTATCCGGAGATGGGAAAGGTGCTTAGGGAGATTATGCCAAAGGCCTACATCCTTGTGCCGGGCTATGGTGCACAGGGAGGAACTGCAGCGGAGCTTAAGCCTTTCTTTAATAAAGATGGACTTGGAGCCATAGTCAATTCTTCAAGAGGTATCATAGCTGCTTATAAGCAGGAAAAATATGCTGAATTTGGAGAAGAAGGCTTTGCAGAGGCTGCAAGGGCGGCAGTAATAGATATGAAAAATGATATTGCATCTATATTCTAAGGAGAAGTTTGATGGAATTTAATTCTAAAATCAGGGCTAAAATAC
Organism: Catonella sp.; assembly: GCF_052169795.1. Classification (GTDB taxonomy): domain Bacteria; phylum Bacillota; class Clostridia; order Lachnospirales; family Lachnospiraceae; genus Catonella. The sequence goes on from NZ_JBQNBU010000027.1 coordinate 5,454, forward strand.
TTGAAAATACTGAGCTTGCAGAAGATGTGTTTTCTATGTGGATAGAGACAGGAGAGATGGCAAGAACCGCTAAAACAGGTCAGTTTGTATCTCTTTATACAAGGGACGGTTCAAGGCTGTTACCACGCCCTATAAGTATTTGTGAGATTGACAGAGAAAATGAAAAGCTAAGATTGGTATACAGAATTGTAGGTGAAGGAACCGGGGAATTTGCAAAGCTTTTGCCGAATGTAGATAGTATAGAAGTGGTGGGAAGTCTGGGAAAGGGCTTCCCTGTAGATAAAACAGGAGATGCAGTGCTTCTTTTTGGTGGAGGAATAGGAATTCCTCCACTTCTTGAGGCTGCAAAAGCACTTAAGGCTAATGGAAAGAGGGCTTTAGCAATACTTGGATACAGAACTAAAGATACCTTCCTTGTGGAAGATTTTGAGAAATATGCAGAAGTTATAATAGCTACAGATGATGGAAGCCTAGGCTGTAAGGGAACTGTAATTGATGCGGCAAATGAGCTTAAAGTGGCTGAAAAATATGGGGTTACGGATATTTTTTCCTGTGGACCAATGCCTATGCTTAGAGGAGTAAAGGAATACGGAGAAAGTAGGGATATTCCTACCTATGTTTCTTTAGAGGAAAGAATGGCTTGCGGCATAGGTGTCTGTCTTGGCTGTGTCTGCGAATCTAAGGAGGTTGACCATCACAGTAATGTAACCAATAAAAGAGTTTGTAAGGATGGACCGGTATTTTTATCTACGGAGGTAATTATCTAATGGGAAATATGAGTGTAGAAATAGCCGGTGTTAAGCTTAAAAATCCGGTAATGACGGCATCAGGAACTTTCGGTTCAGGTGCAGAATTTATGGACTACATAGATTTGTCGCTGTTAGGTGGACTTACTACAAAGGGAGTTTCAGATGTACCTTGGAAGGGTAATCAGACACCTAGAGTAGCGGAAACTGCATCAGGTATGCTGAACGCAATAGGGCTTCAAAATCCGGGAATAGATGTGTTTATAAAAAGAGATTTGGAAAAACTTAAGGGTATAGATACAGTGGTTATGGCAAATGTATGTGGACATACTACCGAGGAGTATGTAGAAGTGGTAAAAAGGCTTGCTGATAACGAGGTAGTTAAGCTTCTTGAGATAAATATTTCCTGTCCGAATGTAAAAGCCGGTGGAATTACCTTTGGTACTAACCCGGATGCGGCATTTGAAGTAACCAAGGCTATTAAAAAATATGCCAAGCAGCCTGTAATTATGAAGCTTACACCGAATGTTACTGATATTACAGAGCTTGCAAAGGCTTGTGAGGCAGGAGGAGCGGATGGACTTTCTCTTATTAATACTCTTACGGGAATGAAGATAGACATACATAAGAGAAAATTTGCTCTTGCAAACAAAACAGGAGGACTTTCAGGGCCTGCAGTTAAGCCTGTAGCCATAAGAATGGTATACCAGGTAAGCAAGGCTGTAAAGCTTCCTATTATAGGTATGGGTGGAATTATGACAGGAGAGGATGCCGTAGAATTTCTTATGGCAGGTGCTACTGCGGTGAGTGTAGGTACTGCAAACTTCAATAATCCTGCAGCAAGTGTAGAGGTAGTGAAGGGAATTGAAGCCTATATGTCAAAATACAGGATAGAGGATATTAGTGAAATTATAGGATGTGTGGAGTAGAACTGCCAATAAACTGCCATAGAATTGTACCAATGACAGTAAATAAGAAAGAAAATTGTAAGAAATTACGCATAGAACTGACACAGGGGGAAATTATAATTCAATCACAAACTTAAATAAAGCTTGAATAAATAATATATGAATGTGAGGAAATAAAATGAAGAAAAAGAGTATGAATAAGGCAGTTAAGAGTCTTTCAATTATGCTTGCCCTCTCTATGGGCTTCAGTTTTGTGCCGGGATTTAATGCTGTGGAGATAGAGGCGGCAGCAAAGAGTGGAGTAGTATTACATGGAAAAACAAAAGTTTTTTCTGCAAAGAAAGGTACATCAGCCTATATAGGTGAGAAGAAGTTAGACTTTGACCTTCTTTTCAGAGGGAAAAATATTTCTAAGAAAGTTAAGTGGGTAAGTAATGATACAAGTGTAGTAACTGTAAATAAGAAAAACGGTAAACTTACTGCAAAGGGCAACGGTTCAGCAGTTATTACAGCAAAGTATAAAAATAAAAAATACAAGGCTCTTGTTAAAGTTTTCACAAGAGCAGAGAGTATGACTGTAGAGGATAACGGTACTGCTGTTACAGAAGTAAATTTAACAGAGGGTACAAGTAAAACTCTTAAGATAAACTATAAGCTTGCAGATAAGGTTGTAAAGGCGGGAGGAGTAAGTTCTACTTACAATTCTTATTTAAGTCCTGATGGCTCTGATGCAATTTCAGTAAATAAAGAGAAAGCCTCTTCAACAGAATTTACAATTACAGCTAATAAGGCCGGTGAAAGCTATATAGATATAATTGGAAGTCAGAGAAGTGCAGTTAAGGCAGCTCTCGACAGTAAGAAAGTGACTGCAAGAATTAAGGTTGTAGTTGCAAGTAAACCTGCAGAATTTACAGGCAAACAGACAGGAGCTAAGAAGATAACTGTAACAGGTCAGAATCTTACTAACAATGTAAAGGATTATGTAGTTAAGGTAGGAGCAAGTAGGAGGGATATTACAGGTGTAACTCTTAACTCCTCAGCTACAGAGGCAGTGCTTGAATTGACAGCTGATATTAATAATCTTGATTATACGGTAGAATTTGGCGGCAAGACTGTTACATTTAAGGGTGAAATGGCTAAGGCCTCAAAGATTGATGTTCCTAATAAGTATCTTGTGTTAAATGGAGATAATTCTTCGGCAGGCGGAAAGATAGAATATAGGGTTACAAATCAGTTCGGTGAAGATATTACAAAGACTGTAAGTGGGCTGAATGTAAATATTTCTATAGGTAAGGGCATAGTAAATCCTGCTAAGGGATGTATAGATGTTACCGGTATGTCAGCTAATCTTCCGCTGAAGACAAATGTTAGTATGAATATTAACAAAACAGATTCAGTTAATTTCCTGACAGAAACTTTCAACCTGACCCTTGAAGCTAAGTCTAAGGCAAGTGCAGTAACAGTTAAGGGAGTATACAGCAATAATACAAAGAAACCTTATAGTTTAGCAGTGAATAATGCTGCGGAGAATGCTGCAGCAAGGCTTCTTGTGGAAGTAAAGGATCAGTATGGAAGAAGAATGAATTCAACTGAGGGAGTAAATATAGTCGCAATGGCAGGACTCACAGGTCTTGGAATTGATCAGACCAAGGTTTACAGTGATTTGATTGAAGTTGATGGAGTAGATTATGTTGCAATTCCTTTTACAGGAACCAATGCCGTTAAGTCAGGAAGTGTAACTATAAGGCTTTTGGCAATTTATGGTCAAAATGGAAGCAATACTGCTGAAACAACCATTAATATATCGGGTGTGAAGCAGGTATCTAAGTTCAGTGTAATACCGCCTAGTGAAGTATATGCAGGTGAGGTGGCATATTTTAATTATACAGCTACAAATGATGCGGGACAGTCCGTAACAGACTATGCTACACTTAGTGATACAAGTTATGGTGTAAGGCTTCCGGAGGCATTTTCTTGGGAGAATACAGCTAACGGTACTGCAAGGCTTAAATATGATTCTAAAAAAGATAATATAGTCAAAAATATAACTTGGGGTTCCGGAATAACGCAGATGCAGTCAACAGGATTGTTTACTGTTGCAGCAAACCTGCAGCCTGTTCAGGTATCGTTTGTGGTATATATGCCGGCAAGTCCTACAACTATAAGGAATCTTACATTAGATGGGGTTCTTCCGGGAGGAATTACAGAAAATGTGCTTCCAAAAGTAAAGGTAGCTGATGATAAGGGAAGAGAACTTACAGATCTTTCAGGAATGTCAGCGTATTATCTTGGAGTTAAGAAAAAGAGTGGTGGCACAATATTTACTACAGTAGCTGCAGGAGCGTCTGTAGGAACAGCAGATACAGGTGTACAGCTTTTCAAACTCAGTGACTTAAAATCAGCTTCTCTTAAGTTTAAGGCAAGTGCAGCAGCAGTTACAGGTTATGAAACAGAGGAATTTACCTTTGCTATTTATAAGGATGTGACAGGAACAAATAAGGTAGCAGGTTCTGAAATAAATGTAAGGATGACAGTAGCAGAATTGAAAAATCTTACAAGTTTTAACATAGTACTGCCGGATGCATTATACAGTTCAGATTCAAATACAGGATATGACAATATAACTCCTGTTGTTACAGGTAAGGCATCAGACGGTACAGCGGTACAGCTTGGAAGCGAAAACTTCACTCTGAGAGATGTGGAGGGCGTTGTAGAGGGAAACAGGATTGTTCCAAGTAAGGTTAAGGAAAAGGCTAAAAGAGGAGATTTTACCGATAAGATAACTGCAATTGTAAATGATGGTAAGGGTACAGAAGTATCCAAGACAGTTACAATTTCAGCTAAGGCTCCGGCAGTTACCAAGGTGGAGGCAAGGAGTGCAGAACTAAGTTTGGCTAATTTTACATTTAATGGTATCAGAGATGCACTTGTTATAAGTGACCAGTATACCTCAGAGGCAAATGGAGTTTCACCTTCGAGTGAGGCTGATAAGAACAGTCTTTATGGTGTTAGATTGGTGTCTTCTTCATCAAATAAAATCAAGGCTGATTGGAATAATACACCTAAGGTTGTATTTAGTGGTGCAGCAGCCGGAGACATGGTAAATATTGAAGTACTGTTTGAAAGTGGAGTTAAAGGAACATTTAGCTTTACATTAAAATAAAGATAGTTGGTGGTTAGTTATAAAAAAGTCATGGGAGAAATAAAACTCCCATGACTTTTTTTATCTTATAATGTCTATTGTACACACTTTTTTGTTATAAGGTATTGATTAAATTTAAGGCTGAATGTAAACTAAATATAAAAACATATTTGGAGGAGAAGATTATGTGTTACAAATTAAGAAATGAATTTTTAGAAATAGCTATAGCAGATAAGGGTGCAGAGCTTGTTTCGGTTAAAGATATGAAAGGAAAGGAATATCTCTGGCAGGGTGATGCTAAATACTGGGGGCGTAGATCTCCGATTCTTTTTCCTTTTATAGGTAGGTTAAAAAATAAAGAGTTCATATATGAAGGTAAAAAATATCCTATGGAGCAGCATGGCTTTGCGAGAGATATGATATTTACCTGTGTAGATGAGAGAAATAATGAAATATGGTTTGAAATAGAAGATAATGAAGATACATACAGAATATACCCCTTTCATTTTTCACTTAAAATAGGTTATAGGCTTTGTGAGAATAAGATTGAAGTATTGTGGGAAGTAGATAATAAGGGTGATAAGACTATGTATTTTAATATAGGAGCACATCCGGGATTTAATTGTCCTATAGATGGGGAAGAGGGGAAGGAAGGCTATTCTTTGGAATTTAATTCCTGTGGCAATCCTAAACATTATGGGGCAGATAATCAAACAGGCTTAAGGCTTTCCGAACTTAAAGAATTACAGCTTGAAAATGGCAGAAGCATAATTACAAAAGAATATTTTGATGAAACTACCTATATTTTTGAGGACAGGCAGGTATCTGAAGTGTCTTTAATTAAGCCGGATGGTAAAAAATATGTTACGGTAAGCTTTGATATGCCTATACTTGCAATTTGGTCTTTGGAGAAAGCTAATGCACCTTTTGTATGCATTGAGCCATGGTTTGGCCGCTGTGACAGGGCTGAGTTTGAGGGAGAACTTTCTGAAAGAGATTGCAATATAGTGCTTGAAGCCGGTGAAAAATTTAACAATTCATATAAGATAGAGATTAATTAGTTAAACTCTTATTATAAAAGTTGTAAGGAAATTCTTATTATTCTGTAAGAACTCTTAGGTACAATATATTGATGAAACTTGATTGTATTATCTATATAGAAGGTTTGATTTTGGTATAGGAATATGAGGAGAGTATCAAAATATTATAATATAGAAAGGTTTTTTAATGGAGAAAAAATCAATAACTATTGTACCTAAGATAATGATTATTCCGCTGTTTCTTTCTTTGTCATGGAACATGGTAGCATATTATGGCTCGAGGATATTTACAACAGACTGGCATCACATAAATGCTGAGATATTGCCGGATACTATGGTACCTTTTTTACCGTGGACTGTATCCATATATTTGAGCTGTTATATATTTTGGATGGCTAATTATATAATTGGTGTCAGACAGGACAGGAAAGAAGCATTCAGACTTATAAGTGCCGATTTCTTTGCAAAAACAATCTGTCTGCTATGCTTCCTTATTTTTCCGACAACTAATATAAGACCTGAAGTAGGAAATGAGGGATTGTGGAATTACTTAATGAATTATGTATATGAAAGTGATGCTGCTGATAATTTATTTCCTTCAATTCACTGCCTTACAAGTTGGTTCTGCTATATAGCAGTAAGAAAAAATAAGAGCATTCCAAAACCTTATCTTATGTTTTCTTTGTTTTATGCGATAAGTGTGTGTATATCAACATTGACAACCAAGCAGCATGTTCTAATTGATGTAATTGGTGGAATAGGACTTGCAGAAGGCAGCTATTTTATAGTACAATATGGTTTTGCAGGAATATATGAAAAATTGATTATGAGATTAAACAGATTATTGAAGTTGGTTTAAGAGAGATTTGGTGAAGGGAGTATCATGAAAAAAGGACTGTTGGGATATTATAATTATACGGTTGTACTCACTTATTTGGGTATGCTTTCTGCTTTTGTCGGGATATTAATGATTTTTGAATATAATTTGTCCGTAGCGGTAGTCTGCCTTATGGTGGCAGGGGTATGTGACATGTTTGACGGTATGGTGGCAGCTACAAAAGAAAGAGATGACAGAGAAAAGAGATTTGGTATTCAGATAGATTCTTTAAGTGACCTTATAAGCTTTGGAGTATTTCCTGCTTTATTTGTATATTCTTTGCCGGGTTATACAATTCTTTCCGGTGTTTTAGCATCATTTTATTTGCTTGCAGCTCTGATAAGGCTTGCATATTTCAATGTGCTTGAAGAGGAAAGACAGAGAGAAACAACAAAACCCAGAACCATATATTTCGGCTTACCGGTAACTACCATAGCAATTTCTCTTCCGGCTGTCTATATCCTGTCTAATATGGAAATAATCCCCGGTGTTATAGATAGCAAAGTTATATACCTTGTGCTTTTAGCTATTGTAATGTGTGGTTTTTTATCGCCGTTTCAGCTTAAAAAGCCGAAAACCTTTGGCAAAATTGTAATAGTTGCAATAGGACTTTTGGAAGTTATAGGAATTATATTTTTGATGGGATGGCATTAATTATGAGAGAAGATTTTTCTGTAAGGTTTTTATATAATACTAAGGCAGGAAGAGTATTACTTAAGTTACTGACAAAGCCGCTTATATCCAAGATGGGCGGAGCTATATTGGATTCTGCATTTTCGAGGGTGTTAATACCCGGATTTATAAGAAAAAATAATATTTCGTTGGAAGGAATAGAAGTGCCTGCTAAGGGGTTCTATTCTTTTAATGATTTTTTTAAAAGAAGAAAAAAGGCAATTGAAGTTGATGAAAGAGAAAATCATTTTATAAACCCTTGTGATGGACTATTATCTGTGGTAAAATTAGACAAAGAGTGTTTTTTTAGAATCAAGAATACCAGATATAATTTAGCTAAGCTGTTAGAGGACAAGAAGCTTTCAGAGGAATTTGAAGGCGGTTATGCACTTATTTACAGACTTACGCCAAAACATTACCATAGATATATTTTCACGGATAATGCCATAATTAAATCCACAAAGTGTATAAGTGGCAGGTTGCATTGCGTAAGACCTGCGGCACTTCTCAAGTATCCTGTATTTATAGAAAATACAAGAGAATATACAGTGCTTGAAACAGAAAATTTTGGAAAGATTATTCAAATGGAAGTGGGAGCAATAATGGTTGGGAGAATATCGAACCATAAGCTTACCGGCAGAGTTGTAAGAGGAATGGAAAAAGGCTGTTTTGAGTTCGGTGGTTCTACAATTGTAGTTATAGTTCAAAAGGACAGCATTAGGTTTGACAGACAAACCATAACTAAATTGAAGAAGATGAAAGAAGTGCCTGTATATTTAGGCAGGTCTTTGGCAGTAAAAATGGATGAAAAATTGAGGTAGATTAATGAGTTCAATTATAGTAACATTTATGAGTCTGTTTACTATTTTGCTTTGTATTTTAAGTGTATGTATTTATTTGTCATTAAAAAAGAAGCAACCAATTGCAAAGAATGTCAGGTTACTGTTAATAGTCACTGTTGTATCAATTTTTATTCAGGCTTTTTTATTGTTTACTAAGACTGTACAGGTTGCACTGATAATGTATTCAGTTTATTTGGCAAGTATCTGCCTTATGAGATATGTAATACTGAAGATTGCAATTGCAGTAACCGGGCATGAAATTAAAAATATTAAAAAATTTAGGTTTTTATATCTGATAATTATTTTTGACGGGATATTGCTCATAGGCAATATATTTACTAAATCCTTATTTATAATAGAGAAAGTCAAAATAGGGCAGTGGTATTATCATGCCATTATTACACAGCCTCTTTATACACTTCACAGCATTATAGCATATGGAGTTGTAATTCTTACAGGTTTCATAATTATTTATAAAATAGTAGGACTGAGCACTGTGTATTGGGGAAAATACCTCATGCTCCTCTTTGCCTTTGCAGGAGCAATAATCATAAATGCTGTATATAAGATTCTTAATTATGCAATAGATATATCAATTATAGCATATGCGTTGGGTGCTATTGCAACTTATCTTATCCTGCTTGAAAATAAGCAGATAATGCTGATAGATAAGATGCTTTCACATATTATATCTAAAACAGATGATATAATTGTCTTTTTAGATATTGATAATGTATGTGTATATTTGAATGAAACGGCAAAACATTTTTTTGATATAGATGATGATTATTCTTCAGTAATTGAACAGATTAATAAAATGTTTTGTTTGGAGGGGCTTGATGATACAAAGGTAGAATATTCAGCACTTTGTTCTACGCCTATTAAAAGTCAAATGAGGCATTTTGATATTCTTTATAAGAAGCTTTACAGAAATGGGAAAATGGAAGGAAGCTATTATAAGATAAAGGATAAGACGATAGAGATTGAAATTTTTAATAATGATAAGTATAAGGCAACTCATGATAAGCTTACAGGAAGCTATAATGGTGATTATTTTTGTGAAAGGGTAAATGAAATCCTTGCAGATGATCCATATAGAGAATATTATATGGTGTGTACAGATGTTAAAAATTTTAAGCTTATCAATGATTCTTTTGGTAAGGCGGTGGGAGACAGGGTACTTAATTCAATAGTATGGAAATTAAGGGAAAAAATTTCCAAAGATACTCTTTATTGCAGACTTTCCGGAGATAAGTTCTGTGTGCTTATTGAGAAGGAGAAGTATGATGAAAAAGTATTTGTAGAACTTGCTAAAGAGATTTCTATGGAAGATGGAATCCATTATCCTATACATATGCAGATAGGTGTGTATAAGATAGAGGATAGAAGTATTTCAGCCTCAACTATGATTGACAGAGCGGGAATGGCTATTGCAGAAAATAAAGAAGATTATAAGAATAAGATATTTTATTATAATGACAGAATCCGAGAAACTAAATATTGGGAGCAGCGGCTTTCGGGAGAATTGGATAGGGCAATTGAGGAAAACCAGCTTAAGGTATATCTTCAGGCACAGTGTAATAACGAAGGTAAGGTAATAGGTGCAGAAGCTCTTATAAGATGGCTTCATCCTACAGAGGGGATGATACCTCCTTACAGATTCATTGAGATGTTTGAGAAAAACGGCCTTATAAGCAAGGTGGATGTATTTGTATGGAATCAGGTTGCTAAACTGCTTAGAAAGTGGAAAGATGAAGGTAAGGGAGAGTACTATGTTTCTGTAAATATTTCACCTGCTGATTTTTATTTCCTGGATATTTATAAAGAATTTACTGATTTAGTAACTAAATATGAAATAGACCCTTCAAGGCTTAAGCTTGAGATTACCGAGACTGTAATTATGAAGGATGTTGAAAGCAGGCTTATGATAGTTGAGAAGCTTAGAGACTTCGGTTTTACAGTGGAAATGGATGATTTTGGAAGTGGTTATTCTTCACTTAATATGTTGAAAGACATATCGGTGGATGTAATTAAATTGGATATGGGATTTCTTTATAAGACAAAAGATGAGGAAAAGAGCCGTAAGATAATAGAAATGATAGTTCAGCTTTCTAAGGCTCTTGATATGTTGGTAGTTTGTGAAGGAGTAGAAACACAGTCACAGTTTGAATTCTTAAAAAGTGTACAATGTGATTATTTTCAGGGATACTTATTTGCAAAACCTGTATCGATTGAAGAGTTTGAAAAAACAAATATGTAAAACAGTATATCACACCCACTATTGCGATTAGAATATGGGTGTGATATACTATTTTTAGCTTTGTTAATTTTTTGCCGAGACTTCTGAAAAGTTGATTTATCCAAAATTATTCAAGAAACATCTTGCTAAAGTCAGTTTTTCAGTGGTTTCGGGATTTACAAAGCAAGTTTAAAAAGGAGATAGGAAAATTATGTTTAAGAGTTTTAGTATGGAACTTGCCGGTCGCACCCTCACTGTAGATGTGGGTAGGGTGGCTAAGCAGGCAAATGGTGCAGCGCTTATGCACTACGGTGACACAGTTGTGCTTTCGACCTGTACAGCTTCTGAAAAGCCAAGGGAGGGTATTGATTTCTTCCCACTTTCAGTAGAATATGAAGAAAAGCAGTATGCGGTAGGTAAAATTCCGGGTGGCTTCAATAAAAGAGAGGGTAAGGCTTCTGAGAATGCAGTACTTACTTCAAGAGTAATTGATCGCCCTATGCGTCCGCTTTTCCCTAAGGACTATAGGAATGATGTTACACTTAATAACCTTGTAATGAGTGTAGATCCAACCTGCTCACCTGAACTTACAGCTATGCTTGGTTCAGCTATTGCTACAGCAATTTCAGATGTACCTTTTGACGGACCTTGTGCTACTACTCAGGTAGGTCTTATTGACGGAGAATTTGTAATCAATCCAAGTAATGCCCAGATGGTCAGTTCATCCCTCAAGCTTACAGTAGCTTCTACCAAAGAAAAGGTTATTATGATAGAGGCGGGAGCAGATGAGATACCTGAACCTAAGATGATTGAGGCTATTTATAAGGCACATGAAGTGAATCAGGAAATAATTGTATTTATAGAGAAGATAGCTGCTGAGTGTGGAAAGCCTAAGTCAGAATACGAAAGATATGCAGTACCTGAGGAATTATTTGCAGCAATTAAAGAGGTAGTAACTCCTGAGGAAATGGAAAAAGCTGTATTTACAGATGAGAAGCAGGTTAGAGAAGAAAATATTTCTGCAATTATGGATAAGCTTACAGAGCATTTTGCAGAAAATGAAGAATGGCTTTCTTTCCTTCCTGATGCAGTATATCAGTATCAGAAAAAGACTGTAAGAAAGATGATATTAAAGGATCATAAGCGTCCTGACGGTCGTGAAATGACTCAGATAAGAGCACTTGCAGCGGAAACAGATATCATACCTCGTGTACATGGCTCGGCTATGTTTACCAGAGGTCAGACTCAGATTTGTAATATTACCACTCTTGCGCCTCTTTCAGAGGTTCAGAAGGTAGACGGACTTAATGCAGAGGAGACCTACAAGAGATACATTCATCATTATAACTTCCCTTCATACTCTGTTGGTGAGACAAAGCCTTCAAGAGGACCGGGAAGAAGAGAAATCGGACATGGTGCTTTGGCTGAAAGAGCTCTTATTCCTGTACTTCCGAGTGAAGAGGAATTCCCATATGCTATCCGTACAGTATCAGAGACTTTCGAGTCGAACGGTTCAACTTCAATGGCTTCAACCTGTGCATCCTGTATGTCTCTTATGGCGGCAGGTGTGCCTATTAAAAGAATGGTTGCAGGTATTTCCTGTGGTCTGGTTACAGGTGATACAGATGATGATTATGTACTTCTTACAGATATTCAGGGACTTGAGGATTTCTTCGGAGATATGGACTTTAAGGTAACAGGTACCACAGACGGTATTACAGCTATTCAGATGGATATAAAGATTCATGGTCTTACAAGAGAAATAGTTGAGGGTGCAATAGCAAGAACTAAAGAAGCGAGAATGTTTATTATGGACACCTGTATGAAGCCTGCTATAGCAGAGCCAAGAGCAAGTGTCAATGAATATGCGCCTAAGATAGAGCAGATTAAGATTGATCCTGAGAAGATTGGTGAGGTAGTTGGACAGAAGGGTAAGACTATCAATGCTATCATAGATAAGACAGGCGTTAAGATTGATATAACTGATGAAGGAAATGTAAGTATTTGTGGTACTGATATTGATAAGATAAATGAAGCAAAAGAAATTATCAGAATGATAGTTACAGAGTTTGAGGAAGGCAAGATTTATACCGGTAAAGTTATATCTATTAAGGAGTTTGGAGCTTTTGTGGAATTTGCACCGGGTAAAGAAGGAATGGTTCACATTTCAAAGGTTGCAAAAGAGAGAATAAATAATGTTGAGGATGTGCTTACACTTGGAGATATAGTTAAGACCATCTGCCTTGGAAAAGATAAGATGGGAAGAATATCATTCAGTATTAAGGATGTACCTGCCGGAGTATAAAAACAGGTTAAATATGAGAGACCGAATGTAAATTCGGTCTCCGGATTAAACTAAATAGGGGATGGAGGAGATATTATGGAATCAAAAAATATATCCCCTGCAGTCATAAAAAGGCTGCCGAGGTATTACAGATATTTAGGGGACCTTCTTAAGTCGGGAATAGATAGGATTTCGTCAAAAGATTTGAGTGAGAAAATGCAGGTTACAGCATCCCAAATCAGGCAGGATTTAAATAATTTTGGAGGTTTTGGTCAACAGGGATACGGCTATAATGTAGAGTATTTATACAGTGAAATAGCTAAGATTCTGGGACTCGATAAAGATTACAGTATTATTATAGTGGGCACAGGAAACCTTGGTACTGCCTTAACTAATTATACTGATTTTGCTAAGAGAGGTTTTTTTGTAAAGAAAGCCTTTGATATAAGGTCTGAATTAGAGGGCAAGAAGATAGGAGAAATAGAGATTTTAGGAATGGATAAACTTGAAGGCTATATTAAAAATAATCAAGTGGATATAGCGGCACTCACAGTTCCTAAAGATGCAGCTACTGACATAGCTGCAAAACTTGTAAAATATGGAATTAAGGCAATATGGAATTTTGCCCCGGTTGATCTTAGACTGCCAAAGGATGTTATTGTAGAAACAATTCATCTTTCTGATACATTGATGAGACTTTCGTATTCTTTAAAAGATAAAACTTCTAAATAAAGGAAGATAAGAGTGATAATAGGCATTGGCAACGATATAATTGAAAAAGAAAGAGTCAAAAAAGCATGCGTAAAGGATGCTTTTTTGTTATATGTTTTTACTGAAGAGGAAAGAGAACTTATTAAGAAGAAGGCTGATTCAGCGGCCGGCAACTGGGCGGTAAAAGAGGCTGTGGCTAAGGCTATGGGAACAGGTTTTAACGGAATCAGAATTAAAGAAATAGAAGTTCTAAGAGATGAAAATGGTAAGCCTTATGTTAAACTCTATGGTAAGGCATTAGAAAAGCAGAAAGAACTTGGGATTGAGAGATTTTTTGTATCAATTTCCGACACTAAGGAATATACTACAGCTGTAGTGGTTGCAGAGGGGTAAACTATGATAAAACTTGTAGACAGTAAGAGTGCTAAAAAGTTGGACGAAGATGCACAGAAGTTAGGCATCTCGGGAATGGTACTTATGGAGAGGGCTGCGCTTAGTACAGCAGACTTTATTAAAGACAGACTTCTTGCCTGTGAGAAGGATAAAAAAGTTATAGCTATCTGTGGTTCCGGAAACAATGGTGGCGATGGTATAGCCTGTGCAAGAATTCTTCATGAATGGGGATTTAATACCGAAGTATTTGTTGTAGGTAAAGAAGAAAAGTTTACAGGACAGACAAGGTCACAGGTAGATTTGGCTGTAAACAGTGAGATAGACCTAAAAATTGTTGAGCCATCTGAGCTTATAACAGATAGAGATGATTTTTTTAAGAATGTTATTGTAATAGATGCAATCTTTGGCGTTGGTTTTAAGGGCAGACTTGAAGGTGATTTGGAAAAGCTTGCACGTTATCTGAATATGTTTAACTCTGTTAAAGTTGCAGTTGATATTCCCTCAGGAGTAAACGGAAGTAACGGGAAAGTAGAAAGTGCGGCTATAAAATGTGATTATACAATTACCTTTGGTGTAAACAAGACAGGTATAGCGGTATATCCGGGCAAGGATTATGCAGGAGAGGTTATTGTTGCTGACATCGGTTTTCCGAAGAAGGCTCTTGATATGGTATCTTGTAATATCTTTACCTTTGATGAAACAGATATTGAATATTTTCTACCTAAGAGAAAAGAGTATAGCAATAAAGGTGATTTTGGTAAAGTACTTGTTATTGCAGGTTCTGAGGAAATGTGCGGTGCCTCTTATCTTTCAGCTTTGGCAGCATATAGAACAGGAGCAGGGCTTGTAAGGATATTTACACCTGAGGCAAATAGAACCTCATTGCAAAATCTGATACCTGAGGCTATTTTAACCACCTATAATGATAGCCCTGAGATGGATATAAAAGCGGCTACTGAGGAAAAACTATATAAAGCAGTAAAAGAGTGGGCGGATGTAATAGTTATCGGTCCCGGTCTTGGAATCAGCACAAGAAGTAAATCTGTAGTAAAGAAAGTTGTTGATATATCTAAAGTTACAACTATTATAGATGCTGATGGTTTAAAGCTTTTTAGAGAAGTAATAGAGGAAAAAGAAAACAGAAAACTTGACTTAAAAAAAGATTTGAAAACAGGCTTTGTATTAACTCCACATATTAAAGAGTTGTCCGATTTACTGTATTTACCTAAAGAAGAGGTAAAAGATGATATTATTGGCATAGCGGAGGAATTAAAGTATTGTGCAGGTATGGTTGTTATTAAAGAAGCGAGAACCGTAGTTGCGGGTGAGGGCAGATGTTATATAAATAACAGCGGTAATTCAGCTATGGCTAAAGCAGGCTCCGGTGATGTACTTACAGGAATAATTGCTGCCTTAATGGTTGGTGATAAGTTAAGGTCATTTATGATGGTGGCTCTCGGAGTTTATATACATGGGCTTGCCGGTGATATTCTTAAAGAGAAAAAAGGAATTCATGGAATTTTGGCAAGAGAATTAGCAGATGAAGTGGCAGAAGTAATGAAGAGGTATGCGTAGTGAAAATAACTGTTCTTTGTGCAGGAAAGATTAAAGAGAAATATTTTGAAGACGGTATAGCCGAGTATGTTAAAAGATTGTCAAGGTATGCTACGGTTGAGATAAAGCAGGTTCAGGATGAAAAGACTCCGGATAATGCTTCGGCAGCAGAAGAAGAGAAGATTAAACAGGTTGAAGGATTAAGGATGCTTGATTCCCTTAAAAAAGTAGGAAGGAATGACAGTTTTGTATTTGCTCTTGTGATTAAAGGAAAAGAGCTTGATTCTGTAGAACTTTCTGAGAAAATTTCGGAACTTGCTGTATCGGGAAAGAGCCATATAATTTTTGTTATAGGCGGCTCACTGGGGCTTTCTAATGAAGTCATAGCCGAAGCTGATTTTAAGCTGAGTTTTTCAAAGATGACATTTCCCCACCAGCTTATGAGACTGGTTCTGCTGGAACAGGTGTACAGGGCTTTCAGGATTAGGATGGGGGAGCCTTATCATAAGTAGGTATTATTATAAGTAGAAAATTTACAGATATATAATAAAATTGTACTTATATGTAATATAATGGAAAGGAAGATTCTTGATGATACCATTAAAAATAGAGACTTTATTAGAGGGGCGAGTTGTAGAGCATGATCGTGTAGAATACAAAAATGGTTGGAATCCTGATCCTATAATTCATTCAATTTGTGCATTCGCTAAGGGTACCGGTATTCCTAAAATATTACGAGAACTTATAATAAATGGCTCGCCGGAAGTGGAATTTGATATGGATGAAGATAGAACATATTTAAATACAATTATTCATATTCGGAGTGGATTTGAAATGTCCGAATCAATGTCCGAATCAATGTCTGAATCAATGTCCGAATTAGAAATAGAAAGAATGAAAAATATTTTAATGTATCTAAATAAAAACAAAGAGATAAACAGCTCCAATGCAGCAGAATTGCTAAATGTAGAAGTAAAGACAGCAAGTAGACTACTGTTTAAAGCGGAGAAACTAAACATCATTAAGGGAGCTGGAAAAACAAAGAATAAGGTATACTTTATAGAGTAAAGCTTTTGCTGAAGAACATAAGGTATTATTAATAAAAATAATTAATAAAACTGTCTGTTTTTGAAAATTGTGTTGTTAAACCTTCATTAATATGCTATATTAATGCTCTCAATTATCTGCGTAAGTGCAGATGCTATAATTTTATAGGAGGATTTATGAAAAAGTTTCTTGAAGAGTTCAAAAAATTTGCCCTTAAGGGAAATGTAATGGATCTGGCAGTCGGCGTGATTATAGGTGGAGCATTTCAAGTTATAGTAACATCTTTGGTTGGAGATATAATATCGCCTATAATAGGTATTTTTGCAAGTACAGATTTTTCAAATCTTGTATTTACAGTGAATGGAGCCGAGATTAGATATGGCTCTTTTATTACTGCAATTATCAATTTTGTTATAATGGCATTCATTATTTTTTGCCTTGTTAGAGGGCTTAATAAATTAGTATCAGGTAAGAAAGAAGAAGAGAAGAAAAAGCCTACCGAGAAAGACTGTCCATTCTGTCAGAGCAAGATAAGCATAAAGGCAACACGCTGTCCACACTGTACTTCTATGATTGATGCTGATATTAAAATGTAGTTCATAATTGTTTAAAAATATCCATAAAAATTTCTATATTTTTTACAATAAGTATCTAGTTTTTTTTAACTAATTATGGTATCATTTGAGGTGTCTAATAATACTTTACAATGCGAAAAGCATGGAAAGGAAGAAGGAAATGGATTATTTAGGAAATTTAGAAATCGAGAAGGTTATCGGTAGAGAAATAGTTGACTCTAGAGGTAATCCTACTGTTGAAGCTGAAGTTATCTTAGCTTGTGGAGTAGCAGGTAGAGGAACAGCTCCAAGTGGTGCTTCTACAGGTGAATTTGAGGCTCTTGAGCTTCGTGACGGTGATAAGTCTCGTTATTGTGGTAAGGGTGTTCTTAAGGCTGTTGAGAACATCAATACAGTTATAAATGATGTACTCCAGGGAATTAGTGCATTTGATATTTATGCAGTTGATGCAGCAATGATTAAGGCTGATGGAACAAAGGATAAGTCAAAGCTTGGTGCTAATGCTATCCTTGCTGTATCTATAGCAGCAGCAAGAGCAGCAGCTAATGCTCTTGATATTCCTCTTTACAGATTCTTAGGTGGTGCTAATGCTAACAGACTTCCACTTCCTATGATGAACATCTTAAACGGTGGTGCTCACGCTACTAACTCTGTAGATACACAGGAATTCATGATTATGCCTTCAGGAGCTACAAGCTTTAGAGAAGGTCTTAGAATGTGTGCAGAGGTATTCCACTCACTTCAGGCACTTCTTAAGAAAGAAGGACATACTACAGCTGTAGGTGATGAGGGTGGTTTTGCTCCTAACCTTAAGGATGATGAGGATGTTATCGATCACATCATCAAGGCTATCGAAGATGCAGGCTACAAGGCTGGTACAGATTTCGTTATAGCTATGGATGCTGCTTCTTCTGAGTGGAAGGACAGAGAGCAGGGTGTTGGACACTACTTACAGCCTAAGTCAGGTAAAAAGTTTACATCAGATGAGCTTATTGCTCACTGGGAGAGCCTTATTGATAAATATCCTATCTACTCTATCGAGGATGGTCTTGATGAAGAGGATTGGGATGGCTGGAAGAAGATGACAGAGAAGCTTGGACACAAGGTTCAGCTTGTTGGTGATGATCTTTTCGTTACAAATACAGAGAGACTTGAGAAGGGTATTAAGCTTGGCGCTGCTAACTCTATCCTTATCAAACTTAACCAGATCGGTTCTGTATCTGAGACACTTGAGGCTATTAAGATGGCTCACAAGGCAGGCTATACAGCAATTTCTTCACACCGTTCAGGTGAGACAGAGGATACAACTATTGCTGACCTTGCAGTAGCTCTTAATACCTGCCAGATTAAGACAGGTGCTCCAAGTAGAAGTGAGCGTGTAGCTAAGTACAATCAGCTTCTTAGAATTGAAGAGGAGCTTGGTGAGGCAGCTTACTGGCCAGGAGTAAATGCATTTAACCGCAAGTAATATGAATTATTGATAAAAATTATCGTTAGTAAAAGGCATTATTATTACAAGATGGAAGTGACAGCATTGCTAAAACTGATGATTAGATATTTGAACTGCCGTACCGATTGTTAATCGGTACGGTGGTTTTGTGTTGAATGGTTTTGTATTGCATAGAGAGAAAAGGACTAAATTTATGCGTTTTGTGATTCAAGTTGTAGAAAATTCGGATGTTAAAATAGATGGAAAAGTGCGTGGAGCCATAGGCAGAGGATATATGGTGCTTATAGGTGTTGGAAAAGATGACACCAAAGAAGCAGCTGATAAAATGATAAAAAAGCTGATTGGGCTTAGAATAATGGCAGATGAAAATGGTAAAACAAATCTTAGCATAAATGATATGAATGGAGAGCTGTTACTGATATCCCAGTTTACATTGTATGCAGATACAAGCCATGGCAATAGACCGGGATTTACAACTTGTGGTGCTCCGGATATGGCTAAGGAGTTATATCATTATATAATTGATGAATGTAAAAAGAAGGTAAAAAAGGTTGAACAGGGTGAGTTTGGCGCAGACATGAAAGTAACCCTTACAAATGATGGTCCATTTACTATAATTTTAGACTCTGCAGATTTAAAATAATCTGCAACGAAGTAGAATGTGTAATCGGAGGATACTATGGCAGAAGCGAATAACAATCTTTCGTTTGAAAGATTTCATCTTCGACCAATAGACGAAATTAATGGTTTTAAGGTCAGACCCGGCCTTTATGAACAAAACGGAGCAACAGCCATTCCCAGTGGTGTAAATTTTACGGTTCCTACTAATGGGGGTACAAGTGTGGAGCTTCTTCTTTTTAAAAACAGAGAGGATGAGCCTTATGCAGTTATACCTTTTCCGGAAAATTATAGAATAGGCAATGTCTATTCAATGATAGTTTTTGATCTTAATATTGAAGATTTTGAATATGCGTATAGGGTTGACGGTCCTTATGATAAAGAAAAAGGACTGATATTTGATAAAAACAGAATTTTGTTAGATATGTATGCAAAATCAGTTACAGGACAGAGTGAATGGGGTAAAAAGAAGAGCAGCAAGTCTTTTTATAAGGCAAGAGTAGTGCGTAATGATTTTGACTGGGGTAGTGAGCCTAATCCTAATATAGGCCTTGAAGATCTCGTGATTTACGAGATGCATGTAAGAGGTTTTACTAAGGATGAGTCATCCGGGGTAAAATATCCCGGAACTTTTGCCGGAGTGATGGAGAAAATTCCTTATCTCAAGGACTTAGGGATAAATGCAGTGGAACTTATGCCGGTCTTTGAATTTGATGAGATAAAAGAGAATAGAAAGTATAATGATAAAGTGCTGGTAGACTATTGGGGATATAATCCAATAAGCTTTTTTGCACCTAATACCAGTTATGCAGCTAAGACAGAAGATAACAGTTCAGGTACTGAACTTAAAAAACTGATTAAGAGGCTGCATGATAATGGAATAGAATGTCTTCTTGATGTAGTGTTTAACCACACGGCTGAAGGCAATGAAATGGGACCTAGTATTTCTTTTAAGGGATTTGACAATAATATCTATTATATGCTTACTCCTAGAGGAGAATATTATAATTTCAGTGGTTGTGGTAATACCCTTAACTGTAATCATCCTGTTGTAAGATATATGATACTGGAATGTCTTAGATACTGGGTAACAGACTACCATGTAGACGGTTTCAGATTCGATCTTGCCAGTATTTTAGGTAGAAATGAAGATGGCTCACCTATGTCAAATGCACCGCTTTTACAGAATCTTGCCTATGACCAGATACTTGCGGATGTAAAGCTTATAGCAGAGGCTTGGGATGCAGGCGGGCTTTATCAGGTGGGAACCTTCCCTTCTTGGAATCGTTGGGCGGAGTGGAATGGTAAGTATCGTGATGATATGAGAGATTTTCTTAAGGGAGATATAGGACTTATGCCTGTAGCCGCCAGAAGAGTAGCGGGTTCAAAAGATATTTATGATCCGGAACATAGGGGAGAAAATGCTTCTGTCAATTTTATTAACTGTCATGACGGTTTTACACTTTGGGATATGTACTGTTACAATAGTAAGCATAATGAAGCGAACGGTTGGAATAATACAGACGGTGCAGATGATAACAGGAGTTGGAACTGTGGCTGGGAAGGTGAGACAGATAATGAGAACATAAATAAACTCCGTCGCAGGCTTTGCAAAAATGCAATGACAACTCTTCTTATGAGTAGAGGTACTCCTATGTTTCTTGCAGGAGATGAGTTCTTGAATACACAGTATGGAAATAATAACACATACTGTCAGGATAGTCCTATTTCTTGGCTTGAATGGGGCTTTTTAGAAAAGAACAGGGAGCATTTTAGATTTACAAGGCATTTGATTAAATTTAGGAATGAACATCCTGTAATAAGAAAATATATGGGGGGCTGTTCTTTAGGTTTTCCGGATAACTGGTCATTGGGACCGGATCATACTAAGGTGCTAAGGGTAGTATTTGCCGGAAGGAATGCAGAAAACACGGCGGATGACATAGTATGTTTTGCGATTAATACCCATTGGGAGAGACAGGACTGCTATCTGCCTGAGCTTCCACATTATTTATGTTGGCAGATTGAGACAGATTCTTCACTTGAGATATATAAGGCAGGTTTTCCGGAGATTTGGGATAAAAAGGTTAGGACTAATGGCAATATGATTAATATGGAAGCCAGAAGCTCTATGGTTTTTTCTGTGGTCAGAGTATAAAAACAATAGTTTATAAAATAATTTTGATTTTTAAAATAAGACTTTCTATTTAAATGATGATATACTTATCATGGTGACAGAAAGTCTTATTTTTATTTAATGATACAAGTGTCAAAAGTATAAAAATTCTGTGCAAGCCTGCTTGCAAAAGAATTTATTATCTTTTGACACCCACATCATTTAATTGAGGTGAAATACTATGAGAGAAATGGAATTTAAGGTTGAAAGAAGCGGACTTTTAAAAGAAGGGGATGTAGTAAATGTAATCGAAACAGAGCTTGAAAGCTTTCGTTATTATACAATAGAGCATGCCTATGGGATGAGTGGAAACATAGCTCTTACAGAACCGCTTAAAAATTTAACAGGGAAAGTAGTGAAAATGGAAGAAAAACCTATGGGATTTTATGCTACAATTGAATTTGAGGAGTAGGTAATGAAAAATTGGTAATAAATTTCACTGGTAAAAGTCAATATAAAATGATACAATATCAATAGTCAACTTAGAGCAGTGGGGATAGCCTAACGGTTGCCTTTCCGGAAACGGAGAGGAGGTTGGTATGAATACATTAGAAGTGTTAACGCTTTTATTGGTTGTATTTTCAGCCTTAACATATATTGATAATCGAAAGAACCGTAAATAACAGATAGGCTATCCTCTATGCAACTAGGGGATAGCCTGTAATCTGTTAATAAACTTAATAGCTTATAAGTTTCCGCTTGGTAACTGTTGGATGTACCAATATCCTTCAGCCATCTAAGTTGATTATAAACCAATCTTGCAATTTTTGCAAGCAGGTTTGGAGAAGAGGTGCTTTTGTATCTCTTCTCTTAATTGATATATTGTAAATAATTTGGATTAAAAACTGCTATAAGCAAAGTGCGAAAAAGGGGGAAAATATTATGAAGATGATTTATGCGATAGTACATAGTGAGGACGGGGATTCGGTAACGGAAGCCTTAACGGCAAATGGTTATATTGTTACCAAGCTTGCTACGACAGGAGGATTTCTAAGGAGAGGAAATACTACACTTTTGATTGGTGTAGAGGAGGATAAGGTACAAAATGTGATAGATGTGATAGTTAAGGAATCGGGACGGAGAGAACAGATAGTATACAATCTTCCTTATTCACAGACGAGCGGTGTGCCTGTTTCAGGGTATAATGCAGTACCTACTAAGGTAGATGTGGGCGGAGCTACAATCTTTGTAATTGATGTAGAAAGGTTTGAAAAAGTTTAAGAAATATTATAACTATATGGCATAGCTGACATTCTTATCATTACTTGACTTTGACAAAGCTGATTGTTATTATTGGTAACAAGTTTCAAAAAACCATAATATAGGTAAGGAGACATATGAATAAAATTGTATTTTCCGTATTTGTAGATAATACTTCCGGTGTACTTAGCAGGGTTGCCGGCCTTTTTAGCAGAAGAGGATTCAATATTGACAGTCTTACGGTTAGTGAGACTGAGCGGTCAATATATTCGAGGATGACTATAGTTTCTCATGGTGATGACAGTGTATTTGATCAGATTGTAAAGCAGTTGGCGAAACTTGAGGATGTTAAGGAAGTTAAGGTTCTTCACCCTGACAGCTCAGTTACCAGGGAACTTATACTTGTAAAGTTAAAAGCTTCTGCAGTTGAAAGACAGGCTATCATTGCAACAGCTGATATTTTTAGGGCTAAAATTGTAGATGTTTCTAATGAATCGCTTACAGTGGAGCTGACAGGCAATCAGACTAAGATAGAGGCATTTTTAAGTTTGCTTGGCAAGGATAAGATAATAGAAATGGTTCGCACGGGTGTGACAGGTCTTGAGAGAGGTTCTGAGGCTCGTGGTGAAATGTGGGATGATTAGTTTTAGAGTAATGAAGAATAAACCCTAATTTGGGATAAACTTTAATAAAAATGGAGGAATTAGCTATGTCAGATGCAAGAATATTTTATCAGAAAGACTGTAATCTTTCTTTATTAGAAGGTAAAACAATTGCAATTATTGGTTATGGAAGTCAGGGACATGCACATGCACTTAATCTTAAAGAGTCAGGCTGTAATGTAGTTATCGGTCTTTATGAGGGTAGTAAATCATGGGCTAAGGCTGAGGCTCAGGGACTTAAGGTGCTAACAGCAGCTGAAGCTGCAAAGATTGCAGATATCGTTATGATTCTTATAAATGATGAGCTCCAGGCTAAGCTTTATAAGGAGAGCATCAGACCAAATCTTGTGCCGGGCAATATGCTTATGTTTGCTCATGGTTTTAATGTGCATTATGGTCTTATTACTGCTCCGGATGGTGTAGATGTTACGATGATAGCTCCTAAGGCTCCGGGACATACTGTTCGTTCTGAGTATTTAGAGGGTAAGGGAACACCTTGTTTAGTAGCTGTACATCAGGATGCCACAGGTAAGGCTCTTGATATGGCACTTGCTTATGGTGCCGGTATAGGTGGAGCAAGAGCAGGTATTCTTGAGACAACCTTTAGAACAGAGACAGAAACAGACCTCTTCGGTGAGCAGGCTGTACTTTGTGGTGGTGTTTGTGCACTTATGCAGGCCGGCTTTGAGACTCTTGTAGAAGCAGGTTATGATCCAAGAAATGCTTATTTTGAATGTGTACATGAGATGAAGCTTATAGTTGACCTTATATATCAGTCAGGCTTTGCAGGTATGAGATATTCTGTTTCCAATACTGCTGAGTATGGTGATTATATTACCGGACCTAAGATTATAACTGATGAGACTAAGAAGTCTATGAAGAAGATTCTTGCTGATATTCAGGATGGTACTTTTGCTAAGGATTTCCTGCTTGATATGAGTGAGGCAGGAGGTCAGGTACATTTCAATGCTATGAGAAAGCTTCAGGCTGAGCAGCCTTTAGAGCAGGTTGGTAAGGAGATAAGGAAGCTGTATAGCTGGAATAATGAGAGTGATAAGCTTATAAATAATTAAAGTAGTTTTTTGTTAGAATAAGGGTGTGGATTAATTGCTTAGGTGATTGGTTCATACCTTTTTTGTTTTGGTTATATGTGATTTTAGTGGACGAAGTGACGGCTTGCCCACGCCAGTAGTCCAGACTCGCTCCGGCATCCGCTTCGCTACGCCTAATGCGCTCGCTTAGGCTATGGCTGTGGCAAGCCTGATTT
>NZ_JBQNBU010000028.1:0-28516 GCF_052169795.1 Catonella sp.
TGTTTGGTGTACTTTTTTACTCATTTATACTGACACTTTATTTTACCATTTATAATTTTTTTCCATGTTGTAATCTGCCATTCCAAATACGAGTATTGTACAAATGAACAGCATATTTTTTTATTCTTATTCAACTTACCATTATTGGTATTACTACTATTCTGATTAGTCGTATCCTTCTGCTTTATCTTACTATTATCCTTGTTTTTTCTGTTCTGTTTTACATTATTATTTTCGTTATTTTCAAATCCTCCCCCCTCGTTATTCCATTCCGGTGGATTGTGCATTCCACCATGAGGCGATCCCCAATTACCACCGGGGCGATCTTCAGAAGGTGCCCCGTCCGGTCTCCCCCATGGATTACCTTCATTATTTTCATTATTGTTTTCATTATTGTTTCCATTAAATCCTCCGTTTCCATTTCCACTTATAAATTCTGTTAGTGTTACTTCCTGTTTAGTACTTCCTGCCGTAATTGTATAAGTCTCACCCTGTGTCATACCTGCTGTACTTATAAGAACGCTGCTGTAAGACTTAGATGGAGTGTAGCTTGCCAGTATATCACCTTTAGAGTCACTTATACTTACCGTAGTACCTGCTGACTGCGAACCTACACTTACAAGTGCACTTCCCTGAGTTGAAGCTGAACCAAAATTCATTTCCATACTCTCTACAGCAGTAACTATAAATGTACCACCTGTAATTGTAGCTGTACCGTTATAATCAATACCTCCGTTACCACCTTTGGTCGGACCGCTTACATAGGTTTCTCCACCACTTACAGTGAGGTTTCCGTTAGAATCTATGCCATCTCCCTCAGCATTAACAATAATCTTACCACCTGAAATATTAATACTTGCATCTTGAACCTCCATTCCACCTTTTGTACTATATAGGTTAATTATTGTTAAAGTTCCTCCCCACCCATTCCCGGGCGGTTGAGGCGAATTTCCAGGTTACCGTTTTTACATCTGAGTTCATCTATAAATTCTTTTTCTATTCCCTCCTTTTTTAAGGTAACATCATAGTTTAATTTAAATAAGCTTCCCATATTGGTAGTCGTTACACTTAAAAGTCTTGCGTCCTTTGTATACTTGCCTAAAGTTTCGGTAAATACATCGGTGTAATCAAGATTTTCAGGTATTGTAATAGAAAGGCTCTTCTGTAAATTTGATCCTCCAAGCAGCCCGAGACCAAATTTATTATAAACAAGAGTTACAATTCCCATAATAAGTGCAAAGGCTGCTGCATATCCTATATATCCCATACCTGCCGCAAGTCCTGTAGTCATTGCCAAGAAGATGGCTCCTATTTCCTTTGCCGTACCGGGTACTGAACGAAATCTTACAAGCCCGAAGGTACCGGCTACCGCAACTCCTGCACCTGCATTTCCATTTACAAGAAGTATAACCATACTTACTACTGCAGGAAGCATTGCAAGTGTTATTACGAAACTCTGTGTATATCTGCTTCTGTAAGTGTATACCAGTGCTAAAAATATACCTATCGCAAGTGCTGCTCCTATGCAGATAAGCACCGTAATTGGTGAAACTGCTGTGGTAGTAGTACCACTGCTAAAAATGCTGCTAAATATATCCATATTCCAACCTCTCTTTCAAATTTTCTTCTTTATTAAATACCGGGATTCTTGTAAATAACCATCTTTTATTTTTCAAAATCTCCGTGTAGGCATTACCGTATTTTGAAAATGAAACTTTATAAATACCGTATTTACTTAAAACCTCTACCAGCCATAATGGAAAAGTATCCGCTGATTTTATTTCAAGTAAGGCTTCACCGTCTTCAAGTATTGGTTTACCATAGACTTCATTAGTCAGGCTTAAATTATCTTCTCTCCAAAGTATGTTTTCATCGAAAGTCATTCGAAAATCAGGATTTTCTTTATCGAAAAAAGCTTGACGATCATAGCTAAGAAAAACTTTCGGTTCTATCTCCTTATAAAAATCAAGGAAGTAATCTATTTCTTTACCTATCTGACTTTCTTTACTAAGCTTCTTTCCATTGCAAAGATAATTCATCGCTTCTTTTTCTTTAGATTCTATTCTCCTTTTGTATACTATTCCTTTGAATTTCTTTTTAAGTTCTATGAATACCTTATCTTCTTCATTTACCTTTTTATAACTTCTTACTCTTAATTTCTCTTTATAAATTGGTTTATAAAGAGAATTTCTTATGAGTAAAAAATCAGGTCTGTCAAAGTAGATATTTCTGATTGTGCTGTTGCCGTAACTGTCTGCCTTCATATAAGGCTTCATAGCTTCGTATACAGCTTCTCTTTGTTCTTTATTTAACAAGTATTTAATTTCAAATCTTTGAAATGTACCTGCTCCCATAAGCTTTCCTCCTTTCATTTTCTGTTTTTTGTGTGATTTATTTTATGATACAAGTGTCAAAAGTATAAAAATTCGATACAAGCTTGCTTGTAAGAGAATTTATTATCTTTTGACACACCAAAAATATGAGTAAGTAGCCATTTTGACAAAAATGTGCGAATTACGAATATTTTTGTAAGAATTGCGATAGGTGAAACCAGAGCAATTCTGTATCATAAGCATATAATAAATGACGAAACTTAAACGAAGCTTAAAGGTTAAAAAATATTTTAAAAAAGAAAAAAAGCGCTCTACATTTCTGTAAAACGCTATGATTATTTGATTTTATTAAGTGTTCATATCGTAATTATCCCTCAAGCTTGAGCTAATTTCTTATTCAACCCTTACCATATCAGGATTTGTCTTATAATACGCTGCTCTTGAAACCTTACTTTTCTCCAGATATCCATGTTTTTCAAGATTATTTAATACCTTTTTTCTAAAATAAGTTGAATCACTGATACCGAGATATTCAGCTATTTCTGACACCTTATGTGCTTTAAGATAACAGAAAGATAATACTTTTCCATCTAATTCTGTTCCTTCTGAAACCGGTACAAAGTTAAGGGCAATAACACCATCATTCTCAATACCTTTATCATAAGTTAAGTCAGGAAGTACCAATGTAAAATGATCAGATTTTGAATAAATATATGGTTTATGTGCTTCATCAGCAGATGCATACTCTTCCATAATCTTGTCAAACCCTGTGCCTGCCGCCTCCATTACATTACAAACAACTAAAACTCCACAGATTAGCTCATTTCTCCTCTTAGAAATCACACCTGATAAATCATAGGTTTTTCCAAGTTTTTCACCCCTGTAAAACCCTCCCGGTGAAGATATTTCCAATCTGTCCTTAAATATATCAACTTGAATCTGTGTTCCATCCAAATAATAATCCCTATGGGCAACCGCATTTATAACACCTTCAAACAAAGCCCTTGCCGGATATGAATCTATATTAATACGTTTATTATCAAGTTTTATCACTCCATGATTCATTCTTTGATTCACAAACTCAACAATGTAATTGATTGTTGATGTAATATTTCCATTAAAGCGGTTTATAGTAACAACCCTATCGCTTCCCTTATTGAATCCTGAGAATACAGAGCATTGTACTTCCGTTTTCTTCTCTTTATAATTATCCAAAAACAAAACTGCACCATTTAATAAATAGCCTTCTTCATTTACAAATCCTAATGACTTTAAAGCCTTTTCCTTAAGCACTTTTCCTTTGTTGTGTTCTTTATAAAATTCACTAAGTTCCAAGAATTTTTCAGGTTCATACTTTACACCTGATACCAAAACATCATATTGAACATTTTTACTTTTCACACTCATCTCAATGATTTCTTCGTAAGTAGCACCACTTGTAAAACCATCACGTCGCATAAAAATAGACGGAATATTTTTATATTTTAAAATTACCGGTTTCACTGCTGATTCTTCTATAGATACCTTTATTACAAAGCGTTCCTTATCATTTTTCTTATATCCTATAAAAGAAATCTTCATTTGTGGTCTTGGTGTCAAATGCTCATTTACCTGATTATTGAAATAATTTCTTTCATTATCAGCAGCTTTCCTATCAAATCCAATTAATTTATTCGTTTTATCTTCCACTCCAATATAAAAGTCTCCACCCGATGCATTGGCAAACCCCGCAATACTTTTAAGCCATCCAATAATATCCTCACGATTTAGTACTGCTTTGCTTTCAAACTTATCACTCTCTAGCTGTATATCTTCAATTATCTCCTCTAAATACATACGTGTCACCTCTTTTTTGAACTACTTCAATAATACTTCAAAGTTACTTCAAAGTCAACTTCAAAGTCACTTCAAACAAACTTCAATTTAGTTTGAAGTAATTTCCTAATAGGTGAGTTTTATTCAATCTATTATGATTTACAATTTTTTTGATGAGCTTTTAGTTTTTTTATCGCCCAATCATAGTGACTTGATGTGGCACTTACAAAGTACGAACCAAGTGTACTTCCTCCAGTCCATTTATAGACCCCTTTGGAAAATAATTCTTCACTTGTAAATTTTTCAGCCAGTTCCAACACCTCTTTATGGGATTTCTCAAGCAGATTCTTGGCTTCTTCAAGAGAAGTTTTCTGATGTTTCTTCCAAAATTCTACATTCATATCTCCATAAGTTTTCCAGTTATATGGTTCAGGCAAAAATGGCTTTTCTTCTCCCTTTTGATTGGAATGTACCCAATTCAAAATAAGCTGATGCCATTCATAGAGATGAATTAAAACATCTCTTAGATTCTTATCTCTTTTCCAATGAGCTTCTTTTTTCTTTTCATCTTTTGAAAAATCAAATGGTGTATTTAACTCTTCCTCAGTCATCTTTGAGATAAATAAATTTAATTTTTCATAGTTTTCTTTGGCAGCAGCCATTAAATCATTTTTTGTCGTTGGTCTTGGCATAACAAATTCCTCCTATTTCACTGAATATCTTAATATAGTTTTTTGTTTCTCTTTTGATGTCCTGTTTTTATTACTTAGATATATTTCTTTATGAAAATCACCTATTCTTGTAAGATCAAGTTTTCTTGCAAATTCATCCATCTGTTCAAATGATTTTGGCTCATCATCATAACTTCCAACATGTAAAATCTGAATAGATTTACCCTCTTCTATTTTTCTAAAACTTATCTCATCATACAATGCGTCAGGCTTTTTCTTTTTTATATTCTCAAGTGCCTTTGCGAATATCTCTTGTGTAATAAAAGCAGGTTGTTTAATCATCAATGTGTATTCCAGTTTGTTTTTATCAAACTCTTCTCCATTTACTTTTTTCCAAAATCCCTCTAACGGATATACCGTAAAATCTGTAATCTCGTTATCAGTTTTATTTTTCATTACATTTTTAAACAATATTTTAATGGCATAGGCAAGAGAATATAACGCGGATATTCTGTCTGAGAAATCTGATTCATTCGGATTTCCTTTACCTTTTACCAAAATATATTTTTGCTTTGGAACTTCTACAATTATAGGGGTTTGCTTTACACCATAAAGATTTTTTTCTTGTTTTCTCCATTCATATTTCATTATCCAATCCTCCCTTTGCATTTAGTAAATTTTATTATACAGGAGAATACTTGACACCATTTGTCATATTATATATTTTTCTGCCATTTTATTTATCATTTCTTTAATCTGCATCCGTATCTCTTTCGGCTCTAATACTTCTGCTCCATCTCCGAAAGAAAAAATATAATTGTATAGGTTATAGTCATTAGGTATTTCTATTTCAGTATATAAATTTCCGTCATTATCTTCTGTAATTTCTCCGTTTAGTTCATCATATACCCTGAAAGCAACTTTTCGATCAAACTTAACTTTTATATTTACTGTATTCTCATGTGGCATTTCTTTTTTGAGTATTACATCTTCAAAGTTGTCATCAAACTTTTCAGTATAAATTTCTAAATTTTTTATCCGAGACAATTTGAAATATCTGAAATCATTTCTGAATAAACAGAAAGCATATAGATACCAGTCCTGACTCTTGAAAAGTAATCTCACAGATTTAACGCTTCTGTAGGTTTCTTTTTCATTGCTGCTAAAATATGTGAATGAAATAATATTCTTACTTAAAATAGCAGACTTAATATCATTGAATGTTTTTTCATACATCTTATTGTTTTGCCAATTATTAAAGTCAACCTCTATCCAACTGGTATTCTTCATTTTAAAGAGTGCGGAAAGTTTTGTTAGAAGCTCATTCTCATGCTGTGTTATGGTATTATCCAATCCTTGAAGAGCTGACATAATTTGCTGTTTCTCATTTTCAGACAGCAGTGATTTACTAAGAACAAAATCTTCAGCAATACATTTCTGTAAAACGCTATAATTATCAAATGTCTATTTAACTTCAACCATTTTATTATTATCCATTACAAACGGTTTTGCCAGGCCTTCTCCTGTATAGTCTGCATATTTTCCCTGAAGATACTTATAACACTCTTCTTTGGTTGCAAATTTAATTGCCTGATAAGGCTCTTCAAAGGTTAGCTTTTCTACAAATAAAAATCCGTCTTTATCAGGAACCATAACTCCGACATGCCCTACAAAGAGATATTCTCCGTCAAGATTATCATGTAAGACTACTGAAATCATCCTTGCATTTTCATCAAACTTGATATTTTCAAAGTATTTCTCCATATTCTTGGCATGTACTTTAACATCTTCGGTTGCTTCGGTCTTTACCCTTGAAAATAAGACATTAAACGCTTCCTTATCTTTATCATCAAACAACTTTCCTTTGTCAATAGAGTCATTATCTAAAAACAAGAGTTCACTGTCACTTTTTATACTAGGGACTTTAATATTGTTTTTAAGCAAAAAGAAACTGTTAAGCCTGCAGTTAGTACCGACAAAATCACCATTCTTTTCTTTCCACAAATTACTGATTTTCTCTACATCATATTCAGTTGTACCGAATTCCTTGAAATCTCCCTGCAAGCCAACACTTCCTACAATTTCATTGTATTCATTTACCTGTTTCATATAGTTTTCTACGCTATCTTTATCCAACTGAGCTTCTAACAAGGTCTTAACCTCATCTGCACTATCTTTACTCGCCATATTAGAATATTTTGGAAATCTTTTAGTTATTTCCGCTTTTTTCTGTGGATTGCTACAGGCTGTTACTCCAAAAATAAGAACAGCACAGATAAAAAATGAAATGATTTTATTATATTTTTTCATAAAATTTCCCTTTCAATTGGTCTGAATATTTTTATATCATAAATACCCGGCTCAATCTTCGCCTTACGGCTTGATTTGCATGGCACTAGCACCTTCGGTGCGTCGTTGTTAAGTGTTCACATTATATCATAAGTACTAAGTTCAAACTTCGCTTTTCAAGCTTGTTTTCACTAAGTGCTTAGATACCGCTCTCACTAAACTCAATCTTCGCCTTACGGCTTGATTTCGTTAAGTGTTCACATTATATCACATACCTTTTCCCAATTGAATATAGGCAAAAAAATTTAATAAAATCATATGGGGTTTGTAATATTAAAGTTAGAATATAACCTTTATCTTCAACTTATTTTCTTCAATCAGTTCAGCTCCTATCTTTCATCCATGTGCCTCTACCATAGCCTTTGCCATAGAAAGTCCTATTCCATGCCCGCCTGTTTCAGAGTTTCTGGATGCATCTGCCCTGTAAAATCTGTCAAAAAGATGTTCTACATTTTCTTTAGTCAAATTCTCTGTCAGATTAGATGCTTCTATTATTATATGTCCGCTCTTCTTTTTAAGTTCAAAGTTTATATTACCCTCGCCTGCGGAATATTTAATCGCATTATCAAATATTATATTCAAAAGTTCCCTTATGCCTTCAATATCACCATTTAGAGTAAGTTTGGGTTCAACTTTGGCTGTGAGCTTCTTGCCATTTACCTTAGCAAGGCTTGTGAAAGAATTAACAGTTTCTATGGCAAGTTCTGATATCGAAAAATCTGTAAACTTAAGGTTGTCCTTGCCTTCATCCAGCTTTGACAGATGAATAAGATCATTTGTCAGCCTTGTAAGTCTTCTGACCTGTGTCTTAATGTCACTTAGCCACTCATTTTCATCTCCGTTTATTTCCATTACACCTATATCAGCCTTAAAAGAAGTAAACTTCTTTCTTAAATAAGAAATATAAACCCAGACTACGCTTATATCAGCTTCTGTATCAAAACCCCAGATTTTTTCCATAAATTTTTCAGCAGAAATAAGTTTCTTAGGCATCATTATATCCAAAATCACACCGTCATATGTATCCGTTTCAAGATAATCCAGCGCTTCTTCTCCGTCAAATACTGCATCTACACTATATTTACCGGCTTCAAGTATGGCTTTTACAGCTTTTGAAAGCGATTTTTCATCTTCTGCAAGCAATAATCTCATATCTGCTCTCCTTTTGATGCAAATAATTTAACAATATCCTTATAGCTAACCAAGGTTACATTCCCCATATCCCTCGCTTTATTTACGCAACCTTTAGTAAATCCTGTCTTCGAGAATACAAAATAATGCACATTAGTATAGCTAAATAGTCTGCTACGTTCAATCAGCATTTCAAGAATATCCAAATCCACATTCTCATTTCGCCATTTGCACTCAGCAAAAATTGCCGAAGAGCTATCCTGCTCTCCCATAATATCAATTTCAGTCTGAGTTTTATTTTTAGAATCATTGCCCCACCAGCGTCCAAGGGAAACAAATTCTATAGGCATATTTCCTCTCATAAGCTGTTTCCACAAATATTGTTTGCATATTTCTTCAAATACTCTTCCCATATAACCAGATAGCCCGGCTTCAATACGCTTATATGCAATATCTGCTCCACCTCGTACAATCATTGGCATATTACCCAGAATAAATTTATACCAAAAACAAAACATATTGTCTTCAATAGAATAAATAGATTTCCTTGAAATTTTCTCACCGTATGGGACTTCTCTCCTGATTATGCCTAAGTCAATCAGATTTTTGATATATCCTGAACATACTGTGGTACTCTCTCCTACCTTTGTCGATATTTCTGACATTTTAGAATATCCCATTGCTATAGCAGTAACAATCGCATTATAAATCGCAGGCTCTCTTACTTCCTGTTTTAATAGATTTACCGGCTCCTCATACAGGAAGGAAATGGGATTTAAATAAGTATTTTTAATATTCTCCTCTACGCTTAATTTACCATTCATCTGGAGCAGATATTGCGGTGTTCCTCCTACAATACCATACATCAAAGCCTTATCTTCATCTGATAAATCTTTCAAATAATCACAGCATTCTTCAAACTCAAATGGCATAACCTTCAGTTGTGCTGTCCTTCTTCCATATAAGGGTGCCTTGTATGCCAAAACTTTATCCTCCATATATGACATAGAAGAACCACATAGAATGAGCATCAATTTTGATTCATCTTTATTTTTATCAATCAGCATCTGTAATGTAGATGCGAGACTTCTTGAGGCTCTTGCTACATAAGGGTATTCATCTATTGCCAGTATAATACGCTCTTTTTTTGCCAGTTCAAATACATATTCAAGTGCAGCCTGAAAAGATGCAAAATAACTGTCAGCCCAAATGCCACTACTAAATTCAATTATGCTTTTGCTCAGGTTTTCTAAATTTTGTTTTTCATTGCTCTCTAATCCCATAAAATATATAGATTTTTTATTATCTATAAAATAGTTAATCAATGCTGTCTTTCCTACCCTGCGCCTTCCATAGATTACTGCAAATTCGAATTTATCTGATTTGTACAGACTCTCTAATGCATTAAGTTCTTTTTGTCTGCCAATGAACATGCTAATACCTCCGTTTCTATATAAAGTATATTAGTAAATTATGATTTAGTCAACTATACTTTACTAAATTATAGTTGACTAATTTTTTTAGTTTCGTTTAAGTTTCACCATATATAATCTCCTCAACAACATAGAAGGGAGACAAAGCCTATGAGATTTTTAGTAATACCGGCTTACGAGCCTGACGAAAAGTTAATTAAACTGCTTAAGGATGTGAGTGCATTAAACCTCTTTCAGATAATAGTTGTAAATGATGGCTCAGGTGATAAATTTAATGATATATTTAACATGGCAAAAGAATATGCCATTCTGCTTAACCATGGTATAAACAAAGGAAAGGGCGCAGCTCTTAAAACAGCCTTTACCTACATCAAAAATCTTAATACTTATGGAATTATAGTAACTGCCGATTCAGACGGACAGCATAAGGTAAGTGATATTGTAAAAGTAGAAATCTTATTATTTGTGGATGTCTCAGCATCTTCCTCGCAGTATTTGCCTATATCTACGAGATATTCTCCTATGGGCAGTACTCAGTATATATGAGGATGATGTTTATCTTCCCACTTATTGCAGGAGTTTTCTTATTATTTAAGAATTCCCTGAATAAATATCTGCTTAACACCGCACTTGCAGTATTTGCAAACGGTTTCTTGGTTAAGGGCATAATTGAAATCTCGGGAAGAAGCTCATCTTTTGATTATCTTTACATAATCACAGGCTGTTTTCTCTTATTCGGAGCTGCTGTATTTAGAAAGAAAAAAGCTTAGTAATTTATTAAGGAACCGTCATAATTCCGGTTCCTTATTTATAATTCCTATTTTAAAAAAACTGTCCTTGTCCAACTTTTATAAAGTAAAAAAGAGCCACCACAAAGCAGCCCTACCTAACATATCAAACTCTTAGTCCCCAAACCCACCCTCGCTTCTTAGTCAATGTATGGTTTAAATTATAAACATAATTAAATTATACGCTTGTACTCCATAATGGTCATAACAATAAGGTTGGGGACTCGAACCCCGGCCTACCTTAAGCCAGCCACCTGTAATGAGCAAAGCTCAAAAAATTTTACATTCGCCCTAATCTGCTACCAACTAAGTATGATTTATTAATCCTCTATAAGCTCTGTACTCCAATTAGTTGCCTGAAGGCTATTGTCAAGCAATCTGATTTCTTTTGAAAGCTTGTCAACTTCTTTTTGAAGTTCAGTTACCTTAAGAGTTGCCACTATCTTAATTTCAGTTCCCCTTGCCCTGCCAGTTATACTGCTGGCTTCATAAACAAAATCCCTGTAAGCTGAGGCTTTTAAAATAAGTGCATCTTTTTTGGCTATGACCTCTGTTATGGTCATATCTCCTATTTTAGTTTCATTATTGGTTTTATTTATTCTGGCTGCAAGATATTCAAACCTTTCTATGCAACTATTCAGCTCTTTTATAAGTGCTTTCGGATTTTCAGCAGGTTCTTCACCTTCCTGTACCTGAGCATTATTCCTTACCCTTGCTCTTAATCTTTCTATGTTATTTACCAAATCTGCTCTTTCCTGTAATGCTTCTGCCAGTTTCATATCTTACCTCCGTTTCAAATACAAAAATCATTCACGATATATCATATAATGTTTTCGTGATAAAAATAAGGCAAAATCAAAATTTTCATTGTATGTTCTTATTCAAATCTCATCATCTTATAATCAACTCAAGCTATTTACAAAATCTTATAATTATTAAGATTTATATACTATAATTTTTCACAGCTAATCCATATATTTTTATTTATTCTTTCACTTAACAAATCAACAAAAGAGTGTTATACTAGGTAATATTACCTGAATATTTAACATATTTATAGATTTTTTAAGAAAGGGATGCCTATATGTATATCGCAAGACAGCCCATATTTGACAAGAGAAAAGATGTATATGGTTATGAGCTGCTTTTTAGGAACAGTACCACTTCTATTGCTTACACGGGAACAAGCGCAGAAAGTTCAACTGCTGTTGTCCTTGGCGGCTTATTCGAGCTAGGTGTTGAGAAAATAGTTGGTAATAAAAAAGCTTTTGTAAATTTTAATTACAACTCATTATTATCTAACTCAATAGAGCTGGTAGATCCTTCAACACTAATTATAGAGGTGCTGGAAGATGTTAAGGTCGACAGTCGTCTTATACGCAGATTAGAAAGCCTGCATAAAGAGGGATATCGAATAGCTCTTGATGACTTCGTCCACAGCATCAAAGACTTTAAAATTGTTCCTGTGGCAGACATAATAAAATATGATCTTATTGCTACTCCCTTAAATACCATTCAAGATGAGGTAAAGGAGGCTTTGAATCGCAAAAAAGTTCTGTTAGCTGAAAAGGTTGAAACTGAAGAAGAATTCATAGAAGCACGCAAAATGGGATTTCACTTATTCCAGGGTTATTTTTTTAGCAAACCTGTAATTGTCGCCGGACTTAAAGGCAAAAAGCCCAATATAACCATTTACCGAAGAATACTGAACGAACTTCATTCTGAAGATCCTTCATTTCATATACTGGCAGAAATACTGGAAACTGATGTTTCTGTCGCCTACAGGCTATTAAATATAGTTAGCAAAAAAGATGATAACATACAAAAAGGGTTGAAATCAGCCCTTATAAAAATGGGACTTACTGATTTTGAGCGATGGGTTCATATAATGATGTTACAGGATTTATCCGTAAACAAGCCTAATGAGCTTATAAGAACAGCTCTTATACGCTCTAAATTTGGTGAACTTGTTGCAAACAACTGCGGTAGCCTTTATCCAAGGTCTTCTGAAATCTCCCTTATGTGCCTTTTTAGTGTCTTGGATGCCATGCTTGATTTGACTATGGAAGAAGCTATGAAAGATTTATCAATAAGTGATGATATTAAAGATGCTTTAATCAACGGCAAGGGAGCTCTCGTACCTATATTAAAACTTGCAGAAGCTTATGAACAAGGTCAATGGATGGATATAGATTTATTATCTAAGCAATTGCAGATTGACAGCAACCGCCTTGTAGACTGGTATATGGATTCTATTACTTGGACTGATAAAATAATGACAGGAGTTTAGTTGAACCCAATTTAAAATTATAGTTAAATAAGCAGGAAAGAATTTATATTCCTTTCCTGCTTATTTTTTTAACACTATACTTCATTAAGCATATTTTCCGGATCTTTTGCTGCCTTCACCTTATCATTAGCTTTAATAATAATTCCCTCTTCATCTATGAGATATGTTGTCCTCACTATTCCCATATACTCTATCCCTGCCATCTTCTTCTTATGCCATACATCGTAAGCCTTTATAGCTGTTAATTCTGTATCTGAAAGTAAGGTAAAACCAAGACCATTCTTTTCTTCAAACTTTTTATGCGATGCTACACTATCCTTACTGATTCCAATAACTTCTACACCTTTTTCTAGAAATAAGGGGTATCTCTCGGAAAATCCACAAGCTTGCTTAGTACAGCCGGGAGTATTATCCTTAGGATAAAAGTATATAATCAACTTCTTACCTTTGTAATCTGCAAGTGTATGCAAGACCCCATTCTGATCAGGTAAGCTAAAATCAGGTGCTTTAGTTCCTACTTCTAACATAAAACCTCCTTTAAATATCTATGCATTATCTTCAGGAAACATGACTAAATCCCTGACAAATATTTCAATAAATTCCTGACACTGTCCACATCCCGTACTGCATCCGGTAATTTCAGAAACCTCTTCAAAAGTTTTTGCTCCTGAACTCACAGCATCTATTATCTGCCCATAAGTTACATTTTCACAATTACAGGCAATTTTATCCCTCTTCATAAATCTCTCCTTTTACTAATGACTTATTTTCTCAATAACTACATCATTAGTCTAAGTCATAATCAATTTATTTGCAAGACTTATTCTAATTAAATTTATATATCTTTCTAGCTACTTCATAGCCCCAAATTATAATCTTTCTGCCACCTTTTCCCGGCATTCCCATTATTACTCCTAACAATGTATGTTTAATCATCCTGTTCATCTTAGGATTTGATTTTTTAAGATAATGCCATATCTCTTTCTTTTTTTCTATATTCTCCGTTTTTCCGGATTTTATCAAAAATACGGTACATATAGTCATCATAATTGCAAGATACTTAGCCATATATTTTTTTAACTTTGGTTCTTTCAATCTGCTTAAATCATGCGATTCGATAAGAATCTTAGTTATCTTAAGCTGCTGGTCTATCCTTCCTATCATAACCTTTTCATTAACTGACTGATCATCCCTGCCTATAAAATATCTATAAAAGTCTACATCCATGTAGTACATAGTTTTTACAAAAGGCAAAGGTTTATATACAAAAATATTATCTACATAAAATGTATGCTCAGGTAGTTTGAGTCCTATTTCTTTAAGTAGAGCTGTCCTATAAAATACAGAATGCATTAGGATATACTGTGAATTCTTAAATCTGCCTACATCCGACCAGGTAAAAAACCTGTTCTCAGGTAGGCAGTTAGTATATCTAACTGAACTCGGCTCTTCGCCTACCTTCTCATATACATAGTTACATATCAGCATATCCAAGGTATTATTTCCCTTTATCACTGAACGAAGTAAGTCCATGACTTTACCAAGTGCCTCCGTATTCACCCAGTCATCAGAGTCAACCACTTTAAAATATACACCACTTGCATTAGCAAGTCCTGTATTTACAGCCTGTCCATGCCCACCATTTTCCTGATGTATTGCCTTCACAATGTTTGGATATTTTTTTTCATACTCTTTTGCAATTTCCAATGTATTATCCTTTGCAGAACCATCATCTACAACAATAATCTCTATATCCTCTCCTCCTGCAAGCAATGTATCTATAGCATGACTCATATATTCTGCTGAATTGTAGCAGGGAATTGCAACACTTAAAACTTTCATTATACCATCCTTTCACAAAGCTCTAGAGCTTTTTTAGTAATCGCATCCATATTGTAATATTTATATTCTGCAAGCCTTCCCAAAAGATATAAGTTTTCATAATTAGCGGCAAGAGCATTATATTTTTTATACAATGCTTTATTTTCATCATTTAATATTGCATAATAAGGTATCATGTCTGTATCCGGCTCAAAATTAAGTGAATATTCTTTCATTATAGTAGTTCCCTCTGCCTGCTGCCCTGTCATCTTCTTAAACTCTGTTATCCTTGTAAAATCCTCATTAACCGTATAATTTACCACTGCCTCAGTCTGATAAGAATCTTTCTGATAATGTTCAAATTCAAATCTCAGCGACCTATAAGGCAAAGCCCCAAAGCATCTGTCAAACAGTTCATCAGCCATTCCTGTATATATAACAGTACCATTAAATTCTATACATTCAAAGAAAATATGCCCATCTTCTAATTTAATACAATCTCCAGCATCTGTATTTAATCTTATATCAATACTAGGGTGAGAAAGCATTTTTTCAAAGAGCTCGGTATAACCCTCACTCGGCATTGCCTGATA
The DNA here is from genome assembly GCF_052169795.1 of Catonella sp. Lineage (GTDB taxonomy): Bacteria > Bacillota > Clostridia > Lachnospirales > Lachnospiraceae > Catonella. The sequence continues at coordinate 15,225 of NZ_JBQNBU010000028.1, forward strand.
CTCATCTGTAAAATATCCGTCTTCCTCTGTTAAAATTACAGGCACTCTTGCCGTTACTGCTTCATCTATTTCATGAGGCTTCACTCCCCATTGCTTTCCTGTATATTTTACAAATACATTCTCATAAACATACTCTGCCAATTCCTTTATATCTTCATCCTTATTAGCACGAAGCTGCAATATTGGAATTGCCGTTTCTCTTCCATATTCCTTAATCAGCTTTTCTATAAGATTATTTGCCTTATCTTCATCATACACAAGTCTTATACTGTTTAAATTAAATGGAATTGGTATAAATTTCCCATATACATTACCAACCACCTTATGATGGTAAGGCATCCACTTGGTAAACTGTCCAAGAAAATCATATACATCCTTACTATTAGTATGAAAAATATGCGGTCCATAAGTGTGGATTAAAATTCCATAATCATCCGGCTCATCAAAGGCATTGCCGCCAATATGATTTCTTTTTTCTAAAATAAGCACTTTTTTACCTTTGTCAGCAAGCCTTCTGGCAGATACTGCTCCTGCATATCCCGCTCCCACTATAATTACATCATACATTTAAAAAACCTCCTAGTTCAATGCTGAAATAAAGATATTTCCGGCTGTCTTAAACATTTTTTCTGCTTCTTTTTTATCCATAAGGTGTATCTTACCGGTCTTCACATCCATAATCTCTATATTCTGTGGTGTATAACCCATAATTAAAACAGCTGTTTTATTATCTTTCATTGCAATTATAGGATTTCCCTTATTAATATAATAAAAAATATTATTAAATTCTATTCCTGAAAGATTAATAGCTATAATTTCAGGCTGAGATTTAAGCACATCCAAAATAGAATTTCCCTTATTTAAATCTTCACTGGAAATATATATTCCCTTTGCTGTCAAAAACAGCCTTACTGCAGAATGTATGCTGTCATCTTCTTCGTAAATATAGTCTACATCTGCTTCATCTGCCTTTGCTGAAGAATCAAGCCTTATTCTCTCCCAAACAAGATTGCCTCCCATATCAAGCACATATCCCATTTTCTCATCCGCTAACTTAATCATATCCGAAACCTTATACGAAAAAGCAACAAACTCACCTGATATATTAGCAAAATATTTATCCTTATTCTCTTTGCCATCTTCACCCAGTCTGATGGTCAAATCTCTTGTTATTACTGTATTTAAAGTTAACAGACTGATTTCAGGATTTTTCTCAAGTTTCAGTCCATAAGGAAGTGTCAAATAATACTCTGTTAAATATTTATCAGTCCTCCTGTCTACAACCTTAACCTCCGCATTGCTTCTAATCACATTATTTAATATATGGTCAGTCATTATTCTTACAAATTTACCGTCTTTTTTCTCCACTCTTTCCAGTTCAACTGTATCATTAACAATATTTATTCCTGTAGTATAAATATTTTTTCTTTCATAAATTTTCAAGCTTCCACCATTTATGTCTGAAATGACAAGTTTTTTATACGGAATAAGCATGCTTCCATTTTTTTTATTAACTATATCTTTTTCATATGCAATCCCATACACAAAATTTCCTGATATTTTACCTAACAACCTCAAAACTGAACCTTTTTCCGCCTCTATCTCTGTCCTTTTTCTAGTTTCCAGTTCCATGATTATAAGTTTCTTCGTCTTCATTATATCAGGTGATTCCTGCCATACAATATGATTGTTTTCCGAGAGTGCCAAATATGAACCTCCTGAAATATTATCCGCCATAACAGATAATTTTCTCTTAACAAGGCTATATGAATAAATTTTATCATATAGCGAGAAATAAAAGAATTGTTCTGAACTTACAAAGCTGAAGTCTGACAGACCACCCTCAAAAAACTGAGCAGGAAGATTAACCGGTATATATGACTGTTCTTCTATCCTATCTTCCGCCTCTAAATATTTATATAGAACAATTCCCGTCTTCCCTTCATATACACCACGATTCATATATCCATATACTATGAAATAAAAATCTCCATTATCCTCCATCCTAAGCACCTTTATATCATGATGAGCATAATATGTTCTTTCATCAGAAAAATCTTCACTCAGGAAAGAGAATATCCTTTTAATTTTGTTCTTTTCAGTATCATAACACCATAGAGCTCTTTCCCTAACAAAGGCAATGAACTTATGCGCTTTATCCAAACTGTACCCATTGCTATAATTTTCAGTAATACCAAATTTTAGCTGACTCTTTGCAAGTGAAGTTTTTTCAGGATTGTAAATCTCTTCTACCCTTCGCTCAAATGCAAGTAGATATGCTGTATTTTCAATCCTATTTATACGATAATATTCCTTTACTGAATAATAATTAGGACTGTCCCCCTTTGTCTTTGCGATATACCTATATGCTATTCCCGATATATTTTCAGAATTTTCAACCACATTTATCAAAGGCTTGGTAATACATTCCAAAGAAAGTTTTCCCCAAGTCACAATGTCATAAGAGGAATGTATGTTTACATAGGCAAAATTCATATTATCCATACTTCCATTAGTCTCAAGATACGGTCTAATAGCCTTTTCATCATTTTTGCTAAATGTTGCCTTAAAAAATCTCTCAGCAAAATTATAATTCTCTACAAATTTATCACCCCTTGTAAATTTAATTGTTGTAAAAAACACAAACTTTTTACCATCTTCATTTACAAGCCTGAGTTTGAGTAAAAAATCCATTCCTTGAGAAATTTCAGTATCTAATTTTATTGAAACCTTCTGCCTACCTGCCTCATCCTTTTCTTCACCTTGTACTTCTCCACTTGATACTGCAATATTATCGGTTTTGTCCTTAACTTCATACTCCACTCTTACAATATTATTTCCATAAGTATTTATGATAAAATTTATAGTCTTATTATTCTCTAACGGAGTTATTTCCTGCCTTATTCCAAAATTGTCAAGTTCCTGTCCGTAACCATGTAATAAATTAATCTCTTTATTCCCTCGTAACATAGTTACAGTCGGAAAACTTGCCTCAGACATTTCTGTCTTCTCTATCTTATCGGTATATGTTGTTTCTTTAATATTACTTATAAAATATCCTGCTGACAGAATAAATATAAGTGTCATAATTATAAGTTTATAAATGATTTTCTGCATTAAATTCTCCAAACTCTTTTCCCAATGCCGGAATTACAAAATCCATTTTCTTACCACTTATCGGATGCGTAAATGAAAGTCCCACCGCTTCAAGTGCAAGCTCCTGCCAACCATCCTTACACTTGTAGTCATTATTATACTTCGTATCACCAACTATCCCGTTAAATACTTGAGACAGCTGAAGTCTTATCTGATGATGTCTACCTGTTATAAGGTCAATCTCCGTTAGTGCCTTATTAGCTAAGACTTTAAGAATTCTATAATTAAGCTCCGCCTTTTCTGCACCCTTAAAGTTCTCATCAACAATTATAGATAAATTTTTCAACTTATCTTCCACCATAAAATCCAACCTGTGTTCCCATATATTTATAACAGGCGTCATGTCAAGAAGATTAAAACTTACTACCGCCATATATTTTTTGGAAAGCTTTTTTTCCCTTATCTGTTTCGAAATACCGGAAGCCGCCCTCTTTGTCTTTGCATAGACCATTATTCCTCTTACATTCCTGTCAAGGCGGTGCAATACAGCTATATAAGGCTCTTCAGATAATTTAGTCTTACTTTTTCCGGCTTTCATTACCAGATATTTTTTTAATTCCCTTACCATATCCCTGTTTCCCGCCTTATCCCCCTGAGACAATATTCCTGCGGGCTTTACACACACAATAAGTTCTGAATCTTCATAAAGAATTTGTAACATCATAGCTTAAACCTATATCCCACTCCCCATATAGTCTCAATATATTGTGGATTTGCTGTGTCTTTTTCAATTTTTTCCCTGATTTTTTTAATGTGCACCGTTACAGTAGCTATATCCCCCAAAGACTCCATTCCCCACACCTCTCTAAAAAGCTCTTCCTTAGAATATACATGATTTGGATTATCTGCTAAAAATGTAAGAAGATCAAACTCTTTAGTAGTAAAACTTTTTTCCTCTTCATTCACAAAAATTCTTCTTGCAGTGCGGTCAATCCTAATTCCTCTTATATCAATAAAATTATTTCGCTCCTCAGAAGAATTTACAAGTCTTTCATATCTTGCAAGATGTGCCTTAACCCTCGCTACCAGTTCACTCGGACTAAATGGCTTTGACAAATAATCATCTGCCCCAAGCCCCAGTCCCCTTATCTTATCTATATCATCTTTCTTTGCAGATACCATAAGTATAGGTATTTTCTTTTCTTTACGAACTTCTTTGCAGATTTCAAAACCGTCTTTGCCCGAAAGCATAACATCTAAGAGAATCAGGTCAAAATCTTCACTCAATGCCTTTTCCAATCCCTTTTCTCCATTCTCTTCTATAACAACTTCAAAATCAGAAAGTTCCAAATAATCTTTTTCAATCTCTGCAATCGCATCTTCATCTTCAATTATCAAAATTCTGCTCATTTTTTCTCCTTTATCCTACGCATTGATTTTACCCTTCTGCCTTCTAAGCTCCTCAACTTCTCTAACCGAAATAAAATCAGCATTTCTTAAGAGCATTACAATCTTTGTGCCTTGTCCTCTATTGCTTTCTGCCCAAACTCTTCCTCCATGATCCTCGATTATCTTCTTTACTATAGCCAGACCCAATCCGCTGCCACCTATTTTAGAGTTTCGTGATTCATCTACTCTGTAAAGCCTTTCAAACACCTTTACCTGAGCTTCCTTCGGTATACCTATCCCATTATCCTCTACAGAAACCCTCACAAATTCAGACATTAACCCAACTCTTATATCAATTCTGCCTTTCCTGTCTTTTGCGGCATATTTTTTAGAATTGGAAATAAGGTTATTAATTACCCTTTTAAACTGAGCTGCATCTGCAATCACCGAAACCCTTTCCTCAATACATGGATGAAAATATATTTCAAAATTATTCATTTCCAAATCAGTTTTGATTTCATCTAATCCTTCTGTCAAATGCTCGTTAATATCTAATTCCATGAAATTATATGAAATCCCATCCATATCAAGTTTTGCATATGCTGAAAGTGCATCAATAAGACTGTTCATCTCCACAGCCTTAGAATAAATAATACTCAAATATTTGTTCTGTTTTTCCGGAGTATTAGCAACTCCCTCTCTAAGTCCCTCTACATATCCCTTAATTACAGTAAGAGGAGTCTTTAAATCATGAGAAATGTTAACTACCATTTCTTTCATATTCTGTTTTTTAGATATATTATCCTCCAATAATTCATTAATATGTTCTCTCACATTATTAAAATCATCGGCAAGCTCGCCTATTTCATCTCTCTTATGCCTCTTTATTTCTGTATTAAAATCACCTTTAATAATGTCTTTCGCAGATTTTCTAAGACTGTCTATCGGCTTTGCAACACTGGTATACAGCCAGTAAGAAAGTGTCAGCCCTGTAAGAAGCATAATCAGCACAAAGCTTGCTGTAAGCTGTCCCCAGGCTAATTTTGATTCTGTTTCCAATTCAGATATGTTTGTCACAAAAAACAGGTTCGAACCATCAGTTAAAGTACCCACATGTCTAACCATCACATTAAAGCCATTATTTTCAAAATAACCCATGCTTTCATCTGAACCAATTGCATAATCATAAAGTTCATATTCTATTTTATCATAAAGTTCCATATTCTTTCCATAAATAAGTTGCTTTCCCTTAATAATATAAATATATGAATATTTATTATCTATTTTTTGCGAAAATTTGTCCAAATATTCACTGTCATCTAAATGTTCCTGCCCATTCTTTAAGTAAGCCCTAAGTTCTTTGTAATCTTCCTCTATAAGCTTGTTTATATAACCGATTGGATTGGATATTGAAGTTATGATGCTTATGTTATATTCATCTCCGGCGGTGTCAATTAAAGAGAATCTGGTCTTTATTATAGTAAAAAATGCCACATTAATAAGAATTAACGGTATTATCATTACTACCATAAATGATACTACTATTCTTCCTTTCAGCCTCATTTTTTACCTCTCCCTTTCATTAACAAGTCTTAAACCTACCCACTGCCACATATCTGTATCATCTTCCCATAGTATAACATAAAATACAAATCTTATCACTTATTTTAAAAATTTGTAAGGTTTTCGTAAATTAAAAAGAAGGAACTCCCAACTCTGTAAAGTCGGAAATTCCTATAATAAATATTATATTTAATTTTATCTATACTTATAATAATCCTGTCCATTGTGATGGAAGAGATGGCGAAGATTATTGTCAAACCAGGCTGCTGCCTTAGCTGTTGTATATTTTTTTGCTACAAAAGCAACTGCCCCCTTAGAATAATCTCCATTTTTAAGCACCTTATCAACAGCTTTTTTAGTCTCTTTACTTGCTTCACAATTCCAAAATCTTCCACCCGGTTTAACCGGTGAAAACTGATAAACTCCTGTTCTTGGATTATGTGCCATAACTACTCCGGTTACAGTATTTGGAAAGCTTTTGTGTTTAACTCTGTTAAGCACAACACTTGCTACAAAAAGCTTGCTTTTCTCATCCATATAGCCTACTTCAGACTGAACAAGGCGATAAAGATTTGCTCTATCTTCAGCAGTCATCTTAATATTGTAGGCATTTTTATTCTCTTCTGCTTTCTTTTTCTCTTCTTCTGCCTGTTTTTTAGCAACTTCAGCAGCTTTTTTCTCTTCTTCTGCCTGCTTTTTAGCAACTTCAGCCTTCTGCTCTTCTTCCTCTGCCTGCTTAGCTTCTTTCTCTTCCGTCTCTATACTCTTACTATCCATATTAGGCAATTCTGTTTTTAAATCTGAATTACTCCCTATCTCTTCTGTACTGATTGTTTCCGCCTTAGCACTATAAAAACAGAGCTGCGGTAACATCGTAAGTGAAAGACAGGCTGACATTGTCCCTAAGAACAACAACTTAAATCCTTTTTTCATTTTTTCTCCTATTTCTCTGATTATCAACTACCTTTTTTAATAGTTTAGCTATATATTGCAAATATATTACAATTTTGTTACATAAACTACGCTCGTAAGTATAATCTTTAATTTCTTCCTTGTCAATAAAAAAGCTTAATTTTGGGCATTCAGCAAAGTATTTTAAATCTCAAAGTATTATTTACATAAATTTTATATAATTTTTTAATGCTACAGCTGTATAATTTTGTGTAATTTTGAACTTGATTTTTTTACTTCTTTTGACAGATATTTCAAAGCATGATAACATAAAAATAAAGTCAGTATTTATATTTAAGGAGCATTTATTATGACACAGCCATTAAAAGGTGTATATAAAAGAGTAGATTCTAAAGGAAAAAATCAATATATAGCTTCTTTTACTTACAAAGCTAAACATATAAGCCTAGGCAGTTTTGAGAATAGCAGTACCGCTCATACCGCATATAACGAGGCTGTATCCCTAATTTCCAACAATAGCAATATAACTATTAATGATTATGATGAAAATATGAAGCTGAACTTTGAAAAATGGGTAACTATTATTAATTTCCGTGATAATGGCATCTATATTAAAAACCCTATCTATTTAAGAAAAAAATTTTTTGAATACTATTTTTCTCCATCTGAAGTAATGAAATTTTCAGCCGAAGATTTATTCTATTATTCACATCACAAAATAGTTCGAAGAGGCAGGCATTATTTTGTTGCAGATTATGGAATGCAGGCTAATATTATGCATCGCTATGGAATTAGAAGTTTTGCCGTCCCCGGAAAAGATTACATATTCCTAAATGGAGATAATTTGGACTTTAGATATGAAAATCTGGAAATCATTAATCGCTATGCAGGAGTAAGACTCGAAAAAAAGTTTCCAAAACCTATATATGTGGTTAAAATTAACATTAGAGGCTCTGTAATAATAGGCCGTTATGACAATGAAGTTATAGCTGCCATAGCCTATAATAAAGCTGCCCTCCTGCTTATGGAGGGCGGTATAAATAAAAAGTATGAGCTTAATTTCATAGAAGAACTAAATACATCCGAATATAAAGAAAAAATGGCAGAAGTTAAACTTTCAAAGAAGTTTTTACGCTTCATTGATTCGCTCTTTTCCTAAATGGATTTAGCAGATAAGCTGCCACGAATATATTAATTATTGTGATTACCATTTGAACAGCAAGACTTAATACAAACCAGTATTCCATAACAAAGCTTGTATTGTTTTGAAAGTTAATGTAGTTCCCTATAATATCAGGCAACCCTATCTGTGTATCTAAGAGCGAAAACATTGTCACTACCGGATTCAGTAAAAATATAAGATGTAACGAGTCATTGTTGGTTGCAGAAAATACATTACTTATAAATGCAATAAAAATTGTACCTAGTGTAATAAACATAACCCAAATATATGACACCGCCATAGCCGTACTTGTTTTTCTTAAAACAGTAGACATAAGTATTCCAAAACTACCTATATATAATGACATAAGTATTATAAGCAGAATATATTTCCCAAGATCTCCTATACCGGCTCCTCCAAAGATAAATATAAGTGCAAGAACAGGAAGGCTCGAAAATACATAGAACATAAGTTTACTTATAGCTGAAAGAAGTTTTCCAAGAATTATCCTCTTTGTTCCCAATGCTGTAGCAAGCAACATTTCAAGCGTTCCATGATCCCTCTCTCCTGAAATTGTTCCTCCGGTAAGAGCAGGTACTGCAAATAAGGCCAGTCCAAATTCTAAGCCAAATAGTATTGAGTAAAACACAATAAAGTCTTGTTTGATGGTGTAAGCATTATATATAGGATAGCCTGAAGCTGATATTGCCACCAAGGTAAAAAGACCGATTACTGCAATTATAAAGCAATACAAGCCTACCGTTATTGGGAACTTAATACTACGAACAGATTGCCTGAGTTCTTTTGCATATAATGCATTTGTCTTATATTTCTTCATAATTACTCCATAATTTTCATAAATACAGATTCCAAATCATGCCCTCTTCTACCAAATGAAGAAACAAAAACTCCTGCTTCTACCATTCTTTTTAGCAAATATCCTTCATCTTCTTCTGAACCGCCATAGCTTATATAAAATTCATTATCTTCTGTAATTGTAAGATTAATTACTGCTTCATCTTCTTTTAAAACTTCCACTGCAATATCCACCCCTTCTCTTACCTTCATAACAATAGGATTTTCCACATGCATCTTGGTTTCTATTTCCTCGATGCTTCCACTCATTACTGTTCTTCCTCCCTCAATAACTGCAAGACCGGTTACCAGTTCTGAAATTTCATGTAAGATATGTGAACTTATTATTATTGTTTTCCCTTGTTCGTTCAGCCTTTTAAGAAAATTTCTTATTTCTATCCTTGCCTTGGGATCCATTCCCGAAGTAGGCTCATCCAATACTAAAAGTTGAGGATCATGTATGAGTGCACGAGCCAGACATAATTTCTGCTTCTGCCCTCTTGAAAGGTCATCCACGAAAAAGTCCAACTTATCAGCAAATCCAAACTCATCAAGAATCTTCAAGCATTTTCTTTCAGCTTCCCTGCCTATCATATTGTAAGCAGAAGCAAAGAATTCTATATATTCAATCACCTTCAGATTGTCATATACTCCAAAAAAATCCGGCACATATCCTATATTATTCCTTACTCTTAAAGTCTCTCCACCTGCATTACCACTTATTGTTACACTGCCTGAATCAGCGGGAATAATCCCTGAAATTATTTTCATTGCAGTAGTCTTGCCTGCTCCATTAGGTCCAACAAAGCCATACAGTGCATTATCCTCAATCTTAAGAGACAACCCATCCAACGCTTTGGTTGTTCCAAATTTCTTGACTAAATTTTCTATTTCAATCATTCTTCATACTCCAGTGATATTTTAGGTATATTAGGTATATAAAAAGACGATATCACATCATAAGGTGACTGACCTATCTCGTATCTGAGAGTAATCTTCCCATCTTTAACATAGACTGAATTGATATTAAAAGTCTGATCTTTACCCCTGTCAAATCCATCCTGCCCTCCGGTACTTACATAATCCCTTATTTGTCTGACAAAGTTATCATCAGGATAAAAAATAAAGTCATAACGCCCGGTCAAATGATTTAAAATATATACCTTACATGGATTTATCTCTTCCTTATATAAAGATAGCAACATAAGTTTTTTAGGCTTCTTATTTTTATCCAATACATAGCTTATATCTATAGAATTTCTATTCAAAAATGCACCGGTAGAAAATCCATAACTTCCATCACCTGCCATCATCGGAAGTTTCCCTATAGAATTTATAAAATTATCTGAATCTGTGCCTATATCCGCTTTCTTTTCCGCAGGAAGTATCATTATCGTATATCCGCCTATATTAGCTGCATCAGATGCAAACTCTCCTCTCAATCTGCCGGATGATAATGCTACAAAACAAGGCTCATTGCTTCTTAAGGCTGATATTTTTTCTAAAACCACTGTCATCAAATTCTGAATCTTAGGGTCTTCTCCCTCATACGCAAAATTAAAAATTTTATTTAAAAAAACGGAATCTTGAAGCCTCACTGAAAAATTATCAAGAAATACCTTTCCCGCCTCAGCCTTAAAAATCCTGCTCTCGCCCTTTGCCACATCTCCAATATATATAATCTCATCATCATATACAGCAAAAACTTTATTTAGATTAATACCGAGCTCATTCTTAAACTCGCCCTTTACTATATTTTGATTACGATAGATTCTTCCTGTATTTTTCACTGATATTTCAGGCACTCCTGATGCTCTAAGAAAAAGTGTATCAAAGGCTGTTGCTTCCATAACATTTATGTCTGCTCCGTTTACCTTACTTGCAATATTGTATTTTACCTTATCCCCTTCCTGCTCTCCTATCTGTGGATAGCTTCCATATAAGCTTTCTACCTTATATCCATTATTAATCTCTAATTTATACGGAAGATTAGATGAATTGGTTACTGAGAATGATACATTTTCAATATGGCTATCCTTACGAAAGTCTAAAACTGATACATACTTCATATACATTCCATCTATTCTACTATCCGCACTTACCATATATATTATTGCCGTAAAAATAAGCGACCATACCGGCACAAAAATCCAATATTGTACCTTTCTCTTTCTTTTTGCAAGAATGAAATAAGTAACAGGACAGGCTACTATTATATAGATAATAATAATTGCTACATATTTTTCTGTCCTTATTGCGAGATCCTCCAAAACCGGAATAAGTACATTTTCTGCCTTCCAAATCCATTCTAAACGGTCTTCCCTTCCAAGATAAAGCCTTTTTAGATTAAAATTTACAGCATCTTTTTCGGATATTGTCACCCCACCATTTCTTTCTCTCTCCTCAAGAACGGCAATGGTCTTGGTTTTAAGTACTTTTTCTGCATTATCAGGTTTTATAATCAGGTCAAATAAACTGAGATCACGATAATCCCCCTCTATCTGCTCTTCCTTTAAATAAATCCGTTTTATCCTAAAAGTTTTTTCTCCAAAAAATGAAATCTTATTATCTTTCGGCAACAGACTCGCAACCACTAATTCTGAATTTTCATCTACTTTTCCCTCTTCAATATCAGATGAAAAGTGTTCTACTTCCTTACCTTTTTCATCTAAAATTGCAATAATAAATCTAGGTGAAACCGTATTTAAAAATGGATAAAAACAGATTACAGCATCTTCCCCCTGCTTCAACCTGATTTTTTCACTATAAGACGATAAGGCATCTCCTACCGAATAATATCTTAAATGAATACTTCCTTCGAAGTCTTTTTTTGCATTTTTTAATACAACCTTTACTCTAATAACTGATGAAGTCCGCAGGTAACCATTAATCCCATAATCTATCTCAAGATTTCCAAGCGAGGATACTACCTTCTTAACTTCATATCTTTCTACAGCTGATTTGGCAAGAGAAGTACGGAGTCTTGTGGCATCAATAGAATTAGCAAAAATTAAAAATAAAGACAGCATAAAGAACAATACATTCTTCACATCTTTCCTCCCCTACTTTACAGGCAAAACTATCTCGAACACAGTTCCATATAAATCACTTTTCACACTAATACTTCCACCATGCAGATTTACTATGTTTTTAGTAATCGCAAGCCCAAGCCCTGTGCCTCCTGTTTCAAGCGATCTTGAATCTTCTACCCGATAAAATCTGTCAAAAATATGCTCAATATCTTTCTTTGGAATTAGCCTTCCATAATTTATAACCCTAATATAAAGATCACTTTTCTTATCTTCCTGATATAAGTCTATAATAATTTTTTTACCATCCTTACCATATTTTATGGCATTAGTAAGTAAATTGGCTACGGCTCTTGCCATCAGCTCTCCATCTGCCTCTATCATCATCATTTCTGCTGACTTTCTAAACTCTAAGCTAAGTCCCCCTTCCTGAAGGCTGGGATAACATTCATCAGCCAGCTGTTCCATAAGCTTAACTATGTCTATTTCTGCTAAATGAAGCCTAAGTTCGGTAGAATCTGTTTTGGTAAATGAGAATAAATCTTCTATAAGTCCCTGAAGTCTTATTGCTTTTTCATAAGCAACTTTAACATATTCTTCATTTTTAATAAGTATATCTTCATTATTTCTGCTTTCTGGAAATTTGGACATTACCAGCTGTAAATAACCTATTACAGAGGTAAGCGGTGTACGCAAATCATGGGCTATACTTGTAATAAATTCCTTTCGATTCTTTTCCTCGTTCCTTTCCTTATCAAGAATCCGCTTTATTTCTCCTGTCGTCCTATTAAGATTTCTTGCCATATTAGACAGTTCATCTTCATTCCTTACTTCAAATTTAATATTAAAATTACCTTCTGAAAATTCTTCTATTCCCTTATCCAACTGTTCAAAATAATTTGTTATCTTCTTTGTAAAGAATATAAAATAAACAGAAAAAAAGAAGATGAAACAAGCTATCACTTCAAGTATGATAAACCCCGCAAACCTACGGCTCTCGGTCATTTTGATCCTTGCTTCATCCTGATAACGGAGAATTGAATTTGTATTGCCCTCTCCCAATCTATTATTTACATTACTGCTTTCCATTGTAACTGTATGATTTATACTATCTCGCTTAAGCACTTCTCTAAGCATGAACAACCCAAAAGTTATAAATATTGTAGTAACAAGTGAAAGCAGGAAACATATTATCACATAGGTTATAATTTCTATTCTGACACTGCGAAACAATTTATTTTTCAATCTTGTATCCAACTCCCCATACAGTCTTTATAATCTTTGCA